>JAKPXC010000040.1 GCA_029567705.1 Candidatus Cloacimonadota bacterium
CATGCGTTTGATGTCTGTCTATTGCTGTAGCTGTGGTGCACTCTTGCTCCACCACACTAAGATGATTGGCTATGATCAAGTCTAGGTTCTTGGCCTTAAGCTTCTTTTTTGCATTAGTTATCAGCTCATCCGTTTCTGCCGCAAAACCCACCAGTATCTGCCCCGGCTTTTTATCCTTGCCTAGCTGAGCCAGAATATCAAGGGTCTTGTGCAACTCTAAGCTGAGAGTATCCTGTTTTTTAAGCTTGGATAATGAGGTTTTGACAGGCTTATAATCCGATACTGCTGCTGCCATGATTATCCAGTCCTTATCTTGTGCTTCTCTCAAAACAGATGCAGACATACTTTCGGAATCTGCTGTGTGAATGGCTTTTGAGAGATAGTGCGGTATTGCTACACTGATTCCGCCATAGACCAGCGTTACGGAAGCTCCCCGAAGAGCTGCCGCTCTTGCCAAAGCCACTCCCATCTTGCCACTTGAGAGGTTGGTGATGCAGCGCATGGGATCTATCATTTCCCGGCAGGAACCGGCAGATATCAATACTTTCTTACCATAAAGATCAGGCTTGAGATTCAAATATGTCTCGATAGCAAAGACGATCTCCTCATTGGGAGGATACTTCCCCTTCCCCTCATATCCACAGGCAAGGAGCCCACTTTCCGGCTCCAGGAAGAGGTGACCCCGCTGGTGCAGTCGCTCTATGTTTTGCTGAGTTGCCGGATTCTCATACATATGCACGTTCATAGCGGGAATCCACAGGATAGGAGCAGTTGCCGCCAGCAAACAAGAAGAGAGTAAATCATCAGCCAAGCCATAGCTTGCTTTGGCAATCGTATTGGCTGTAGCCGGAGCAACCACAATGATATCTGCCCAGTCTGCCAAGTTTATATGAGGAATCGGATCATTGTCTCCAAAGAGCTCGGTATGAACTGTCCCATGCGTAATGGCAGAGAAGTTCACCTGGCCTACAAGTTTCAAAGCAGACTCAGTCATAATAGTCTTTATCTGCGCACCTTGCTTAACCAGCCGGCTGGCCAAATCTATAGCTTTGTAAGCAGCGATTCCACCGCTGACGCATAGTAGTATTTTATTATCCTTCATATCTATCCATTATTATTCTATGTGATGACCCAAGCCTCGTCATTCGATCTGCTGAGCATACATCGTTTAAAGGCCAAGGCAACTTAGCATTTTTATAAAACATAGTCCAATCGTCAAGTATTTTCCACAAAATCAACGCCTCCTGTGCATGATTCTGGTGGTCTTTGTGGTCTTCGGAACACATCCAAGAGTAAAAATAGAGGCGTAGATCCATGATATTGGAAAATGCGCCACATAGTTTGACATAATACAACAAGCATTCGACAAATAGACTGCACAGAGTAAATCCACTGCACGTCATACTATTACGTGTGCTATATGATAATTATTCATTATCAGGCCTGTTTCAAGAATCCACAACTAAGCCCAACAAATGACTTGTATCCTGATAATTAGTCTTGACTACAGAATAGACTCTAGAATAGGGGATAATGGATTTCTTACAATCTGAATGTGAAGTTAAATTCTGAATATGGAAAATGAGGTTCTTGATATGCGTTATCTTTTAATCGCCTGCTTACTGATGAATGCAGCTAGCTTACTTGCTCTTGATGGTACACATAGTGTGGGAGGCCATGGAGCGAACTACCCCACTCTTTCAGAAGCTTTTACAGTTTTAAGCAATGAAGGACTGACAGGAGACTGCGAACTATTGTTAAACACTGGGAGTTATGTCGGTCCTTTTATTTTGGACTATGCAGACAACGGTTACAACCTGACTGTAAAAGCAGCCTTAGGACACACCCCCACTTTTACCAATCCCAGCTCCTCTTCGACCCAGAATTACATAATAAGAATAGCCGGAGTGAGAGGAATAAGGTTGCAGAACCTATATTTTGAAACCACTGGGACTTACTCAAGAGCTCTGCAAATAGAGAACGATGCAGACGACCTGCAGATTACTGGCTGTACTTTCCAGGGAGTTCCCAATGCACCCACTTCATACACTGATGCCATTTACTTCACCGCTTCAGGCATAGCAGATGCTGATGATGTGTATATAGCCATGAACAACATAGTCGATGGAGGTTATGGGATTATCGTAAACAGCACAAGCTACCTTAACAGTTTCAGCGACTGGGAGATTCTGAACAACACATTTTCCGGAAACTATACTGGCATGAATTTACAAAGAATGAACAATCTCAGAATTGCAGGCAACAACATAGTCTCGGCCAGTTATGGCGTGAATGTCTCATCCTGTACAGGCGATTTTGACATCAGTCGTAACAAGGTAACAGACTGCAATTCGGGCATCAAGGTTGAATACATCAATCCAAATCCTGCAGCTAATATCTACAATAATATCATCAATGTCTTTGGCTCTTATGGTCTCAGCGTTAATGCGCAAGGCTTGAATATATACCACAACACAATTCAGAATTCCAATACCCAAACCTATCTCATCGCTACAGCAAGCTTCAGTGGTACAGATCTCAGAATTCGCAAGAATCACTTCTACTCCTCCGGCGATGCAGTAGCAGTGATTATCAGCTCCATTGATCCTGCTTATTCGCAGAGAAACATAATGGAACACAACAACCTCTATTCCAAAGGCCGTTACTTGGTTAAATCGTCAAACGACTATTATGCATCCATTGGCGAGTATGACGATCTGACTCTATGCCAGAATCTAAGCTGCTTCCCCGGCCTCTTCGGAGAAGACTTGCAAACTTCCTCTGCGTATCTCGATAACATTTTCCCCTCAACAGAAGTTGCTGTTGATTACAATAATCTTCCCCGTGATCCGGACAATAGCGATATCGGAGCTCATGAGTACAGCTCAGATCCCACCCACAGCCCTTTGATCGGACAATATAGCATCGGATTGGGACAGACTTTCCCCACCATTCAGTCATTTGCCGATGCGCTCCACCAAAGAGGAGTAGGAGGAAACGTCTCTGGCTTGTTAACTGACCCTCTCTATGAAGAACAAGTGGAATTCTTCACCATTCCGGGAGCTTCCAGTGATAACATAGTGACTCTTTATTCTGCTCAGATACCCAATTCAACCCTCAGATTCTCCGGGCAAACACAGGCAGATAACTTTATCCTAAGCCTGAATCATGTATCACACATAATATTGAGAAACATGATTTTTGAAACCACTTCTACAACATACTCGAACCTGATACTTAATCGGGGCTACAACCAAAACTTTGAGGTTAAGTACTGCAGCTTTATTGCACCCGTAACAGCCAGTGGCTCCGGCATTGCCACTCCTTATGGTTACGAGGCAGATAACCTGGATATTCTTTCTTTGAGCTTCCTGGGTAATAGCACCGGAATGGAAATAAGGGGAAGTGGTTGGGATATCGTCGGATCAAGCTTTGACAATCAATACAACAGTATTTCTGGACAAGTATGCTCAAACATACGTGTGGAATACTCCAGCTTTACAAATGCAAGGAACTCAGCTGTTAGCATCAGTCAGGCAAAATCCTGCTACCTGCTCAATAACAGAATCTCCGGCACCAAAACCGGCATTGTCTTATATCAAGATAGTGATCCCAGCTTGGTTCGAAGTATGATTGCAAACAATGTCATCGACCTCAATGGAGGCAATGCTTGTGGAATCAGTGTTAGCGGAAGTATGATAAACATTCTGAACAACTCCGTACGTGTTGCTGGAACCAACTCACAGGCCATGTATTCATATCAGTTAGGCGCAAATGTGGAGATCGTGAACAACATCCTTCAATCTGCCGAGAGTTTTGCTCTGGAAGTAATTCACCACACTCCCACACCTACCACACTGATTGACTACAACTGCTACTACACAGAAGGAATTAACCTCCTTAAGATTGTTGATACTTATACCAGTTTGGATGGAGCTCTTGTGGGTTACCCGGATATGAACCAAAACTCTGTGTCCATCAATCCTCACCTCTCTGATGATATGCACACACAAAGCCCCTGGCTACGGTTGGCAGGCATGTTTAGAGCTGAGATAACGGAGGATATGGATTACGAACTCAGGGGCGACTACTTTGATATCGGTGCTGATCAACAGCAAGGAGCCATCACAGACAATCGCCTGGCCGGCACTTACACAGTGGGTGAGTCTTCCAGCGATTATCAAACAATTACCGCAGCTTTGGCTGACCTTGAGCTCTGGGGAACTAACGGCAACGTTATTCTTCAGATCGCTTCCGGAATTTACGCCGGCAAGCTTAGCATGAGGAATTTCCCAAAGACTAACCCGACAGACATAGCTGTCATCAATGGATCGGATGATACTGTTATAGTGGTTGATCCCACTCCGGGACAGGATTTTGATAACTATGTGTTTAAACTAATTGGAACAAATGGCTTGACACTCAGCAATTTAAAGCTGCAAAGAACCAGCAATAACAATTATGCCACATATCTGGTTCTGGATGGTCGTTGTGATAATGTCTTGATTTCGAATTGTGATTTTGATCTCAGCGGAGGAACTCAGAACAATAGCAATGCTATAAATACCTATGATAACCAGGGCTCAAACCTTGTTGTGGATAGCTGCAGTTTCTCAGACGGAAACTACGGCATCTCCATGAGTGGCCCCTATTATGGTACATTGAGCTACAGCAGCGTACAGATCAACAACTGCGATTTTAACAACGTGAAGTACCCTGTCAACATGCAAAAAGCTGTGGATGTGCAGATCATTGGTAATGTTATAACTGGCAGTTATCAGGCCATGGCTTTGTCCTACCTAAGCGGAGCTGGGCAAATCCGGAATAATCGAATCCACGAAAGCAGCTTGTATGGATCGTATTCCTCATACATTGGAATCAGCCTCAGTAACTGCAACGGAGATTTCGGCCAAGCATTTCAGATCATAAACAACATCATCTTCATCGATCAATCCAGCGCTCAGTCTGCCACAGCCTTAAGTATCTCATACTCCAGCCATCTATACTTGAATCACAACACAATCATTTCAGATAATGCCTCATACAATGAGTATGGCTCTGCTCTGGACATCAATACAGTAACGCTATCTAGCTTTTGGAACAATGTCTTTTCCAGCCCTTCGGGAGGATATGCTGCCAGGATTACCAATTGCTCGGATTACTTTTTTCAGAACAATGCCTGGTATAGCAGTGCAAAACACATGGTATCACTTAACGGAGTGCTGAAGAGTAAATCCGAACTGCTCTCTGAAATTGATCCCCAAGGATATATTGCCAATCCACTTCCAAATAGCGATGGCTACGCTCAGTGCTCCTATTTGAAGCATAAAGCAGCAAGCACTACCAATAATTCTGATATTGACGGCAATCCTTTTGGCAATCCCGCTGATCTCGGGGCAAGTGTTGTTCCGGATTTTGGTGATCCCTTATCAGGAACAATCACAATTGGTTCAGGAGCGGACTATTCCGATCTGGCAACAGCCTTTACCGCCCTAACAAGACGTGGACTGAGTGGTAACCTGGCTCTGCAGATCAATCCGGGTGAATACATTACGAAGACCACTTTATCATATGTTCCCGGCTCTCACCTCTACAGTGTTGATTTAGTCGGTGGAATAGATCAAAATGCTCCCATAGTAAAGAACAATGCCTCATCCGCCAACGAAAACTTCATTCTCACCCTGAATAACATCCACAACTTGAATATACGCGACATTGCTTTTCAGGCAACTAACCCTTCCTATTGCGGAATTATCAAGATTCTGCGCTATACTGAAGATTTGATGATCAGCAATTGCAGCTTTGTTGTGCCGGCCAACGCCACTAACAGTCAGGAAAATACTGCATTCTATTCCGGGAATGCCATACTGCAGGATGTTCGCATTGAGGATTCGTATTTTATGAACAATCCTTGGTCAATCTATGCTTATGCTCCTCAGCAATCCGATGGCAGCTTGGTTATTCAAGATAATCACTTTGAGAACAACTATTACGCTGCATACTTCAGCTATATCACAGAGCTGGCGTTTGAAAGGAATGAGATAGTCGATTTCCGCTACATGGGCTTACAACTTAATACGGGCATCACCAATTCCATCGTAAACGCCAATTCCATCACCGGGAATGGGAATCAAGCACTCTACCTTTCGAATTTGGGAAGTTCCGGCGAACATCGGATATTCAGTAATTATCTTCGCACCGGCCCAAATTCCACAAGCACCCTCTATATCAGCGGAACTGGAAATGTTCAAGCCTACCATAACACAGTGGTCAATAGTTCCCTGAACTCGCAAAGTCTGGCTTTTGGCTTCGATAGCAGCTCTTCCAACATCTCGTTCCTCAACAATATATGCGTTGCAGATCAAGGCCTGGCAGCCTACTTCCAATCTTTATCCCATTTCGATTCTGGTGAGTATACCCACAATCTTTACTACTCCTCAGCTAATAATCTGGTTAGATTGGGAACAGAGTTCTTCAGTAACTCGTTGGCCTGGAACCTTTCCACTGGAGACCAATATAGTTGGTTTGAGAATCCGCTTCTAGAGGCAGATACTTTCATCATCTCCCCTGCCTCACCGGCAAGAAACAAAGGTACCAACCTTGCTGAAGCTAGCTTGGATATAATGGGTAACCACAGAGACAATCCCCCGGATCTTGGTTGTTACGAGACTTATATATTCAATTTGGACACCCCCCAGAATCCATCATTGATTCTTAGTTCAGACGGCAGCAGCCTAAACTTGAGCTGGGATATGGTACCTGGGGCAGGTCTGTATATTGTTCAGATTGCTTCGGATCCGTTATCTCCGGATTGGCAGGATATGCCGGGAATGAGTACTGGACAGCTTAGTATTAGTATTCCCGTACCAGAATTGCCAAAGGCCTTCTTCAGAGTTAGAGCTATAGGCCCTCAGTAATATAACAAAGTCTTGCTTATCAAGCCGGATGTATTGCTGCATCCGGCTTCTTTTCTTGCTCAATTAGCCACCTGATTCAGTCAGTCTGTTGGCTATATAACTGATTGCATAAGAAGCTTTTCCTTAACTGAGGTTAAGGATGGGTTAAGGATAGGTTTAGGAATCGACTTAGGAAGAGGATAGCAGGACGTGGAAAGAAATCAATAAACAAGGCACTTTGAGTGCTTTTTTTTATTGACAGCAGAACTAAGCTGGAAAAGGATGCTCAATAGCGTGCCGAAGTGGTGAAATTGGTAGACGCAGTGGACTCAAAATCCACCGAGCATTAGCTCATGCCGGTTCGATTCCGGCCTTCGGCACCAATTCTTAAGGAGACAGAACGAAAGATTTGTTAGCCTAGGGCTATCTTTAAGGCATGATAACACGGAACCGTTTGGTTTCCGGATCAATCCGTTTAGAATTTAAACATATTCATATTGAAGGCTATATTTACTGATGCCTGCATACAGAAAAAAAATCCAAATTGTGGAGGTACCATGTTTCGCAACACAAGAATGATACAAGCTGCAGTCCTGATGATTGCATTAATAGCGCCCCTGGGGCTTTCCGCCATCTCCCAGGCTGCACCGCTCTTCCTTACCTTTGAACCCGGTGCTCGCGCAAACGGTATGGGACGTGCCTATACTGCCATAGCAGACGATGCCTATGCCGGATGGTGGAATCCTGCAGCCATGGCCTTCAACCGGAAGACGCAGCTCACTGCCACTCACATGCCATGGATGGTAGGTGCCGGAGCCGGTTTTGACGATATGTTCCATCAGTATTATGGCTGGAATCAGTACTTTGACGGTATTGGCAACCTGGGTGCCCATATTACCTGGTTGGATGCCGGTACGCAGATGCAGATGGATGAAGTTGGTAACGAGCTGGGGGAATTCCATACGTTTGAAGCTGCCTTTGCCATGGGCTATGCCTACGAAATGGTTCCCGATAAGATTGGCTTGGGTGGAAACTTCAAGATAATCTATAGTTACCTTGCTCCTGGAACAGGAAATACAGATTCCGAAGGAAAGACCTTTGGTTATGCCTTTGATTTAGCCAGTAAGTTCAAGGATGTTGCCGGACTGGAAGGTCTGGATGCCGCAGCAGTAATCCAGAACATCGGCCCCAATGTGACCTACGTAAATGAAGCTCAATCCGATCCTCTGCCCATGACTATTCGTTTGGGTGCTGCATATCAGGTTCTTGATTCTCAGATGGGAAGAATGAAGGTGAGCGTGGAAGCCAGCAAGATCCTGGCAAATGAAGACCCGCTTTTCCAGAGATTCATCACAGGCTTTGAACACATGGATGAAACTATCTACGGTGCCGGTGGAGAATACACCTATCTGGATCTCATCACCATGAGAGCAGGTTATTTCTATGATAAAGCCGGAGAAGTGACTGGACCCAGCTTTGGAGCCGGTTTCCAATACAGCTTCAGCCAACGTTACAAGCTTACTGCCGATTTCGGCCTGATCTGGGGTGGAAAGCTAATCAACGATTATAATAAAATCTTCTCGCTGGGATTTGAATTCTAAGAAACTAGCTTGAAACATACATATATAAGTGGGTTCTTTGTGTTTGAAGCTCTTCGATATGGAGCGCAAACACAAGAGCCCATAAGCTTTTATCTGTAATATGAAGAAACTGCTTGTCTTCCTATTGACGATCTTGGCGGTTCAGCTTGTGGCTGAATCGATGAGGCTAAATCGTTTTGATAAGGTTAGTCCTCCCAGACGGCATCCATATACTTCTCTTTTGAGAGAGGAATCCAGCCCCGCTGAGCTGCAGCAGAGAAGAGCCGGAGATGGAAGTGATAGACTTTTGGTCATACTGGTAGATTTTCAGGAAGAGACACCTGATAATCCTCAAACCACAGGTAATGGCAAGTTCTTCCTGGAAGATGATCCGGACTATATGTTCAGCATCGGGCGTCCACCTCACGACAGGGAGTATTTCCTTGCCAATATGGAAGCTCTTCGCTATTATTATCTGGCGGCCTCCGCAGGAACTCTTGATCTTCAATACGATGTCTATCCTCAGGATGGTTCTTTCTACACTTTGCCTCAACCCATGGCCTATTATAACCCTCCGGGAGCAAGCTCAGAACTCTTTGTTTCCAGAGTGGAGGAGTATTTCCAATCATCCTTCGAGATAGCAGATTCCCGCAGCCCGGAAATCAACTTTGGGGCCTACAATCATTACATGATTATTCATGCAGGATCGGACTGGCAACATGATGTATTGGGAGACAGCCCATCTGATCTGCCATCATTCTTCATCCACGTGAGTGAAGATAAAGCTGTGAAAGTTGATTCGGGGGCACATAAGATCTATTACGCCTGCAATGTTCCTTCCACCATCTCACAGGATTTCAGCACCTATGATTCGGGTGGTTTGACAGTAAGATCCGGGTATGGTGCTTTGAACTCTGTGATAGCGCACGAGTTTGGTCATTCCCTGGGTTTGGTGGATCTTTACAATGTAAGAACCTTTCAACCGATGGTAGGCGTCTTTGATATCATGGATAGTGGTGGTAGCGGAACAATGGTGACCGGACCGCTGGACGATGGATCCTGGGTGGCAGTTGAAGGCATCCTTCCCGCTTTACCCGGTGCTTTTTCCAGAGCTCTGCTTTTTGAAGACGAGTTCAGACGGATAGGGCTCATGAAAGATAGTAATGAGTATCAACTCGACAATGATCTGAACATTGCTGCCAGCAGTCGGAAGAACACCGATGGCAAGCCTATAGTACAGATAATCAAGGTTCCTCTGTCTGAGACAGAGTATGTTCTGCTGGAGAATCGTTCCATTGATCCAGATGGTGACGGCATTCCTGCAGTTATTACTGATTTGGATGGCAGAGTCGTGTTATACCCCAGTCCGGATGGTGATCCCAGTGAAACACCCAGCTATGAGTATGACTACTTCCTTCCTTCTTTCCTGAAGTCGGACAACTCCTCAATTGGTGGTGGTATCCTGGCTTGGCGTGTCAACGAAGATATCCTTTATAACCAAGGGATAAGCTATCCAAGTGGGGAGTGGATTTCGAATTTTGATAATAATACTGTCAATACAGTATACAGCCGTCGAGGCGTTGAGGTCATTGAAGCAGATAATCTTCCGGATTTGGGTAATGAGTATTCCTGGTTCTGGACTGGAACTCCCTATGAGTATTTTCATGCCTATAAGCCGGTTCTAAACTCCGATGGCTTGTTTACTAACTGGTCGTTGATTCCCTGGAAGCCAAGCTTTGGTCCCAATACAGAACCACCTCTGCAGGATAGCTATGGCTTGCCGGCACAGAATTGGCTGGAGCAAATCGGAAATCCTTCTGCTGTTATGAGCTTGAAGATCAAGGATGCTTTCTTTGACAAAAGCCAGACTGTGTTCTTCGATAGCCTGTCCCTGGCAGTTGCTCCCATCGTTAGAACCAGTCTTTCCATTAGTGATGAGATCCCTGTGGTACAAAGCGGGAAGCTTACTTACCTCAGTCAGCCCGATCCCGATGGATACTGGTTGAATATGCTGGGGGATTTCTCTCACAATACGCTTCCTGGGGATATGCCTATCATCACTGCCAACCAGTTCAATGATCAATATGAAGAGCTTATTGTTTCCGGGAAAAGAGACATTAGCATCCTGGACGTGGAGAACGACGTCTTCCACGAGCACAGTATAAACTTCCCTGATAGTCTATCGAGTATTCCTTTTGCTGTTGACAATGCCCTGTTTGTAGCCACTTATGGCGGTCTCTTCAAGATACAGAATTATGATGTAGCCCTGGTAAATCCCGAGCTTGGCGGTATACGTTCAATGGTTGCTTGGGACGACATGATTTATGCTCTGATTCCCAGAAAGCTGTTGTTGATAGATACTAATCTGGTGATCCAGAGTGGTCTGGATCTCCCCGAAGACTTTGGTCTCTATGAAGCTTTGGTCTTTCAGGATGCAAGCAGTACTGAGCTCACACTAATTCTTACTTCCAACCATGGGAACGTGTATACCTTTTCAAATGGAATCCTGAATAAGATCTTCACTGGTGATGGCAGCCTGGTTAGTCAATTGGGTCTTGCTTCTTTGAGGGATAATGCTCCCGTGATATTCTTTGGAAGAGGAAGCGATGCTTACGCAATAACCCTGGATGGCAGCCTGCTTCCAGGTTTCCCACGCTCAGTATACCCTCACACAATAGAGCCACAGGCACATCCAAAGGCTCTCAGGCTTTCCGGTAATGAGCTTTTTTACTATCCGCTTCAGGACAGAGGATATATTGCGATTGGTGAGATGGGAGAAATACATAAGGATAAAGGCATGTTCTGGGACAAACTGTTCCGGACAGACTATCTACACTGGCAGGAAGCCAATCAGGAACTCTTGTGGTACTATCCCATCAGAGGAGCTAAAGTACAGATCAAAACACTCAGTACCACAGACGGTAACCCCATCATCTGGAGCGGATTGCGTAACGGTAGTACCGGAGTATTCCAAGCTTCTGTAACGAACCCAATACCCACCTCACTACCGGTAACTGCTTACATCTTCCCCAATCCTGTTACTACTGGTTTATGCAGATTAAGAATAGAGAACAGCAACGAGAAGGGCTATTATGCATTGTATGATGTATCTGGAGCCCTGATCCAGAGAATAGAATTCCCTGAAAGCTCTTCCAATCCCAGAGATCTGGAGCTAGACCTTCGAACCCTGAGTTCAGGTATCTACATTCTACAGGTTCGCTGTGGAGATCAGAACAGAACGATTAGATTTGCTATTGAGAAATAGCTAGAGGTATCATAATGAAAAGAACATGCTTTATCATACTGGCTTTGGTGCTTGCTTGTGCAAGCCTGATGGCTCAATCGTATGAAGACTTGATATTCGGCACAACTTCACAACCTGATAGTGCAAATTCCAGCTTCCAACCTGTCCAGAATGACGACCTGATTAAGGTAAACTATCAAAGGAAGGACGCTCATAAAGCCATGCTGTTTTCCATGATTTTACCCGGTGCAGGTCAGTTCTATGCCGATAAGTCAATGATTCGGACTTATATCTATCCTGTAGTAGAGCTTGCTCTGATTGGCGGTATTCTTTACTTCAATCACGAAGGTGATAAGAAAGTAGATGACTATGAATACTACGCCAATGGAGAGACTATTACCCAGCAGATTGGAGATTACTCTTACACTGGCCCCAGATATCGCCGTGAGTATCAAAACAATGTACAAGCCATCCTGATCGCCCACAGTAGTGTTGATGTCTACGACGGGACATTCTTCCGCTTAGATAACAATGACACTCAGCATTTCTATGAGGATATCGGTAAGTACAACAAGTATATCTTTGGTTGGGCAGATTGGTATCATACCTTTGCGGCAGACGAAGGAGCCTTTGTGCTGGATCTTCCTGAATACAGTGATGCCTTTGTGCTCAGCGGAGAAGGTATCGATGCCAGATGGCTCGGCAACCACACAATCGCCAATATCAATGCCGGGAACATGAATGCCATGGTGCCTGCCAGTTCTTTAGCCAATTCTAAAATGCGCAAAGAATACATATCCATGAGGCAAGATGCAGAAACTGAATACTCCAGCGCCAGGCTTGTCTCTCTGGGTTTGGTCGCAAACCACCTGGTCAGCGCCATTGATGCTGCATTAGTTACTTCAAACCGGAACAGAATGTCTCTCAGCCAGAGCCCCTTTCAGATGAATTACTACACTGCTCTCAGAGAAAATCGCATCACCCCCACCTTCAACCTTTCCTATAGATTCTAGAGAAATGAAACAGACTCGACTGCTTGCTGCTATCCTACTAATCAGCTTGTCCTTGCCACTTGCCGGCTTGCCCAAGATAGCTCATGTGGGAATGTCTGCAATCTTGCCAGGCAGCGGACAGATCAGCTTGGGGAAGGTGAACCGTGGGGCAGTAATGCTCACCGCCGACCTCCTGAGTATCTCCATGATGCTGCAATCTTCTGCAGAGATCAGATCTTTGGAACGCTCTTATACCGAACTGGCCAGAGTCTATGCAGGAGTTGAAAGCGCTCCGGATGATCGGTTCTGGCAGGATATGCAGAGATATCGCAGCAGTGATGAATTCAACCAAAGACAAGAGATGCTGGCTCGCAACTACTATCTGCTTTACCTCACACCCAATGATGAGTACTCTTACAATGACTATCTTCAGATGTATCAGGAGTACCTTGCTGCCAATACCTACGGCGAAGATGAATCCTGGAATTGGGAAAGCGACATCCAATGGAAGAAGTACAGAAACACCCGGGCAGATTATCAGGAAACCAAGCTCCTCAAGAATCTCTTCATCGGTTTGATGATCTTTAACCGGGTCTTAAGCGTTATAGACGTAGCCTTTATCAATCCCCCCGGCGAGGCGCAGCGCCTTTATCTCACTCCCAGTGGTGAAACGGGGTTAATGCTAAATTATCAGATGGGTTTTTGACATGAAACAACTCAGCATCCTTCTTTTGGTCCTGGTAGCTATTATACCCGTGTTTGGACAGAATAGAGCCGGGGCATTTGTGCTATCTGCCGGTCTTCCCGGTGCTTATCAGATTTCCAAGGGGCATGATTATGGCTATGCCATGCTTGGAGCAGAAATTGGTCTTTGGGGTACCTTGTTCTTTCTATCAAACGAACAGAAGCTCAGTCAGACGGATTACGTGGACTATGCCATCCGTTACGCCCACATCAGCCCCGGAGACTACTCTCAGGATTACTACTCCCACCTCAGCAGATACAGCAGCAGTGGTTATGAAGCAGGCGGTTACAACGCCATGATCCGGCAGCAAGCCAGAGATCTTTACCCTTATGATTCCGCCTCACAACAGCAATACATCGATGCCAACATCTATCCTGAAGAACTCGGTTGGCAATGGGAATCCCTGGCCAATCGCAGGGAATACAACAAGATCAGGATCTACAACAAGAATCTGAAGGACTATTCCAAGATCGCCACCGGCGTTCTGGTGCTCAACCACCTTATCAGCACCATAGATTTCCTGCGTTACCCTCTGGGAGATAACAGCAGGGTGTCTTTTGGCTTTAATGGAGATAAAACCATGCTCCTGATGGACTATAAATTCTAGCAGTAATGCTTATCCAGACTGGTATGAATAGTATGATCAAGCTCACTCAAGCCACTCTTGTGGAAAAAATGCCAAAAAAGAATGTATTTTGGGGCTGATTTTGCTTGACATATTATTGCCTGTACATTAGAAGCGTACTGAGAGGTTTAAAATGAATAAGCTCATATTGATCGTAGCTCTGATGGCTCTTCTGGGAGCCAGCCTTGGAGCTGTGTCCATATTTGATATACAATACACCGGCAATCCCGGCATCGATAATACCTATCCCTCCCAATATGTTGGCCGCAGAGTCACTTTGGAAGGTGTTGTTACCGCCACGGATTATCGCACCGGTGGTTTTATCCTGAGCGAGACTATTGGCGGCCCCTATCGTGCCATCCTGGTTTCTGAAAGAAGAAACAGTGTCCAGATCGGCGACTATCTCCAGCTTAGCGGAACCGTCTCCGAAACTTATGGAATGACCTGCATTGAAGATATCAGCTCCATCCGCATCCTGGACCGCAACTATCCCTTACCTCAGCCTCTTACTTTAAGCACAGCCCAGATTTCCGGGGCAGATGAATCTGAAGCCTATGAAAGTGTGCTGGTGCGCGTGATAAATGCCAGTTCGTTGGGAAACAGATCTGCCCGAGGCCGTTTTTCCGTTACCGACGGTAGTGGCCAGTGCAGTATTGTACTCAATAGCTTTGGCGGAAACCTCAATATCAATCCTTCCGTAGGAACTATCTTCAGCCAGATTCAAGGCATTGTGGTTTTTTCTCATAGTGAATACAGCCTCAATCCGGTTGGTTCGCAAGGAATAGGCATAGCCGCTCCGGTTCATAACCAAACCCGAAGCTGGGGCAGAATTAAATCAATTTATAGATAAACAACGAGGTAATGATTATGAAAAAGATCTTCAAGTCCCTTCTGTTAATTGGTGGAACAGCCTTAGCAGCTCATTTTGGTTACAAAGCCTACAAGCGGGTCAATGGTAGCGTTAAGCTCTCCAAATCATTACCCGAATTCCTGAACAACGTCTATGGTGAGATGCCCAAAGTCAATATCACCAGTGGTCTTGGCAACATGATTATCAAAGTGCTCTTCAGCCAGGAGATCATTGATAAACACTCCGATATTGAGACGACGACCAGAGAATACATCGAAGATTTCTATCCGGAACTTGCCAAGTGCACAGTCGATGTAACAGTGAGCCCGATGAATTCTGAAGAAGAAACACAGGACAACTGCTGCGAAGGCGAAGAAGAAGCCGAAGAAGCCTGATTGTACTTTCCTGTAAAGCTTTAGCGGGTCATTTATGATCCGCTTTTTTTGTCCGTACCGATCAATCTTGCCTTAACCTGAACTCAGGATGGCTATCCCCTGCTTCATTACCCAGCCTCCATGGCTTCCTGATTCAATTCCTTAACCTATCCTAAACCCATCCTTAACCTCAGTTAAGGAAACTCTTATCCTGCGGTAAGTTAGCAATAAGCGGCATTATAAGCATTCTATCTACTTGTCATAGAGGATGTTATCGTATGATGAGATAAGCTGATGAGACTCCGCCTGAAAGAAGGTTGAGACCGTTTTATCTGGCCTGAGATAACCTTGGTGGCTATATCTGAATCAGACCGTCTTCATAGATGGCGTTGGGTTCCAGGAAGAACAGTTCACCCAGATGCGCCTGCTTAGATATATACCCTCTGATATAGTGATCACTCAGGAAGCTGGCAAGTTCACTCTCGATTTTATCAATAACTCCCCTAAGCGAGACTCTATTCTCTAGAATCTTTTGTCTGTAGGCGGTTTTCAGATCTTCTGCCATGGAGATCAAACGGTTTGAACGTTCCTGGGCTATAGTGCCATTGATCTGGTTCGGCATAGTAGCTGCCGGTGTGCCTTTTCGTTTGGAGTATTGGAACACGTGCAAGTAGCAAAGGGGACTCTCCTGAAGGAACTTATAAGTCTCCATAAATTCTGCCTCGGTTTCTCCGGGGAAAGCACAGATGATGTCTCCCCCGATTGCTGCGTGAGGAAGGTTTGAGGTTATCTTCTCAAGTAAATCACTTAAATGCTTTTGCTTATATACGCGTCCCATCCGACCGAGCACGCTATCCGCGACTGACTGGATAGCGAGATGGAAATGAGGTGCGATTTTCTTCGAGCAAGTTACCTGCTCCAGCAGTTCATCTGTAAAGAGCTGAGGTTCTAGGGAACTGAGGCGAATGATCTCCAGTCCTTCTATCTCTTCCAGCTTCCTCAACAAGCCGGAAAGACCCAGCTTGCCATCCCGGTAGAGACCTAGATTGACGCCGCCCAGGACTATCTCTTTATAGCCAGAAGCCACGAAAGTCTGCGCCTGCAAGATCACATCTTCCGCTCGAGCGCTGCGATTGTGTCCTCTTCCGTAAGGCACCGCACAATAGCTGCAATAGAAATCACAGCCGTCCTGAATCTTCTGAAAAGCCCGGCTTCTATCCAACATTCCTTTCTGAAGGTGGAAATTGAAAGCTTCTGCCTGCATGATGTCCATGAATCCCGGATCAGACTGTTGAACCAGTTCCTTCAAATCAAGTTTGTGCTGATTATCTATGACGTAGTCTACAGCTCCAAGGCTAAGCACTTCCTCCCGACTTCTCTGAGAATAACATCCGGTTACCACTATTTTCATGGCAGGATTGGCTTCCTTGACCTTCAAGGCCCGGCGGATCAGGTTTCTGCTCTTGAAATCGGTTCGATTTGTGACGGTGCAGGTGTTTATCAGGTATAGATCAGCAGGCTCGCCGAACTCCACCAGAATAGCGTCGTCAAAGGCTCCCACCATAGCAGCCGATTCTGCTTGATTGGTTTTGCAACCAAGGGTTGCGACAGCTATCCTGATCATGAACGGGAGGTCAGATACTTGTAGATAGTTGGTGCGTAGAAGCGATGTTCAAGTTCCAGAACTCTCTGGCCAATCTCTGCCGCAGTTTGGCAATCTGAGATGTCAATTTCTGCCTGGGCAATTACATCGCCATGATCGTACTCCGGATCAACCAGATGGATACTAACGCCGGATACTTTTTCTTGAGAAGCATATACTGCTTCGTGGACTCTCTGTCCGTAGAAGCCTTGTCCTCCGTACTTCGGCAGAAGGGCAGGATGTATGTTAAGAGCGGGAATAGCCATGGCTCTCAAACAATCTGCACTAAGCTTCTTCATAAAACCCGCCAAAACCAGAAGGTCTGGTTGGTAGGATTGCACCATTTTTTGGATACCCGCTTCAAAGGCCTGAGGATCAAGAGATGAGACAAACTCCACAGGCAATCCTTCCTGGCGGCAGTATTCTGCCACGGGAGCTGACTTCCTAGTGATGAGGACAAAACCTATCTCCACCGGAATCTTATGTTCACGGAAATATTGGTGAATGGCGCGGAGATTAGAGCCACGGCTCAATCCGCTGGTCAGAACGGCTATTCTGTAGGTTTTAGGTGTAGTTCCTGCCATTGTTCAATAGGTACTTCGCTGGGGGCTTGATTCATCAGGTCTGTGGCTTTGAGTGTCTTGGGAAAGGCGATGACGTCCCGGATGGAATCTGCACCAGACATGATCATCACAAGCCTGTCAAGACCGGGAGCGATTCCACCATGAGGCGGAGCTCCGTATTTCAGGGCATCCAGGAAGAAACCAAAACGGTCTTTTAGTTCTGCTTCTTCAAAGCCCAGAACGTCAAATATCTTCTTCTGTATATCATATCTGTGACAACGGATGCTGCCGGAAGAGAGTTCCATTCCGTTGCAGACCAAGTCATAGAGCTGACCCAGGATACTGCCAATCTTATCCGGTTCATCCAGCCAGGCGATATGCTCTTCTCTGGGAAGAGTGAACATGTGGTGTGCCGGCTCCCAGCGGGTCTGCTCGGCATTCCAGGAGAAGATCGGGAAATCGACTATCCACAAAAGGTTAAAGGTACCGGCTGGGATGAGCTTTTCCTGTGCGGCCAAGTGATTTCGGAGTGCCGCAAGAATCTTGCAGGACATCTCCCAACTATCAGCAGCAAAGGCAATCAAGTCTCCAGGTTCTGCTTGGGTAAGCCGGTTGACTTCTGTTCTTTCAGTGTCTGAGATAAACTTAGATATTCCAGCTTCGTAACCGGTGTCTGTAACCTTTACAAAAGCCAATCCTTTCCCGCCATTATGTTTGGCAAGCTCGACGAGTTCATCGGTTTGTTTGCGGGAGTACTTGGCTCCTCCTTTAACAACGATGGCTTTCACAACTCCGGATTGAGCCAGAGCTGATTGAAACACGGCAAATTGGCTTTGAGCAAAGGTCTCGCTCAGGTCAATTAGTTCCATACCAAAGCGGGTATCAGGCTTGTCACAGCCATAGCGGTTCATTGCTTCATTGTAGCTCAGACGAGGGAAGGGAATGGGAATATCGATATCCAGTACGGCCTTGAAGAGGCGCTGCATGAGGCGTTCCAAGAGATCGAAGATCTCATCCTGAGTGGCAAAGCTAAGCTCGATATCCAATTGAGTGAATTCCGGTTGACGATCTGCCCTTAGGTCTTCATCACGGAAGCATCGGGCTATCTGATAATAGCGGTCAAAGCCGCCAATCATAAGGAGTTGTTTAAAGATTTGAGGAGATTGGGGCAAGGCGTAGAACTTTCCGGGGTGTATCCGGCTAGGCACCAGATAGTCTCTGGCTCCTTCCGGAGTGCTTTTCATGAGGATGGGTGTTTCTATCTCGTAAAAGTTCTCGTTGTGCAGGAAGTTTCTGATCTCATAAGTGATCGCATCACGCATCAGTAGTATCTTTTGCAGCTTCTCACGACGGAGGTCTAGATAACGGTAAGTCAAGCGCAGATCTTCCTCTGCCATTGCTTGTTCGTTCAGTTGGATAGGCAGAGGGGCAGTGTCGTTCAGAATGTGCAGATTGGAAGCGTGTACTTCAATGCTCCCGGTTTTCATAGAAGCGTTCCTATTGACTTCTGAGCGCTCCATGACCACACCTTCAACGTGAATCACATACTCGTTCCTTATCTTTTCAGCCTTGGTAAATATATCAGCTTGAGCAGGATCTATCAGGACTTGGACTATGCCTTTCACATCCCGCAGATCAATAAAGATCAAGCCACCAAGGTCTCTGCGTTTATGCACCCAACCGAATAGACTAACCGTCTTCCCTTTATCAGATTCAGAGAGCGAACCACAGTAATGGCTACGCTTCAAAACTCCCAGGTTTTCTAACACTTTTTTTATCTCCTAAAGCCTGTATAAGCTGTGAATAATAATGGTCTTTAGATCATCTTGATCTGTTCGTAGAGGGCATCTATCTTTTTTATCTCTTCACCCAGGTACTCAATCATGAAGCATTTCTCAAGGTATTCCGGAGCAGGATAGATCAGGCTGTTGTTGATCATAGCAGGATCAAGCATCTCTTGAGCAACCTTATTTGGTGTGGCATACTGAGTGTGTTCGGCATTGGCCTTTGCATTCTCTGCGTCTAGAAGGAAGTCAATAAATCTATGAGCCAGTTCTTTGTTCTTGGATGATTTCAGGATCACAACGCTATCCATCCAGAGACAGCTTCCTTCTTTGGGTAAGAAGAAACCAAGATCAGGGTTATTAGCCATCAATTGAAGAGCGTCCCCGTTATAAGCCTGAGCAAGCCAGGAAGTCCCGTCCTGCACTTCGTTCTTATAGCTGTCGCTATCAAACTGTGTGATGTTTGCATCCCAGACAGCCAGTATTTCTCGGGCTTTGTCCATGGCTTCCTGACTTGTATCGTTCACATTGTAACCAGCAAAGAGCAAGGCTGCACCTATCACTTCCCGTGCATCATCAAGCATGGTGACCTTGTTCCTGTTCTCTTTGAAGAAATCATTAGCTATCACAGACCAGCTACTATCCTGCACAACTGCAGCAGGCACAAAGCTCTTGTTATAGATCAGACCTGTAAGCCCCCAGAAATATGGAACCGCATACTGATTACCGAGATCAAATGATTCTGCCTTCTGCAAGAGCTGGGGATCCAGATTGGGATAGTTCAAGAGTTTAGATTTATCTAGAGGTTCAAGAAGGCCACTTTCTGCCAGGATACTCACATGATCTCCCGAAGGAAACACCAAATCAAACGACTCTCGGGAGTTCTTCACTTTAATCAGCATGTTCTCGTTTGAGTCATAAGTACTGAGCTTAACCTTACAATCGTTCTCGCGTTCGAAACGGCTGATCAATTCGGGATCTATGTAATCCGTCCAATTGAATACGTAGAGCACTTTCTTCCCACTGTTGCAAGCGGAGAGAAGAAGGGCGGTAATAGCAAGCAAAAGAATAAAGTATCTCTTCATGATAACTCCTTATAAGTTTGTTTGGGCAAGATCCATCTGATCTGCCTCCAGGATTCCTTTTCTCAGATTCACTGCTCTGAGCAGGATCCATCCAATGATGAAAAAGAACATGATTGAAAGGATTGACCAACGGATATCTCCCGTTTTGTGGGCTATCCAACCATACAGTACGGGACCAATAATTGAAGAAAGCCTACCTGTCAAGGCATAAAAGCCAAAGAACTCCGCCTGCTTACTTCGGGGAGTAAGCTGAGAAAGGATAGTACGGCTGTTTGCCTGACTGCTGCCTATGGCCAATCCTGCCAGCAATCCCACCAGATAATACTCTCCAGCAGAACCACAGAAGAAAGCCCAGATCACCACAGCTATCCAGATAAGAAGCGATACACTGAGCGAGACTTTGGAACTCCACTTATCCGATACTACACCAAACAAAGCAGCTCCAATGATAGAAGTAAACTGCGCCAAGATAAAATAGACTATCATCGCCTTGGTATCCATCCCAAAACGCTCTATTCCATATATGGAGGCGAAGGCTATCACAGTCGTGATCCCATCATTGTAGATAAAGTAACTAAGGATAAACCTCAGAAGTTGGGGCAATTGCCGGATATGCCTGATAGAATAGCCTATTCTCTGAACAGCAACACGATAGTAGTTTGTCCGCTTGGATGGACGTTTAAACTCCTTAAGCCAGATGAAAAGAAAGCTGGAGAAGATCAGAAAGTGCAGAGCTACAGCCGGAAAGACCCATCTGACCTGCGAAGGACTGGTATTGATGATCCAGAGTGAATAGAGCAGTGAGAGCAATCCACCCACATAACCCAAAGCCCAGCCATAGCCGGAAACCTTGCCTATATCGGAAGGGCTGGCTATATCGGGCAGAAAGCTATCGTAGAATACATTGGCACTATTGAAGCCATAGTTGGCAATGATGAAGAAGACCATCCCCATCATGATACTGCCTGGACCCACAAAATACAGCAGAGCCGTGAAGATCACCGTTAGATAGCAATTGAAAAAGAGCATACGTTTCTTGGCTCGGGAGTAATCCGCCACAGCTCCCAGGATGGGGGCGGAGATAGCCACCAAAGCCATGGATATGCCCACAGCTCTCCCCCACAACATCTCTCCGTAGCCTTTTTCGCCTCCCACCACGGTACCGACAAAATACGCTGAGTAGACCACGCTTACAATGATAGTCGTAAAGGCCGAATTGGCAAAATCATACATCATCCAGCCAACTAAGCTTTTATTCAGTTTCATCACTACTCAAGGGAAGGTTAACGGAAGGCAGCATAGGCCAAAGCAAGCCTAGATCCTTCTTTGGTGATGTGATAAAGACCTGATTCTCATTGTTGATCAGTTCCTGAATCCTCTTCATGTGGATCAGGTCCAGCTCTGCAAAGATATCATCGAAGAGGAAAATCGGCCGGATAGCCGTGTTATCTTGGATCAGATTCGCCTGGATCAACTTCAGGATAACCACCACGATACGTTTCTGCCCTCCAGACCCGTAGAGTTTGAGATCATAACCATTCAACAAAAAGCGATAGTCGTCCAGATGAGCACCCATCAAGGTACGCTCGTAGTGCTTTTCCCGGCTCTCATTCTGTTTGAGCCACTCCATCACCAGTTCTTCGGTAATCTCACCGGGTGAAACATGCCTCATAATTGGCTCGTAGAGCACCTCAAGCGAGTTGATGCTCTCAGATATATTTAGATAGGTAGAAGCCAACTGAGTATTCAGACCCTTCAGATAGGAAATCCTATACTCCAAAAGCTCCATATAAGCGCTGGAAAAACGCTTATCCCAAGCCGTCTTTTGAGCCTGGTTGTATCCGTTCTTCAGAAGGCTGTTTCTCTGCTTGATCACGTGCAGATAGTTCCGCAAAGCTGGGAGATATTTGGGATAAACCTGCGAGATAGAAAGATCAAAGTACTGCCTGCGAAACCTGGGACTGCCAGTGATGATATTGATATCTTCAGGAGCGCAATAGATAATCTTAACTGCCTCAAGCACCCGGCTAAGCTGCCGAACCGGTTCACCATCCAGAGAGAGTTGCTTTACACCATCCTGATAGCTGAAGCTCACTTCCAAAGACAGACCGGTCTCCAGCATAAAATCTGCAGAGATATAGAAACGATCGGACGTAAAGCGCAGCATCTCCTGATCACTGTGAAATCGGATGGATTTCCCCAAGCCACAATAGGCCATAGCCTCCAAGAGATTGGTCTTCCCACTGCCGTTGTTACCGATAAATAAACAGCCATGAGGCAGATATCTGAAGCTGCCTTTACTATAGTTTCTAAAGTTTAATATCTCGATCGAGCGTAGATGCAAGCGACTACGACCGCAGGGGCATAAGCAGGAAGGTGAGTTCCTGATTCTCCTGATTCATCTCGCTATAGATCATCATGGGATCTTTGGCAGAACCCAAGAGAATTTTCACCTTTTCCGTATCAACCACATCCAAGATGGCAAGCATGAACTTGTAGTTGAAAGATATGTTTGTGGGACTTCCCTGATAGGAATAGTCATCCATGAACTGCTTGGCATCTCCGGTATCACGATTACTGGTATTGATCTCAAACTGGTCTGAGCTTATCTCAAAGCGGGTACGGAGATTATCATCCGGTGCCACCAGAGCAACACGGCGAATGGCAGTTCTGAGCCGGTCTTTATCAATAATAAGGCAATTCGGCAAGTCATGAACAAAGGCCTTTTGATATTCAGGATACTTATTCTCGATGATCTGGCTGTAGATCACATACTCACCATAAGCCAACATTAAGCGGTTATGCTCCATTAGAAGCTGTAGTTCTTTCACATCCGACCTATATATCTTCTGCATGAAATCCAGTGTCTTCACCGGAATCACTTTTTCAAGATAGCTATCCTGGTTCTCGTTGAAGATGTTTTCTTCCAGCTTCTCGGCTTCTGGATTCTGTTGCATGATACTGCTGCGGACCTTTATCTCTGCAACCTTTCTGCCGTCTGTGGCAGCCATGAGTTGCTCATTATCATAGATCTTCCAGCAAACACCGGTTAGGACTGGACGATTGTTATCCAGCGAAACCGCAAAGGAAGTCTTGCTGATCATTCTATGAAAAAGTTCCGCTTCCAGTTTTATGGTATTTGTGAGAGTGGTAGCAGGTATCAATGGATAGAGTGAGTGATCAGCGCAGAGCAGCTTGAAATCGATCTTGCCACATTGGATAAGAAGCAAGTCCTCATTTGTCCAAAGCTGTAAAACATCATCCGGCATACTGGCAATGATCTCATTAAAGTGACGAGCAGACACTGCAATGGTGCCACTTTCGCTGATGGAAGCAGGGAAATTTACAATTACAGTGATATTCAGATCTGTTGCAGTGATCTGTATGCTGTTGGTTTCTGTGTTGGCAACAATATGATAATTTGTCAGAATGGGATTGGTGGCTTTGCTGGGCACGATGGAAGCCAAGTGCTGAATGTGTTGGTTCAAATCTCTTTTATCTATTGATAGTCTCATCTTTCACCCCGTCGAAAGGTATTTTTCTTTAAGAATCAGCAAATTGTAGCCTCTGGATTTAGTCAACAATTTTCCTTCCTGCCTGTCCAAACGAATACCTCCCTCTCTCTCTTCGCTTCCTAATACGATTCCTTAACCCATCCTTAACCTCAGTATAGGATTCGTTTATCTTGCAATAAGTTACCCCACAAGGAATGGATAGAAGACTAACAAGGTTGCAACTCAATGCCAATAAATGATATATACCACTTCCCTACAAAATGAAAGAGCAGGCTCCTTGCGGTCACCTGCTCTTTCGGCTTTCACTAAAGAGTTACTTTTTTACAGCATCTTTGAGTTTCTTACCAGCTTTAAATACGGGAACTTTACGGGCTGGAATCTTCAAAGGTGCTTTGGTTTTGGGGTTGATACCCTTGCGGGCTTTGCGCTTAGCAACGCTAAAAGAACCAAAACCAACCAAAGTCACTTTCTCGCCCTTTTTGAGAGCTTCTGTGATGCCCTCAAGGACGGCTGCGAGTGCGGCACCGGCTAATTTCTGTGAAATCCCGGCTTCTCCAGCGATTTTCTTAATCAATTCATCTCTGCTCATTTTACCTCCTTTACTAAGTACTCAAAAGAGTTCGAGATATTTGTTTTGAAGTAAAATCAAGCCTGTACATCCTGTCAACAAAAAAAAACAGCTTCCTACCATTTCTAAAAGCCTTCTGAGGCAAGACTTACGGTGATCAATACATGTATCTACATAACAGAGAACTTATTAACAGCATATATTGTCTTAGTATATTATTCTACACATACCGAAAAAAACCTTGAAAGACTCTTTTCAATTGACAAAATCCAGCCCTCGAAGCCATGGTCTTTTACAAAAGATTATGTGGAGGATTTAATGATTAGACATAGTTTCCTACTGCTCTCGGTACTGGTTGTTTTTACTATAATCAGCGCTTGCAGTTCTACACCAAAGCCACCGGTCGTTGTGGAAGTTCCCGTTAGTCCCATGATTCAAGCCCAAGCTTATGCAGACAGCGCATTGGATTTGTTTGATGCTGAAGATTACATGAATGCGCTCACCCAGTTTAATACTGCTTTGAACACCTTCCGCGATGCTGCATCTGTGGCTACCGAGATTGACTCCGTGAATCACAAGATTGAAAAGATGCAGCTCAACATCGCCACTACACATCTTAGAATGGCACATGAGAGCTATGAAGCTCAGATTTATCCCGAAGCAATCGAACACTATGAAGCTGCTTTAGAAGTCTATGACAGCATTACAGCTCCCATAACCATCGAAGCAGACGCTCTTCAACAGAATAGAGTTCAGCTTTACAGCAATCTGGCGCTGGTAAACAAAACCGCTGGGAACTTTGAAGCAGCCATCACTTACTATGACCGAATTTTAGCAGGCGACCCCAATAATGCCGACGTTTTGAACTCCAAGTTCATAGTCCTGAACAACGATATTAGAGATACAGATCGTGCTTTCAGAGTTCTTCGTGACTATGCAGAAGCCTCAAACGATGCCAATGCCTACCTTATGCTGGCGGGCAAGTATGCAGAAAACGGCAATAACACAGAGGCTGAGAGCAATTACTTGAGAGCTTTGGAGATTCGTGCTGATGGTAACACCTACAAGTCTTTGGCAAGTTTCTATCTCAACACCTCTCAATGGGCTAAATCAAATGATATCCTGCTTCGCTACGTCGGCACCAATCCTCCTCAAGAAGAGATGCTGATTTGTTACAGGCTGATGGGTAACAACTATCGCAATCTGAACAATAACGCCAAGATGGTGGAATACTTTGAGAAAGCCCTGCTCATCGAAGAAGATCCTCAGCTTGCTCTGGCAGTTGCCAGCTATTACAATGGACGTTCCAACTGGGCTAAGGTGATAAGCTTTACCACCATGGCTCTACGTGGAAATGCCCGTAATGCGGATGCTTTGCTTTTACGTGGTAATGCCTACTTCAAAAGCAATCGGTTCAATGAAGCCCGCACTGACCTGGAACTTATTCGCAACGATCCCCGTCATGGAACCAATGCCACCAACCTTCTTAATGCAATCGCCAGAAGAAGAGGCTAAGCAGTAGTTTAATGGAAAAGCCAGTCCTGCCGAGGTGGGACTGGCTTATTCGTAAAAGCTTATGAAAAAGATCAAGACTGACGGTTCTATCCAGGGAATCTACGGGTTCAATCCGGAGACCAAGGTTCTCCGGCCACTGATCGGTACTTCAATCCCTGCAGGCTTCCCATCACCTGCCACGGATTACATTGAAGGTGTGCTCGATCTGAACGTCTATCTTATCCAGCATAAGCCTTCCACTTACTTCGTGAAAGCTGCCGGGTTTTCCATGATCAACGCCGGAATCTTTCCTGATGATTTGCTGGTGGTGGATAAGGCTCTGGAGGCTACCCACAAGAAAGTGATTATCGCTATTCTGAATGGCGAGTTTACAGTGAAGAGGCTGCATATCACGGATGAAGGATACTGGCTGGTGCCGGAGAATGACGAGTTTGAGCCGGTTCAGATCTATGCATCCGATGATTTTCAGATTTGGGGAGTGGTAACCTACGTAATCCATAAGTTGTAGCTTGAAGCTCTATAAGTCTCTCCAGATAGCTATCCTTCTCATTAGTCTAACCCCGGGACTTCTTGCCCTTGAATACATTCACACCCAGACCATTGAGCTGGTATCAGGTCAATCCACATACCAACTTTCAAATGGAAACATTATAGTTAATACTGAAACTGTCGAGACCGAGGTGGGGCAATTAGAACAGGGGATCGACTACGTTCTGGATTATAAATCCGGCTTATTGACCCTCCTGAGGCCACAAGATGCCCGCTTCATACTGGTCAGATATTTGAACCTCCCATCCCGTTTTGCTCAATCTGCAAGCTTCTATGAGATCTATACGAGCCAGGATAGTCTGCCCCAAATCAATGCCAGACGACCTCTGTTCAATCCAGATAGTAATCTGAACTTAAGAGGTTCCAAGACCTTTGCACTGAGCTTTTCAGATGATGCTGCCTTTGATCTGAAACAATCTCTCTTTGTGAACCTAAGTGGAAGCTTGGCACAGAATGTAGAGATATTGGCTCAGCTTTCTGATAGCCAATCCAAACTGAGCCCGGAGGGAGATTCCAGGGAACTAAGCAGCTTGGACAAGGTCTTTATCAAGGTTTTTGGCCCCAGATACGAGATAGCTATGGGTGATCTGGCCTGGAAAAGTCAAGACAGCAAGTATCTTAGCTACACTACTAGTTTCGAAGGCCTAAAAGCTGCCTATCAGGGAAGCTTCAATCTCGAAGCAGGATACTCTGCCGCCACAGGCAAGACAGCTTCTATGGTATTGGAGATTATTGAGGGCAAACAGGGGCCTTATTATCTGAACGTGGACGGTTTTCAGAGTAGCTACAAGGTTGTGGCAGGAAGCGAGAGAATCTATCTGGACGGCAAGCTTCTGGATCGAGGCAGTGACTACACTATAGATTACAATGAAGGCACTGTTATGTTTCTAATCCTGGTTAGCCCTGCGAATAACGTTCTGGTGAACTACCAGTATTCAGACGAGAACTATAAGCAGAGTATGCTATACAACTCTTTCAGGTATGATCTTAGTCCCAAGCTGTATGTAGTTCAGAATATGATACACCAGACTGATGATTCATCTGTGCCTTTGGTGGGAGACTTTTCAGATTCAGACTTGGAGGCTTTGGCAGCTGCGGGGGATAACAATGTCTGGGGAAACGGAATCTTTGAAGTGGAGCCGGGCTCTGGAACTTACAAGCAAGCCTTCACCGGTGATGGCATCCCCTACTACGTCTATGCTGCAGGAGACAGCCTGGCAGATTACAACCTGTTCTTCAGTTATGTGGGCTATGGTTCTGGTGATTATGAGCAGTATTCCAGTGGGAAGTACATCTACCGGGGACAGGGCATGGGTTCCTGGTTGCCTCAGAAGAGATTGATAGCTCCCGTAAGACGCACAAATGTAAATACAGGGCTTCACTTCCATGATAATGCCTTTTCCTTGGGCGCTGAAGCGATATATACCGTGAATGATCTGAACACCCTTTCAGATTTGGATGATGGTGACAACAGAAGCGTATTGTATAACCTCAACGGTGCATGGAGAAATGATGCAGGTTTCATCAAGCCAGAACTGTGGATTGATTATGAGAAGAGGCTGGAAGATAGCTATCTCTTCGCTCAGGTAGAGGATCCCGGAGAGCAACAGGACATGAGCTTGATAGCGATGCCGGATTCCCTTTCCCGGGAACAGCTCACTGCCAGACTCAAGCTCCAGGTGGGAGAAGGCTGGCTACAGACCTTGAGCTTTCAAACCAGAAGCTATCCCGGACAGACTACCCGCAGCCTACGGTATATGAGTATAAACTCTGCCAAAGGTCTCATACCGCAGACAAGTCTCAACGCTACCTATGCCCTGCATGAATCGGATGAGCCAAACACTACCGACAGCCAGCTTTACTATTCCACACTGAACAGCCAGTGGAACCTCAGCAAACTATCTCTGAGGCTGGAAGGCTTGCTCAACGCTCTTTTGTACGATGATAATCAGAACACACTTCCGGGAACAGCCTACTGGAAGCTAAACCCCACACTGAGTTACTCCAGCGGAAACAATCTCCGAAGCAGCGCTTCTTTTGCGGCAGATCAAGCCCTGGTTCAGCACGATGACTGGCAGAAGCTGAACAGCAGCTCAACCCTGGCAATCAAGCAAGTTTACAACAGCCAAGCCAACAATCTCGACCTGGACTATACTCATCGTGAGATAAGGAAACATGACGCAGAGAATCCCCGCTCCTTTTACGATCTGGCACGCTTCAGATCCACTCATAACTGGCTGAAGAATGCCTTAAACCTCACGGCTCAATACCAGCTTAATCAAACAGAATTCTTTCCCAGAATCCGAGAGCTCGAATATGTAGGCGTGGGACTGGGGCTCTACGACAGCACAGGTGTGGTGACCTCCGGGGGAGACTACGATTACACATATATAACCAGTGATCAAGGAATCACCAGCTCTGAAATAACAGCCTCTGCTTCCGCATATCTGAGGCCGGGCTTGGTCTTCAGTGACGATATCTCCAGACGTTTCACTTCAGACATTAGTTTGAGCGCTGTGGAGATCACAGAGCAAAGGAACGAACTCAAGACTTATCTCTTTTTCCCCGGATACGTCTTTGATCCCCTGCAAACTATCTACGGTCGACAAACTTTCCTTCAAAACCTCTGGGTAGATCTTTGGCGCAGCAAAGTAAACCTGAATCTTGCCTGGGATATAGACAGGAGTCTTGATAGAAGGTATCAGGAGCTCTACAGGTCTTACACTCAGAATCGCAGCATAGGCCTGGAATTCAGAGCCTTCCTGGGAAGTAACTTCAACCTGCGTTACATAAGTAATCAAGAGGACGACAGCCGTTACGAATCCAGCATAGATAAAGATAACTACAGCTTTATCTGGCAGAAAAACTATTCGACTCAAACTGCCTTGGACATGAACCTAGATTACAGCGAAGAGAGCGGTGATAGCTACGTAGCTGAGACGAGCTACACCCTCAAGAGTCTCTCCCTCACCGGCAACCTGAGAACAGTATATCAACAGAAGTATCGCTTCAGCAGCAGGCTGGGCTTCCGTTACAATGACCGCAGCGGTTCAGACTACCTGAGCTTCCTACCTGAAAAGCGGGAAGGCTTCAGCACCACTTGGAACCTGAAGGCTATCTACCGAATAAACAGCTTCAGTTCCGTGAACTTTGACTACACTGGTAATCTCTACCCGGAACAGAAAGCCAGACATACCATGAAATTGGAGTTTAAAGCAGAACTATGACCCACATCATCCTGAATCTGAGCAGTTTGGACTATATCCTTGTACTTTTCTTTGTCTTCTTAGCCGGCTTCATAGATTCGATTGCCGGAGGTGGCGGACTCATCTCACTACCGGCTTACTGGTCGGTGGGTGTGCCTCCTCACACCGCTTTGGCCACCAATAAATTCTCTTCATGTTTTGGCACTATCTTCTCCACGATGACTTACCTCAGAGCCAAGATCATAGACCTCCCCGTGGCAGCCATTAGTGCTGGATTTGCCCTGCTCGGCTCCTGGTTGGGCGCAAGCGTTGCTCTGAGAGTATCAGCAGCCTTTCTAAACTATCTCCTGCTGTTTCTGGTGCCGGCCCTGGCTGTTCTCACTCTGATCAATAAACGTCTCGGTCTGGTGGACAACAGCCTCAATATCAAGCTTGGGTTCAGGATGTCTATTGGAGCTCTGATAGGACTGGTGATTGGCTTTTATGACGGTTTCTTCGGCCCCGGAACCGGAACTTTCATCATCATCCTCTACTCCGTTCTTCTGCACTACGACTTCCTGAAAGCCAATGGCAATACAAAGCTGGTCAATCTTGCTTCAAACATAGCTGCTTTGGCTACATTCTGGGTCGCCGGACAAGTGTATCTTCCCTTGGCAATTCCGGGAGCAGCATGCGGCATCGCGGGGAATCTGCTGGGCTCCAGATTGGTAGTTCTAAAAGGCAACAAGATCATCAAAGAGATCTTCGTTGTAGCACTGTTGCTTCTCTTTGGTAGAGTGGTCTATAACCTCTTTTGGAACTGAAGACATTTCAGGCTTGACATTTGACCGAAGGAAAGATTGCTTGGTACTGTATGATAGATAATGACTTTGTCTTTGGTGCGGATTTCTTTTCTCTGGATTCAGAGGAAGAACAAAGCGTTCAGAAACTCGAGCTTCGTGAAGGTGAACTGCGCGAAGTGGCAGTGCTGTTTGCCGACATAAAAGGCTTCAGCAGCATCTCCAATCTCTTCGACGCTGAGACTATCCACAAAAAGATGGATGAGATCATGAAGATCTTCACACGCTGCATTGTTTTTTACGGCGGTGTAGTGGATAAATATATGGGTGATGGCATCATGGCGCTCTTTGGAGCCAAGAAAGCCAGCGAGCAGGATACCGAGCGCTCCATCCACGCTGCCATCAAGATGCAGCAACAGTTACAGCTCTACAACAACTTACTCTCAAGACAACCCGGTTTTGAAAACCTGAGCCTGGGGCTTCGCATTGGTATCAACAGCGGCTTGGTTAGCGTTGGCAAGATCGGGCAAGACAGAGGCGATGAATTCACCGTATACGGTCCCGAAGTGAACCTTGCTTCCCGCATGGAATCCAATGCCCCGGTCAATCAGATTATGATGCCCCAAAACACCAAGAAACTGGTAGAGAGAATCTTCGATTTTGATTATGTGGGTCCTGTTACGGTAAAAGGCTTCTCGGAGCCTATTGAAGCCTGGGTGGTGAAAGGACCAAAGCTTGATGCCTCATTACATAGAAGAAATCAAAAGATCCGCTACGTTGGCAGAGAGGAAGAACAAGCCCGTCTGGAATCCCTCCTGAACCAAGCCCAGACCGAACACGGCAGCAGAGCCATCTGCGTTTCCGTCAAAGGGGAAGCTGGCTTGGGCAAGACCCGGTTGATCTATGAATTTGAATCAGCTCACACCACAGATATAAACGTTCTCCATGGCGCATGCAGTGCTGTGATACCTTCTCCTCTGAACCTTTTCAGCAGCATGTTTGAGAACCTCTTCCGGATCAGCATCAATGAGCCCATCCAAACCAAACAGGCCAAATTTGAAACAGCCTATGCCAATCTACTGGAATCTGCTCCCCAAAACGTTTCTGATACCCTTAAAGACATTATACCCCTGATCGGTTATCTCTTGGAGATACGTTATCAGGACGACCGACTTAAGCAGACTGGGCCAGACCTCCTCAGCCATCTTTCACGCTCCATAGAAAGCTTCCTGGTGGAGTACATCAAGCTCAAATCAGATCCTACTCACACAATGGTTCTGATCCTGGATGACCTGCATTGGATCGATGAAGCCTCTTCCAAGGTGCTGGAGAACCTCCTCAACACTATCTCCCGTGATGATCGTCTGAATAAGTTGCTATTGATCTTGATGCACCGTCCAGATTACCAGGTACCTAGCTTTATCAGTCTATTGGTGGAACACCATGAGATAAGCCTGCTGCCTCTTTCCAGACAGCATATTGAAGACCTGATCAGAGAGTTCATTGGAGAACTGACTTTAAGCCAGGAGAATCTGGAGACAGTTATCCGTCTCTCTGAGGGCAACCCCTTCTTCCTGGAAGAATGGTGCAACTACATCGATGAACTACCCAAAGACCAGCTCAAGGACTTCCCCGTTCCGGTCAATCTTCACACCCTGATCCTCACACGTCTGGATAAGCTTTCCGTGCCATTGCGCATGCTGCTCTACAAAGCAGCCGTCATAGGTAACGAATTCTTCGTGGAAATCTTGCGCAAAGTTGAGAACCGTCTGCGTGATCCCCTTGACATAGATGCAACGCTTTCCGAGCTTGAGGAGCAGACCATCATCCTCCGCATGCTGGATTTTGAGTATCAAAGCTATTACTTTAAACACATCACCACCAGGGAAGTGGCATATCAGACTCTCCTGATGGAGAATCGCAAGATGCTGCATCAGCTCACAGGCGAAGCCATTGAGGAAATCTTTGCCGACCGGATAGATGAGTTCATCTTCACTCTAGCCGAACACTATTCCAAAGCCGATAATCGCGAGAAAGCCCTCCACTACTTGCAAAAAGCAGCAGATTATGCCAGCAAGATATACAATAATAAGCAAGCCCTCCAACTTTATGAACAGATTTTAGCTATCCTGCCTTTTGATGCAGAGCAGAGAAGACTGGAGACCCGCTTTCGCATCGCTGAGATACAGTGGATGACGGGCAATTGGAAGGATTCCATCTCTGAGGTGGAAAGCATCCTGCAGACTTGTGTTTCTTCATCCTGCCGGGAGCTAGCCTTTGAAGCACATCGCTTTCTGGGTATCGCTGCCTTCTATAAGGGCGATATCGATACCGCCTTCCAGGAACTCAGCAGTTCACACCAAATCGCAGTTGAGCTCAACGATAAACGTCTCTTATGCATTGCCAGCGGCAACCTGGGCAACTGGTATTTCCAAACCAAGGACTACGCCAAGGCCAAGGACTTGCAGCGTACGGGGCTAGACCTGGCAGCAGAACTCTCGGACGCCCAAAGGCAAGCTAAAGCACTCTCAAACCTAGGCTTGATCCACTTGGAAGAAGGTGAGTTTATTGAGGCGGAAAAGGCAATGACCGAGAGTCTCAATATTGCCCAGATCCACCGGCTGATGAAAGAAGAATCAATTGCCCTCGGTAACTTGGGCTATATCTTCATCAAGCAATCCCGCAACGACGAAGCTATCCCCTACCTCAAGACCAAGCTGGAACTCGCTGAAGCAATGAACGACAAGCTCGAGCTTATCAAAGCTTTGGGAAATCTGGGCAATATCGCCAAGCACAATGAGGATTATCCCGAAGCCATCAAATGCTTCCAAAGAATCCTTGAGCTGCGGATCTATCTGGGAGATGAAAAAGGCCAGAATCTTGTCCGGGATGAGCTTCATAGCCTCTCCGAGCTGCTCAGCAAGTCCGAAGATAGCCCTCCGGACTAATCATTCCTTTATTCTATTGGCTCCCCATCCCTGCATCACCTCTTTCCTATCGCTTCCTAATACAATTCCTTAACCCATCCTTAACCTCAGCTAAGGAAATGCTTATTCTGCACTAAGTTACGGCTTGGGCATCTACCTAGTGAGCGATGTGATTGAAACAGAGTGGCTTAAGACTGCAAACAAAGCTGAAGACTGCGATTCTTCAGTCGCAGGTGTCTTTAGTCTCCAATTCCTGCCGTCTTGATGTGAATTTGCCTGAACATTCGTTGCACAAGCTGCTCCGCCACCTATATTATCAGTATAATCCAATTCCTGATTAGGAGAATATAATGAAACTAATGAACGCTTACGACGTCGAGCTTGAACCTGTTCAGGCTGAAGGTGCGGTGGGGGCCAAGATTCGCTGGCTCATCGCCCAAAAAGATGGTGCTCCAAACTTTGCACTCCGGCTCTTTGAGGTCGATCCTCAGGGGCAAACTCCCTATCATGAACACGATTGGGAACATGAGATTTTCTGTCTCTCAGGCTCCGGAATGCTTCTTACAGAACGCGGAGAGTTACCCTTTGGCACGGATGACATAATCTATGTCGATCCCAATATGAAGCATGCCTTTAAGAACGTGGGAGAGTCCACTCTGAAGTTCCTCTGCATTATTCCGCACGAACATCCGGTTCCCAAGAAGAAGATCAATCCCTTTGCCGCTGAAACTGCCAATAACTGCTAGGGTGAATCATGATAGATAAAAAGAATCTCGGTTTCTTCCGCGAACTCGTTTCAACCCCAAGCCCCTCAGGATTCGAAAGCCCCGCCCAAGAGGTGGTAAAGAACTACCTAAAACCTTATGCCGATAGCATATTGCAGGATCGTAATGGCAACCTCATTGCTCACAAGAAGGGCAGCGGTAAGCTGAAGGTGATGGTGGTTGGCCATGCCGACGAAATTGGAATGATCGTAAACTACATTGATGAAAGTGGATATGTCTATGTGCGTACCCTGGGAGGTTTTGATGTGAATCTGCTTCCAGGCCTGAGGTTGGATATTCACCATCAAGGCAAGATAGTCAAAGGTGTGATCGGCAAAAAGCCGGTGCACATGCTGCGAGGCGGAGATGATAATCCCAAGCTCAAGCTGGAAGACCTCTGGATAGATATTGGTGCTGCCAATAAGGAAGAAGCTCTCACTAAAGTATCTATCGGTGATATCATCACATTTACTAATGAGATAGTGATGCTTTCTGAAGATAGAATCATGACAAAAGCTACGGATAATAAAGCCGGAGTGTATGTTGCGGCAGCCGTGATGGAAGCACTCTCCCAAAAGAAGCACAAAGCAAACTACTATGCTGTGTCCTCTGTAGGAGAGGAAACCACCATGAAGGGTGCTTCAACCAGTACTTATCAAGTGGAGCCTGATATCGCTATAGCAGTTGATGTTACCTTCACTTCAGATATCCCTGGTGCTGATAAACGAGTCTATGGTGATGTAGCTTTGGGAAATGGACCAGTCCTGACTCTCGGAGCTATGGTGCATCCTAAGCTCAATCAAAGCCTGATAGATTTGGCTGCAAAGCATAAGATACCTCTACAGATAGAGATAGCCGGAGGAAGAACTGGTACAGACGCAGATGCCATTCATGCCAATCGAGGTGGAGTGGCAACCTTGGTGCTGTCTATCCCGAACCGCTATATGCACTCTCCCAATGAGCTTATCTCATTGAGTGATCTCGATAATGCTGTAAAGCTGGTGACGGCTTTTATCCAAAGTCTGGACGATAAGGTTGATTTGAGCCGCTAGCTACTTCTTAAGATGCTCGTGCAGGAAATCGTGGTAATCCTGATTTTGGAATACCAGTTCTTCATGAGTGCCCTTGTGGCAATGACCTTGTGAATCTATATAAAGAACGCTGTCCACATAACGCAAAGTGGAGAGCCTGTGAGAGATAACTATGGCAGAGATGCCGGGATAATGCTTGTCGATATCCTGCCATAGTTTCTCTTCATTCTCGGCATCGAGAGAGGCAGTTATATCGTCAAGAATAAGCAGCTCAGGGTGCTTGATCAGTGCTCTGGCAACCGTTATCCGCTGTTTCTGTCCACCCGAAACACCTAGGCCCCGGGAACCCACCACCGTCTCATCCTGCTGCGGAAAATCGTTGATTTCAGAAGCAAGTTGGGAGGTTCTCACGGCTTTCTGATAATCATCATCGGTGGTATCTTTGGTAACGAAGCGGATGTTCTGCTTGATTGAGCCGCCAAACAAGACGGGTTCCTGAGGCACAAAGCCCAATAAATCCCTGAAACTTGAAATGTTAAGGCTGTCCAGGTTCAGATCATTTACCAGGATTTGCCCCTCTGTGGGCGGAACAAGGCCAGCTATCATGTGAGCCAGAGTGGATTTTCCGGCTCCCGTTGCACCCAGAATCAAGAGCTTCTCCCCTCTCTTCAGGCTGAAACTGCAGTCCTTAATGACAGCTTCCGTTTTATCGGAATAGGTGCAGCTCACTTCATCAAAGCTCAAGCTTTCAAAGGTTTTAATCACTATACCAGTTGAGCTGTCACGGTTGTAAGTCGGGTAGTCCTTCATCTCTTCCAAGCGGTCGATATTCACAAAAGCCTGTTTACCGGAGACAAAGAGCTGAGGAAGATCCAAAAGTGGGTAGATCATCATGCTCAAGTAGGTGTAGAACAAGAAGAAAGTGCCAACCGTGATCTCTCCCTTCACAGCCATGTAGCCACCAAAAAGGATCACAGCAATCTGGGCAAAATAATCAATATACTCATATATTAGGTGTAGGATGGCATTGAGCTTCACCACGCTCATCTCTGTCTTGAATCGTTTAGCCAAAGCTATATCGAAGAATCTGTTATACTTCTCTTCTGAAACAAATGCTTTTACTATTCTGATACCCGAAAAGCTCATCTCAAGCTGAGAATTAATATTGCTGATAGCTTGCTGGTTACGCTCGAAGTTCTTGTAGAGTTTATCGGAAGTAACATAGAACACTACCATCATCAACGGCAGCGGTGAGATGGAGAAGAGAGTCAGCTTCCAATTGATACTGAACATCACGATCATACTAAAGAGAATCAGGCTGAATGAATTGAAAGCCCGAAAGATACCGGAGCATAGGAACCAACTGATCTTGGGAAATTCAGACAGGTCGTCTGTGAGCCTGGTAACGATATCACCAGTGCGGTATTTCTGGAAGAAGCGATAGTCCTTCTTGCAGATATACTTGAAGTAGAAGAGTCTTAAGCTATGCTCAAAGCGTAGGTTAACCAGAGCCCGGAAGGAAGGATAGAAACCCGTTATAAGCTGAGCTGAGCCAACCGCAATAAAGATCCAGAGCACGTTCTTTATCTGCTGCATGGCATCGTTGTACTTCACTGCATCCAGCTTCAGTATCTCTGGAGCAGGTAAGGCCCTCAACATGTCTATCAGTCGCTTAAAGACCATCGGGAAAGCAATGGAGATTCCTGAAGAAACCAGAGTGAAAACGATCATGATAAGCACGAACCACTTCTGTGCTACCCACTGCTTATAGACCCACTTGATATTCTTATTCATGCTTGTCTCCGGCCAAAATCTGGAGTTCTACGAGCTTGTGATATTCCTTGGAGCTCTGCATCAGTTCCTGGTGTCTTCCCCGGTCGATGATCTCTCCATCTTTGAAGAAGAGTATCTCATCCGCATCCAGAATGGAAGTGAGCCGATGAGCCACGATCACTGCAGTCTTTCCGCTCAGGACTTTCTTCATGCTGCGTTGAATCCGGGCTTCCGTCTGTGGGTCTATAGAAGCTGTTGCTTCATCCATCACGATGATTTCAGGCTCAAAAGCCAAGGCTCTGGCAAACGAGATAAGCTGCTTTTCTCCCTGAGAGATGTTCTGTCCACGTTCAGCCAGTTCAGCGTTGATGCCCAGTTCTTGATCCGATATAAACTCATCCATCTGCACAATCTTGATGGCTTTCTCCACATCTGCGGAGCTTACTTCATCGTTATACACCCGTACGTTTTCCAAGATAGAGCCTGGAAAAAGGAAGATATCCTGTAGAATCAAGCCAATCTTGGAGCGCCAGGCACGGAAGTCGAGCTCGCTAATATCAGTTCCATCGACAAGAATACTACCTTTCTGGATTCGGTAAAAGCCGCACAAGAGACTTATAGCCGTGGTTTTACCACTGCCGGAAGCACCAACCAGTGCTATCTGACTACCCTTTGGTATCTTAAAACTAACTCCCCTGAGCACCCAGTCTTCGTTCTGATAAGCAAACCACACATCTCTGAACTCAATCTCATGTTCAAAAGATACGCTGGCTGTTCCCGTGAAGATCTCGTCTTCAGTCTCAAGCTCCGTCATCTCCAATATTCTGCGCAGGGAAACGAAGCTTCTTTGAATCTGCATCACATTCTCGGAGATATGCATCAGAGGCCATATCATACGATACATGTATTGAATGAAGATGATCAATGTACCCAGACTCACCAAGCCCATCAGGATCTTTGGAGCAGACATCAGAATGATCCCAACGATAAGCAGAACATTGAAGATAAACATGAAGACGCCCTGAGAACCATATTCCAGGAAGGAAGTACGGGTCTCGAGGTTCTTCTTCTCCCGGGAGGCTTGCTCCAGTTCCTTCATGATACGTCTTTCCTGGCTCAGCACCTGGATAATCTGCATCCCTTGAACGTAATCCGTTATCTTTGCAGTGATATCGGCATAACGCTCCCTAATCTTCTTGTAGAACTTGGAAAGGTACCGAATCAGGAACCAATAAGCCACGATCACGATTATTACAGGAGGAACAATCAATATGGTAATATGCGGTTCCCGTACAAAGAGAACCACAAAGACACCCACAAAGAAAAGCAGATTGCCAATAATCATGATGGAAAGCTCGGAGAAAAGCACTTTAACTCTCTCACTATCGCTTTCCACACGCGCAATCAGTTCACCAACAGGCTGTTGATTAAACCAGGGGATAGGTAGTTTTAAGAGATGAGAGAAAACTCTGGACTTAAATTGAGTTATTATCTTTATCCCCAATCTTGAAAGCAGTACTATCTGCAGATAGGAAAGCAGCCCAGAGAAGATCACCACCAGAACGAAGAAGAAGCCGTAACGGAACATCTCCGAGAGATCGTTATTGGGTATGCTTTTATCTATGATATGAGCCAAGATCAGGGGATCAATCAAACGCAGCCCGGAGGTCACCAACATGGCAAAAAGTCCAAATAAAAGCAGTCCCATGTCCTTCCGCAGATATGGCAAGAGGAGCTTGAAGTTACTACTGTGATTGGCTTTGCCTGATTCCCTGTTCTTCATGGATGTTAAGTCTCGTTATAATGGTTACAATTATGTTCCGGAGCGGTTTCCGGGTGAGAAAAGACCAATGGTCGGGATGACTGGATTCGAACCAGCGACTTCTCGGTCCCGAACCGAGCGCGCTAACCGGACTGCGCTACATCCCGACCGGTTTAGGGTATGGATTTTCAGGAGGTCAGTTCTGTCAAGACTATTCTTTGGAGATCGCCTTTAGTAAACGCTCTGCGTCCTCTGCGGTAATCTTACCGCTTTCCAGCATTTGCAGGATTTTAAGCCGGCTTTGCTCGGCAACCTGTTCTTTTTCGTCTGATCTTAATTCAAAGACGCCCGGGGCTACTTTTTTGATGGTCTTCATCACTTTCTCTGAGATCTTATCTCCCATATCGGTATCGATGTGGAAAGCGAAATGATGCTTCCCAGCCCCTTTGAAACCTTCTTTGAATTTGTTCACATAGTCTTCTTCCTTGAATTTGTTTACGAATTCCTTAAAGGTCTCCTGCAGCTCTGCAGCCAGCTTCTCCACGGTTCCAGAGACCTTGTCCCGGGTTTCATCCATATCAAAGTTATCGCTTACTTCTTTGAGCTTGGTGAGTGCATCTTTGATTACATCACGCAGCTTATCTTCCTGGATGGCGGAGAGGCCTTTGTTCAGATACGCAGTGAGGTTTTCCACCAGCTTCTTTACCTTTTCTTTGTCTTCAGGGCTACCGATCTTTTTCACAGCCTCTTTGAGCTGCTCCATCTTCTCCCTGAGGAAATCAAGGTTAAGATGTTCATCATAAGATAGCTTTATCATGCCGTTTTCTGTACGTATGCTGATCTTGGAATCCATATCTCCACTCTTGATGACAAAGACACCATCATCTTTCTCAGGAGCAATGCCAAGCTTGTTTTTGATAACTCCCATTTCTGTCTCAGCCCGGAGCTCAAATCCCCAGAGATTAGGCAGAACCAAGCTGATTACACCATTCTCAGATTGGAAGTTCAGGTTTGCATTCTGCACAGGTAGGCTTTCGTAGAAAATAACCCCATTCTCGTTTTCTATCTTTACATTTGGATAGGAACTGGAACGCATCTTGATGGAGCCGTTTTCGCTGATCACCTTCAATTCATCTCCGCTCAAACCATCTGTGGAAAATGGTCCATTCTCCAAGGATACCTCAAGATTTCCCTTGTGATTGTGAATCTTGATGGGACCATTCTCGCTTTCCAGCTTCATATCGCCCGTGCAGTTTGAGAAGACACTGGGGCCGTTCTCCATTCTAAGCTGAATCTTAGCCTCAATACCCGTGACAGAATATGGATGGTTCTCTCCTTCCAGAAGCAGCTCTTCAAGCTTGGGAATCTTTATCTCGAGCTTTATGGACATATCTCTTCCTTTGAAGATAGAACTATCAAACTCCTCTAACTCCAGTGTGATTTGACCATTGTTATACTCAAGAGCGTAGAAGTCTTCAAAATCCGGATCTTCATCAGGGGAAGAGACAGTGTAATTTGCTACAATAACCAATTCATCGTTTTGTGAGGGAGAAATGTGCACGGGAGCCATGTTGTTTATGATGCTCAACCGGATCGCACCCTCAAAGTTCTGCGTCTTTTCATAGTATAAAGTCTTCATTTTGTTCTCCTTGATTCAATCATATTTAGAGCTTCATCGACCGATATAAAACCTTCTTCCAGATCATTCATGATATCATTGAAATCAGTGATCACAGGTTCGGTTCCCTTTATCCTGTTGATAATCTCGGCCAGTCTGTTTTTGACAGTGGGATAAGAAATGCTCAGGCGTTTTTCCATCTCTTTGATGTTTCCCTGAACCGTAACAAACAAACGCACAAACTCAAGCTGTTCGGAATTCAAAGCTTCCAGCCAGGAACTCTCGAAATCCCCTTCCAGAGATAGTTCACAGCTCTCACAATAATACTGCCTGATCTTTAATTGACCTTGGCAAACGGGACAGCTATTCAGCTTCATGATCTATTTCCTCTCTTTCTACTATAATGATCTTGATGTTCTTTAGGACAAGATAAGAGATGCCTTAATTATGTCAAGTACTATATTAATTTTTTTAAGCTTCCATACTAAGATGCTTAATAATAGGCGACTATATAAGCCATTTAGAAAGGGAAAGAGGTATCGTGATTGTGACTGACTTGGCAGCCATTGGCTAAAGTAACATAGGATAAGAGTTTCCTAAACTGAGGTTAAGGATGGGTTAAGGAATCGTATTAGGAAGCCATAGGTAAGACATCCGGATCCAGCCAGCAGAATTCGGCAACTAAATGCCCCCGAGACAGATATGGCTATGGAGCTGAAAACCTCAGATCCAGGGTTCGATTACTATCCTGAAAGTTCTTCCCGGGTTTGAATTCAGCCTCCCTGACTACGTAGACCGTCATGTCGGTGCCAGTATCCTGGTTCAGATAAGTCAGGAAGGCTGTCAGATCATCAGAACGAGGCCCAAATATCAGGTCTCCTTTCATAAATCCTACTCTCTCGGAAAAGCTTCCTGCTTGGATCTCATCTACTTGGATGAGCTCTATATCGTAATCCAGACCATGCCACTGAGGACTGATGAAAGTGATACCATAACGATCTTGAATCATTTGCTCCAGATCCACCTGTTTACGAAAGCTGGGAAGAATGAGCAACAAGACAATCAACAACGACAAGGCAAAGACTATTATTCTGAAGAGCTTCTTGCTTACAACCGGTCTGTTATCGTCTGTCATGCATTTTCTCTTAGTTCAAATAGTACCAATGCAGATTGGCATGAACCGATTGAGGGATGGGATAGGTGCCAAAGAGATCAGAGTCGAAAACATTTTTGAAGCTCACGGTAAAATCAAAGAGCTTGCTTATCTGGACTCCGGCCCACATATCCATGATGGCAGAACCTGTGATTTTGACAGGAGGCATGATGGAAAGATAGTAGTCACTGTGCCCGTAAAGAGCTACTCCACAGAGAATAGCGTTGTCTTTTGTGAGTTTACGCTTTAACTCCAGATGAGATTGATACCTCAGAGAAGGAAGCTCCGCAAGTTGTTGATATGCCCATTCTGGTTCCGGACAATCCTGCCAACTAACATTCTGTTTCAAAGTCAGATCAGCAAAGCTAAAACTATGTGTCCAATCCAAGGTCATGTCTACATAAGGGAAGTCTTGTGTAGCTCTATATGTGCCGCCATTATACTCTCCTCCCTTCTGAATGCTCTTCATGCCCCCTATAGCTTGCAGCTTAACTCTCTCAGAGGGCTCAAGAATCAGGTTTGCAGCCAGGTTTTGTTTGATAACCTGATATCCGGAATCCAGCCACAGTCCCGGATTGTTAATGTCTTGCAGCAGAGTAAGCGGTGTGTTCTGGGTGCATAAATAACCGTAGCCGCCAAGCTTAAGCCAGTTATTTTTCCATGCCAGTCTTGCTTCCAATAGAGGATTTCCACTGAAGAAAGTGTCGAACCTGCCAAACAGCTCAAGTTGCCTTCCGTCATAGGAGTAGTTGATGCCTGTGCGGTATTTATAGTCCACCTCTCCGGTTCTGGCCTGGGGAGTGAAGTCCAGATCGACATCGTAGCGTTCGTGGTACAGGCTGATCTTGAAGGGACCTTTTGCATAGTCCTTGAAGAATCGATATTGAAGGGTTTGGTTACTTTGGTCAAGGTTGCCGCCTTTGGCTGTCTCGTTGACCGATAGAATACTGAATTCAAGCATAGGACTGTGAATAGCCGCATAGAACTGCCTGAGGCGGTGATCAATGGAGAAATTGTTGGGTTGCCAGTAAGCTGGAAGAAGGTCTTGAGAGCTATTGTCCTGTGCCCAATCCACCAATTCCAGCTCTATATTCCAGTTTCTGTTGCTCCAGGAAAGATAGTTTCTTAGAGAGCTTTGATCGTGATCCAGTCCCGTCCATACACCTGTCTGAACCAGCAGATTCAAGCTGTAGTACAAGCCAGGAAAGCCCAGCATCTCGTCTTTCTTGAATCCTACTCGGGCAAAGTTGTATTCATAATCGCCCAGCCCGGCCTGGATATCTGAAAGCATAACTTTGTAAGGATACCTATTCTCCGAGAAGTCCAAGCTTCTTCCACTGGTGGACTGGGAATAGAAGGTATCGTAGTATTGGATGAGAAGCGCATCAGACCAAATTGTAGGCATCTGAGTAAAGCCATGTCTGCTGATACCCATATGATGGTTGTTCAGCCCTATAGCATGGTAAGAAGCACGATAGATGTCCAAACTGCTGAGCATTGGACTCTCTGCCTTGAAGATGAACGAATTTAAGCTTCGCCTGTCCCGATCCCGTTCAATCCAGGCGTCCACTTCAGAGCGTGGAACAGTGAACTGCTCAGGATTGAGTGTATCTTGAGCTGTTGGTTCTTCTATGAGTACGGGATTATCGTCGATGGCATTGAGACTATCGCTTTCAACTTCAACAATCTGTGCGTAAAGGCTGATAGAGACAAATATCAGTATCAGAGCCAGGATGCTTCTTTGTACCATTGGATGGTCTCCTTGATGCTTTTCTCCAAGTTAGGTTGAGGGTTATATCCCAGAAGATTGCGGGCTTTTTCAATGCTGCAGAGCCAACTGTCTGCCATAAACTCTTTTATCTTTTCGCGATTCAAAACCACAGGTCTTTGGGTGATGCGTCCCCAGATCTCTCCTCCCAAAGAGGCAAGCCGGGCAAGTGACTCATGAACGGTGATATCTATTTGCTTTACGTTCAGGGCTTTGGCCATTAGTCGAGGAATCTGGTCTTGAGTATAGACTTCGCCATCTGAAGCGAAAAAGGTTTGGTTAAAGGCTTTATCATTCAAGAAGCAAAGCTCGATCAGAGTGGCAAGTTCGCAGACGTGAATCATGTTCAACTGGCGGACTTTTGTACCCAGCCGGAGGTTCATGCCTTTAGCTGCGAGCTTGACAAGCTGGAGGAAATCCTTGTCTCCGGGGCCGTATATGGAGCAGGGACGTATGATCGTGTAGGGAACCGGGGACGATTCTCTTACCACGCGCTCGGCTCTCTGCTTGCTTTTTCCATACCAGGTGACGGGCGCTGAGGGGGCTTCTTCGGTGATGGCTTCACCCAGTTTTGAGGGACGTGAGGCCGCCTGAGAAGAGATTTGGATGAATTGCTTGAGGTTTGAGGCTTGTTCACAGGTCTTTAGGATAATCCTGGTGAGCTGGACATTGGCGTTATACATCTGGGTGTAGCTGAGAGCTTTGGTCATCCCAGCATTGTGAATCAGAACATCCACGCCAGCAAGAGCTTGCAGCAGATCATTCTGGTTGCTGTAGTCCAGCCTGTGGATTTCACAATCGGGCATCAATCCCGCATCTGCATTCTTTCGGATGATAGCTATCACTTGATGACCTGATGATTGAAAGTGTCTGATGAGGCCGGAACCCACAAAGCCGTTTGCTCCGGTTATTGCTATCTTCATGTACCACCGCCTCTTTGAATTTAAGGGGATGGTGGGTGATGAGGGACTTGAACCCCCGACCTCTTGCGTGTAAAGCAAGAGCTCTTCCAGCTGAGCTAATCACCCACTATATGCTGTCTACTGGTCGGGGTGAGAGGATTCGAACCTCCGACCCCTGGTTCCCAAAACCAGTGCGCTAACCGGACTGCGCTACACCCCGCAGTTTCGCCATAAAAAAAGTGGGCTTCTTTTCGTCAAGACTTTTCCGAAACGTGCATCTCTGGGCTTCTCTCTGTGATGCTGTTCGAGACGCAAGGAAAAATATGTATTGACTTAATCACAATGGCTTAAAATCTGGTTCAACCAGCAAGAAGAATACATTCAAGGAGATAGAAATGGCAAAGAACCATCGCGGTAAAGGCTTGAACAGCTTGCCAAACCACGGCAGAGGCGAATGCCCCGTTTGCAAACGTACCGGCGTGAAGCTGCTGCATGAAGTCAAAGTGGCCGACAAGACCGTTAAGGTCTGCAAAGTCTGCAAAAACACAGCAGCCAGCAAGTTAAGCGCCTAATCATAATTTAGATCTGGGATCGGTCGTGTTTTATATAACCAAGAACTCCCGGATCTTTTTTTTATGCTTGAGCAATAGAGTATGAAAGCACTCAAGGAACTGGGTCAGAACTTCCTGATTGACAAGAACATCGCGGTAGAGATTGCCACTTTGGGAGAGCTGTGTTCTGAAGATACCGTCTGGGAAATAGGGCCTGGAAAAGGCATCCTCACTCAGGCTATTTTGGATCATGGTGTTAAACTCACGGCTTTTGAACTTGACCGCCGTTTCGAAGAACCTCTCCGCAAGAGATTCGGTGATTCTCTTGAGTTGATCCGGGCAGACGTTCTGCGTCTGAACTGGAATGAGCAACTCAGCAGGTGCCCGGAGAAAATCAAGCTTATTGCAAACATTCCTTATCAGATCACCTCTCCCCTGCTATCAAGGCTGGAAGAACACTCTTCCCGGTTTGAGCGGATTGTTCTGATGGTTCAGAAGGAAGTGGCTGAGAGATTGACTGCCCGGGTAGGCACCAAGGAATATGGGTTGATGACCATCAGGCTGGGATTGGTCTTTGATATCAACATAGCCATGCAGGTGGGCAGAGAGTTCTTTGATCCCTCTCCCAATGTGGATTCTGCCGTAATCGTGCTGAAACCCAGAGAGCATCAACCTCGCCTGTCGCATCCGGAGCTCTTCTACCAACTTATCCATCACGCTTTTATGCACAGAAGAAAAACACTAAGGAACAACCTGGTCAGAATGCTGAGTAAACAAGACTTGGCAGCACTGGATAAACACAGCAAGTATGATCTTTCCCGCCGGGGAGAAAGCTTCAGTGAAGCTGAATTTATCGATCTTTGCGAGCTTCTTTCTGCTATTATGTACAGGCCTTAGCGCTCAGAACAGCGCTCTGGACCTGTATCTTTACAATAATAGCAGCATCCGTATTCTGGATAACCAGCTACTCTACAATCTATCTCCAATAAAACATACATCATTTAAGCTTACCGGCAGCACTCAGAATGAAACGCGCCTGAACTTTAATCAAAACACACGCCTGGCAGACCTGAAGCTGGATATCAGCTATGATCGAGGAATCTTCAAGCACTACCTCCTGAGTGGCTTCAATTATCATTACGATAAGAACGACCTGGAGACAGACCTCTCCGCATATCAAAGCAGGATGGGCTTCTTAGGCTATGGTCTCCAACTTAACCCTATGGATAGTCTCTTCTTCAATATCAATGGCAAAGCCTATCTCAGAACGGAGAGAGACAGGTTCCTGGCTGAGACCAATCTAAAGGGAGATGGTCAGCAGCTCAGCGGACAAAGCTCCTATTCATACTACTCCAACACCGGATACTACGGTCTGATTGGCAGAGGAGAGTATCTGGACCTTGATTGGGAGCACTACGAGAGCTATGGCCTGAACGCCTTTATCAATCAAGATGTTTGGGGAACGGAACTGGCGAGTTCCTTTAGCTTGGATAGTAGAAGAGATCACTTCTATACTCTTGAACAGAATGACGATCCCGGGCTTCCCAGCAGTTACGTGGAGACAGATAAGCAGAAACGTTGGTCCCTGGTCTCGGATACAAGGCTCAATCTTAATCCTACTGAGGCCATCGTACTTAACATAAGCAACAACTTCAGCCAGCGCAAGACAAGGCTGGAACAGAATCTAAGCCGCAACAATGCAGACTTCATCAACCAAGCCTCAGTGCTTGTGAACTACAATCCTGTGCCGCAGTTATCCTGGCAGACAAATCTGGGGCACAATTTTGCCATCAAGGATTTCTCCTTTTCCAATTCTAACCGGCACACAGAGCTTCGTAACCTTGGAACTAACTTACTATGGGAATACTCCCCCGGAGATACTCTCAGCTTGGGAAGCGGAATAGACCTGCAGCGCACTACCTACCCAAATGATGACCACAGATTGGATAATGACCTGAGAAACATCAATCTCCGACTTGGCTGGAAACACTATTACAAGAGTAGATTGCGTCTTTCCAACCGCCTACTATGGAGTTTGAAAGACGATGTCTATATCGACAGCCTGCTCTCTGGAAACAATACTCGTGTCTTCAGCCTGAGTTACCTGCCAGAGATAAGCCTATTGATCGGTGATCGCATCATGCTGAAGCAGAACTATCAACTCCGGGTGGATTACACAGACTACATGTATCTGATAGAGGAGCAAACCAACGAGCTTTATCGCCAGTTTACTGCCAGATACAACCTAATCTTTGATAGTTTTCCCTTCGTTGCCCGTTCCGGAGATAGCCGATGGCTGGAGCTTCCTTATCGTAACGGAAACGATAACGGCATCCTTCTTGATGGCTTACTGCTTTATGAGAGAAGTGAGTATGGATACCAAGAAAACGATGGCTACATCATTAACTCCCTCACGGAAAGATATACTGCAGGGCTGAGCCTCAGGCACGACATCGGTTCTTTTTACTATCTTGTCCAACCCCGCATCAGTTGGGGTACCTGGAGGGAGTATAGCGCAGTGTTTCTGGGAGCCTTCAGTTTTGATCAGGATTCCAGCCTGGAAGTCTCTTTAAACCCCATAGGAGAAGATCTGGAGAACCTAGACTGGCGTTTGAATCTTACACTAAGCCTGAGATACTAAATATCCGGGTTGACATAAAGCATATTTACTTCAGACTGACACGCATCACAGATTTGGAGAACAAGATTGAAAGATATATTTACCATATTAGTCGGAGGGAAAGCCGGCGAAGGCGTGAAGAAGCTTGCCCAGTTAATAGCCAAGACCGCTCTGTACCATGGCCTTCACTGCTTTCAAAGTGACGACTATCAAAGCCTGATCAAGGGTGGGCACAACTTCAGCACCGTATCCATCTCCGGATATCCCATCTACAATTCTTATAAAGAGGCGGATTTGATCATCTGCCTGGATCAACAGAGCTATACAAAACATCTGGCTGAACTCAAGCAAGATGGAGATATCTTCTACAATAGCGATGAAGCCACCAATGAGACCGGTATTGGACTTCCTCTATCCTCCCTGATGAAGGAGTCCTATCAGACACCGGCAAATCTCAGCTTGGCTGGGCTTGCCATCTTCTTTGCCTATTTGGGTTTGAGTATGGATGAGATGCAGAAGCTGATCCACTCAAGTTACAAGAAACAGATTGATGAGAACGTAAGCTTCGCAGAGAAATGCTATCCCCTGGTTACACCTGCCAGATCACTTCCCAGTCCCGTAATCCCTACTACCTCAAACAAGCTTTACACCGGCAATCAAGCCATCTCTTTGGGAGCTTGGCTGGCAGGTCTGGATATGTACTTTGCCTATCCCATGACACCGGCTTCTTCCATCCTTCACTATCTGGCTTCCCTGTCCGCCAAACTGGGCGTGAAAGCCATCCATGCTGAGAGTGAACTGGCTGCTGCAAACATGGCAGTCGGAGCCGTGGTAGGTGGTGCCAGGGCTGCCATCGGGAGCAGTGGTGGAGGTTTTGCTCTGATGCAAGAAGCTTTCTCCCTTGCAGGTATCACCGAAGCTCCCCTGCTTTGCGTGCTTTCCTCGCGTCCTGGCCCTGCCACAGGAGTCTCCACTTATACTGCCCAGGAAGACCTCTACTTCGCTTTGCATCAGGGACACGGAGAGTTCAGCAGAATAGTTGCCAGTCCGGACAGCACAGAACGTGCTTTCAAGCTTGCTGGAGAGCTACTATCTCTGGCCTGGGAACTCCAGATACCCACCATCCTGCTCACAGAAAAGCATCTTTCAGAATCCATGCAAAACGTTACCTTCCCCACAGATAGTCATCCTGATGCCACAGCTCTTCTGCCAGATAGCAAAGAAGGCTACAAACGCTACACCATCACAGATAACGGCATCTCCCCCCTACTCTTCCCACCTTCTGACGAAGTGATCAAATGGAACTCCCACGAGCATCTGGAAAGCGGACTGCGGACAGATCAAGCCGATACAATGGTCGCCATGCAGGATAAGCGGGACAGGAAACCCATTGAAGCGGCATGCGCCAAGTACGAACGCTTTGCAATCTATGGAAAAGGCAAACGGCGCATCTTTGCTTATGGCTCCACAGCTCTGGAGATTCGCGAAGCCATGAAGCACCTTATAGACGATTATCAACTGGTAGTTCCCATTTATCTCGAACCCTTGCCAATAGAAGAGCTTCTACCCTATTGCGATGAACCAGCTATAGTGGTGGAACACAATTCCAAACCCCGCTTTGCCCAATTCCTCAAAGAGAAGCTGGGCTTGCAGAGTCGTGCAGATATCCTGCGTTATGATGGCCGGGCCTGGGATCCTATTGAACTGGCAAAGCGAATCATGGAGGTGGATCATGCGTAATCTGGATACGGGAAAAGCCAATACCTGGTGCCCTGCCTGCGGTAACTTTGGCATCCTAAATGCCGTTAAGATGGCCTTCAACCAGCTCTTTGATTCCGGCTTGAATCCTGCCACGCTTGCCATTACCTGCGGTATAGGCTGTCATGGAAAGATCTTTGACTATCTCAATGTTTCAGGTATCTATGGCCTTCATGGCAGAGCTGTTGCCACTGCCTCCGGAATCAAGCTGGCAAATCCCGAGCTACAGGTTCTAAGCTTTGGCGGTGATGGAGACAGCCTGGGCGAAGGCCTGGAACACACACTCTTTGCAGCCAAACGCAATCTGGACATCACCCTGATCTTGCATAATAATGGCAATTACGGCCTCACAACTGGTCAGTTCTCCCCCCTCTCCCCTCTGGGCTTCAGAGGTCTCTCCAGCCCCCAAGGCAGCGTGGAAGAACCTTTCCAGGCCATTCCCTTGCTTTTAATCTCCGGCGCTAGCTTCGTAGCCCGAGCATATTCTGCCAATCCCAAGCAGCTTGCCTCTATTATACGGCAGGGCGTGGAGCACAAAGGCTTCTCCTTCATCGAAGTGCTGCAACCCTGCGTAAGTTACAACAACACCTATAGCTACTACAATCAACACGTCAAAGAACTGGAGAGCCGTCCTGCAGATATCATGGAAGCCATCCGCATAGCAAACGATGCAGAGACAATCTGGACGGGTGTTTATTACCAGACAGAGAAACCTACTTACCATGAATCTGCTCCCGGTCTGGCCAATCCTGCTATGCAGAGACCGGATCAACCTGCCCGTCTTGAGATGCTTCGCAGCCTGAATCTGATATGAAGAAAGCCAAGATTACTCTTCGAAACGCTATTCAGGCAGCTTTCTTTCTTTTATCTCTGGGTATTCTTTTCTTTGTTGTAACAACAGGCAAGAAAGCCATCCATAATGCCTGTCCCTATGCCGTGATCTGCTTTGGCATGAATATGAAGCAGCTTCTGGGTATCTCCGGGCAGCTCTTCCTGGCCGCTGTACTACTGGGTTTCCTGATTGCGATCTCGACCATTTTTTGGGGTCGTAAGTTCTGCGGCTGGGTTTGCCCACTGGGTAGTATCCAAGAATTTCTCTTCTCCTTCAGATCCCGAAAGTACAAGCTGAAACAGCAGGTGCCTTTCTACCTGGAGAGAAAACTACAGCCTGGCAAGTATCTCATCCTGCTGATTACCTCTGTATTGGCCTTCATTGGTTTAGCCTATATCTATATCCGTCTTTGTCCCTTCTATGCTTTATCCCAGCTTCCCCGTTTGGCCATACCCGGTTTGATTCTCACAGCCCTCATTCTTGGTGCAGCTTTCTTTATTGACCGGTTGTGGTGCAGGTTTCTCTGCCCTTACGCAGCCTTTATGAATCTCTTTATGCTGCTGGGAAAAGCCTTTGGCATCAAACGGATGAAGGTCAGACGCAATCCCGAACGCTGCAACGACTGCGGAATCTGCAGCCTCTACTGCCCCATGAACATCAACCTCCTGGATACCGGACTGGTGGAAGATCCCAATTGCATCCACTGCGGAATCTGCTCCCAAAAATGCCCCAAAGGAGCCTTGGAAAACAACTGCAAGGAAGAACTATGAAACGCTTTCTCCAGATCCTATTGATCTTGACCCTCCTCAGCCTGGCTGCCGTTCAGATCATGATCCATACCGGTATACTGCTTCCCAAAGAGAAGGAACCCGTCTGCCCTGTGAACGCCATCCGGATGGTAAACGGTAAAGCCGAGATAGACTCCTCACGTTGCATTGGCTGCCGGCGTTGCGTGGATGGAGTATTGATTCCAAAAGCACCAACCCAGAGAGTGGAAATACCCCTATCCGATAGCATAGATGCTCCTCAGTCGCTTCCGCCTGAACCGGCTCCGGTTAACGTCCCGAACCCTCAAAGAACTCAAACTGTCACTACCACTCAAGCCCAAACTCCACCAGCCACTCAAGCTTATCGGGTTGATCCGGACAAGTGTATTGCTTGCGAGCTTTGCGTTCCCAATTGCCCGGTGGGAGCCATCACCATGCAGAATGGGAAAGCAGTTATCGATAAAGAGAAATGTATCTCCTGCGGTATCTGCGAGAATGGTAACGGCGATGACTTTCAAGGTTGTCCCACCGGAGCAATCAGCAAGCGTTAGCTTTTTTTACAGTTCTGCCATCAGCTTTTCCCAATATCCCACTTCTGGAAGCAATCCCGCTTCCACAGCTCTTCTCACCGTGATGCAGGGCAGTTCCTGCTCATAGATATCAGCCCTGTTCAGAGTTCTGAGATCTATTTCGGGTCTCTGTCTTGCCATTTGGTACATCAATCTGAGGTAAAGATTTACCCAGGACACAGCCGGTTTACGCTCCATAAATTCCGAATTCTGATACGTCCAGAGATAGCGAATCAGATCATTTTTGTATGCTTCGCTGGGTTTGATGCGATGCAGGTTGGCTGTGATAGATCCGGTCTGGTGATGATGTTCACTCAGTTTAGGATACTTTCTTCTTCTGGCATAAGCCTGACCACTGCGTTTATCCCAGCAATAGACCAGTTCCCCGACTGCGCCAGATAGGGCTGGCATCCCACATTGAAAACGTACTTTCATGTTTTTCTCCTATAGTTTGCTCAGGTTCAGAAATAGAACCCTCTACCTTTTATACGTGGACGTTTTCCCAAATGAGTGGACACTTTCGGTGATTATTTTCAATTTCTCTAAACTTCTTTTGGCATACGTGTGTAAGGTGTTGATAGACAATCGGTTTTACTCACTCACCACATAGGTATACGCTAACTTATTGCAGGATAAGCCTTTCCTTAACTGGGGTTTAGGATGGGTTTAGGATAGGTTAAGGATTCTTATCAGGAGGGCATAATCATTCTTGACAAGTTCCTAAGTATGGATGTTACAGTTCAGCTATACCAAAGCGAAATAGATTCCATTGATAGATGAATCATTCTGTACAGATCAAAGCACTTAGGAATCTATCTAAAGCATAGAGGAGAGATACATGAGCTGGTTGCTGGGAAACTTCGGCAACGAAAACATTAGAAGTTGTTGCCCAGAAAGTCCAGAGGTTGTAGTTGAGAAGCCGGGCTTTTGCTTATATGCGGGTGGAAATCCCAGAACCTTTACCAAACATCAGCTTCCTAATGGAGATCAAGTGCTGGTTCTGGGTTATCCAGTTTACTTTGACGGGAACCAGTATGTCAATCTTACTCCCGATAAGCTTCTTGATTTAATGAAGCTGACTGATCCCACGGAAAGCCTTGACGGACACTACCTGATCCTAAGAATTCGGGGCAGGGAGATAGATGTTTTCAATGACAAGCTGGGCAAACGCTCTCTTTATATCTACCAGCATGGTAACAGAACTTTGTTCACCACTCACATCGCCATCCTAAGAAAGGCAGTTAATCCTGAGCTGGATTTCCATAAGCTGGGACCACTGTGGCATACAAGATATCCGACTGGAAGCGGAAAGTACTGCCCCAGTCTGGATTCATACTATCGCCACACAACCATGTTGGGCACAGGCTCCAAGGCAACCCTGAAGAATGGAAAAGTCGAGATTGTCAACCATCCTTTCCATCCCGATTCGAACAAAGGAGACATCTTCCCAATGATAGAGTCTTTCTGTCTCAGCACTCCCAAAAGTCGGTTGCCAATAGCCATCAGCTTATCAGGTGGGATGGATATCCGGAGCTTGTTGGCAGTTTTCCTAAAGGCAAAAGTGAACACATTCGCTGTTCATTACGGACGTGAAGACACCTCAGATTATCACATAGCAAGAAAGATTTCAGAAGATAATGGCATAGCATTTAGGCATATCGGTTTTAAGGAGGCGGAAGGCAATGATCCTTGGCAACAAGTGATCGATTACATGCAGACTCTGGGCTTGGTGGCAAATCCAGTCGAAGCACCATATATAGGTTTCTACAAGGAAATTGCGCGTGAATCTGATCTGATAGTAAGTGGTTACTTCGGGAGTTTATATCGAATTCGCATTTATGTAACACACCTCCTTAACTGGCTGAATCACAAACAACTTAAGACAGCAGATTTGCATGCTTTACTTCGCTTGGAACCACCTCCGATCTTTCAGCCTGATTGTATCAAAGAATTGAATCAAGGCTATAGGGAGTGTATTGAATCAGTCTATGAATTGCTTAATAACCACAGAGATTTGAATAATCTACTACTACTGGATCTTCTGTTGGCAGGACATAGCCCTGCCTCCATGATACAGAACACCCTGACCTTCCTGGATCAGCATATTGTTGATCACATGCCTTGGCTTCAGAGCAGGATTCTCTCGCAACATTGGCATTATGGCTTGGCGTATCAGTTTATGGAAGGCATTCATCGAGACCTAATCAAGCGGAACTGGCCATCATTGGCTAAATACCCGATTGCCTTGTATGACATCCAAGCACCCTACAACTATCAGGCCTATATGGTAAAAGTGAAATCTTGGTACATACATCGTTTTAAACCGGTGCAGACGGAAGATCGGGTTATCCGGCTTCTGACAATAAACCGTGAAAGCATCCTGGATCTGTTTAATAGCAAAAGAGTAAGGGATTATGCTCCATACAGGCTAGGATATATAGAGAAATCCATTGAGGAGTTTTACAAGGGAGAACGGAGAAAAGCACCGGTTCTGATGAGCTGGCTCTCGGTGGAATTGGGGAGATAGGCCTTCTGGGACTAGAATAGTACATGCTATAGAGCACTTGGCAAGATGAACGTCTTTATCACCAAGTATCGATGTGCAAAGACAATCAACATAGAATCAGTACTGGTGGCAATGTACACAAATGGTGCTGGAACTGGGGTTAGAACTCTTCCAAACTGATCTCTATGCCAAGACTGGGTGTACAAACTCAATCACCAGTAGAGTGATATCGTCATATTGCTGATCTGGATTTGAAAACTTCTGTGCTGCAGTAAGGATGGCATGAGCTGTGGTTTCCGGATTGGGATTCTGCAAACCTTTTACTATCTCTTCCAACCTTTCTATGCCAAAGAAGCTTTCACTGCTACTCATCGCTTCCGTGATTCCATCCGTGAAGAGGATGATCTCATCGCCCAAATCCAGATCAAACTCAGCATTCTCAATCTTGAGATTGGGGATAAAGCCCAGAGATGTCGCTTGAGTCTCGCCGATTTTTGTGTAGCTGCAGTCTTTTTTCCGGACAAACCATGGTACGTGACCGGCATTGGTATAAAGCAATTTGCTAGAGTGTAAATCAAGATATCCAATAATCATGGTAACAAAGTTTTCAGCGATGTTATTGGTACAGAGATATGCATTCAAGTCCAGCATCAGACTGGCGGGATCTTTATGGTATGCTGCCTTGGCTCGTATAAACGTACTTACCATGGTCATAGTCATGGAAGCAACAATGCCTTTGCCGGTGACGTCTGCGATCACAAAGCAGAAGCACCGCTCATTAATGAGGAAATAATCGTAGAGATCACCGCCAATATCACCGGCAGGATTGAGAATACCAAAGGCTTTTATGGAGTTGTTAAACAGCCCTTTCTCGCTATTGGGCGGGATCAGATTCCTCTGTATGGTGGAGGCAGAGCCTACTTCTGTCTGGATCCTGTCCTTCACCGCTTTCGTTTCTGAGAGATTCTTGATGTATTCCCTCAAGGATTCTTTCATGGAGTTGAAGGAATGAGATAGATACATAATCTCAGAATAATCATGGACTTCCGGTGCCTGTACATCAAAGTTGCCAGCTCCAAGTTCTTCTGCAGCCAGTACCAATTCCTTCAAAGGCTTGTTAATCCTCTTGATTCGAAAATAAACGATAATCGCCAGGCAGATAAAGGCAATAATCGAAGCCAGAGCTTGAATCATAGTGATGCGGTTCAGAGTGATGAATATCTCTTTCTCTGGTAATAGCACTCCAATAGCCCAGTCGTTTGAACGCAAGGGAGCAAATGCCAGCCAGTAGTTCTTAAGTGGGCCATTTTCCTTAAGCTTGGCAATACCTCTCTCTCCCCTCAACATGCGCTTCCCGGTCTCTCTGAGAACTGAGTCGTCGTATTCTTCGGCCAAAGCAAATATGCTATAATTCATGGACAATGAATCGTCCGTATGCACTACAAAAGAGCCTGTTTTGGAAATCATAAAGAGACGTGCATCGTTCTTTAAGTTATCGACTTGTATCAGATCTTTCAGGCGATCGATGGTAACATCCAGCCGAAGAACACCTACAGACTTGCCATTGTTCTGCAAGGATACAGCGTGAGAAGTAACAATCTTTTGGGTACCTGTTCTTGTGAACCAGGGCTCTGTCCAAACTGGGGTTCCTGTTCTGGTTGCCTGGTTGTACCAATCTGTGTAGGGGTAAATCTCAGGATTGAGCTGAGAGCTTTGAAGGATTCCATTATCAATGGTATAAACCTGAGCTGCAGGATACTGGTTAAGGTGGGGATCGTATGCAATGGCGATGGAGCTAATCTCCGGGCCTGTAATAAGAAGAGATCTGATGATTTCCAATCTCTGATCGCTGCTGCCAATCTCTTTCTCTATCAAGAACTTGATGTTCCGGGCTATACTTTCAACCCTGGAAAGCTTAGCTTCGGTTCGGACAATGTTCTCGTTTGTGATGGAATCTACCAACAGACTGGCATTATCTACCATCACATTGGTCATTAGCAGACGTGTTACGATTATCAGCGCAATGCTGGTGATGAGGATGAAGATGTTTACGTATAAGACAATCTGCCTGGACAGGCTGGGGGGCTGCTTACTTCTTGACATATGGATAGAACCTTTCATAGCTAATTGTTGAAGGACTATATCCGCCCTCAGAAAGGAGGCTCTTGGTTTCGTCAAAGCTGTTCTTCTCCAAGCTTCCAAAGACACCCGGTCTTGCCAGGATCACTTCTTTCATTTCCTTTAGCATCCATTTTTGATGAGGTCTATTTGCAGATAGACCGTTCTTTCTCATCACTTCCAATACTATGTCCAGAGCTTCTTCTTCGTTGTTTATTGCATATAACCAGCCTTCCATTAATGCATCTGCAACATCCCTGCAGAGATCAGGATTGGCCAGATAATACTGCTCCGTGGTGTACAATCCATCCTCAGGGATGTTTAAACCAAGCTCACTAAATGGAAAAAGCAACAGGTCTTCCTCATCCATACCAGCCTGATAGAGCTGATGCAGCTCGTTGTAACGCATTACATTCATGGCTTCCACAAGTCCCGAGATAAGCAGATTCACGCTGGAATCTATATTTATGATATCCATCTCAAGATGGTATTTCCGATTGAAGATAAGGGACGGTTCCTGGTAATCTCCTTTCCAAAGGCCGATCCTTTTGTACTTTAGATCTACCAGTTTGTTAATTCCAAAATCCTTTCGAGCAGCAATAATCAGGGAAGACTTCTGAGATATCTGAGCAAGGTTCACCAATTGAGGCTGAGTAGCGGGACTTTTGAGCACCGTGAGTAGGTGTAGAATAGCAAAATCTGCCTCTCCATTGTTCAGAGCCGGCATAGCAAGTAGCTCTGTTCCACCGGGAAGAATCTCGGCATCAATTTCTCTACGTGCAAAGAAGCCTTTCTCTTTTGCTACATACAGCCCGGCAAACTGAGCTTGATCTTCCCATTTTGGTACAATTCGTACTACCGACAGTGAGCTGTTGTGTGGCTTGGAAGCCTCATCATTCCTTGTTGCCTGATTATCCCGCTTGCACGCTGAGAAGATCATAAAGACAGAACATAGTAATGCTACACCAATCCTGGCAAGACTGCTCCCACTCTGCCACAATGTTCTAAATCCATTAACAACAATCATGTATTCCACTATCTCGCTATTCTCTAATTGGGAAATAACATCCCGTTCTTACGAAACTAGCCTGAGAACAAAGTGCAAGCTTTATCTCAGGCTAGAAAACTACTTTACTCCTTTTATTGTGGAACTGAATCCACAAGACTCCAAAACATATTCACCATGAACACGTTAAGTTACTAGAGTTCAGCTGATATTGATATGTTTGCTCTGTAGCTTCTATTTCATGGCAGAGGCAATGAAATCTCTGAAGATGGGATGAGGACGGTTGGGACGGCTCTTAAACTCCGGATGGAACTGAACGCCTGTGTAAAACTTCAGAGCAGGAATCTCTACTATTTCTACCAACAAGCCATCCGGAGAAGTTCCTGAAATCTTCAGGCCATTTTCTTCCAGAATGCTGCGATAGCTGTTGTTGTATTCATAACGATGCCGATGACGTTCGCTGATCTTCTCTGCCTGATACGTTCTGCTAACCAAGCTTCCTTCTGTAAGGAGGCACTCATAAGCGCCAAGTCTCATGGTACCACCTACCATGTCTATGTACTGCTGGTCTTCCATAAGGTGTATTACTTGATGCTCTGTTACATCATCAAACTCTGAGCTATGAGCATCTTTCATATTACAGACATTGCGGGCAAACTCAATAACCGCTACATGCATACCCAGGCAGATACCAAAGAATGGGATGTTATGAGTTCTGGCATATTCGGCAATGGCTATCTTTCCTTCAATTCCTCTTACACCAAATCCCCCGGGAATCAGGATTCCATCCACATTGGCCAGTTCTTTATCCAGATCTGCCGACTTGAAGACTCTCTCAGAATCCACCCACTTCATAACTAGCTTGCGTTTATGCCAGGTTGCAGCATGCAGCAAGGCTTCTTCCACGCTTTTATAAGCATCCTGATGCTTCACATACTTCCCGCACACGGCAATAGTAACTGGTTCCTGAGCCTCTGTGCTGTTCTTCAGATACTGCTGCCATTCAGCTAGGTCATCCTCTTTACATTCCAAACCAAAGTGCTTACAGATAATGCTGTGCAAGCCTGCTTTCTTGTACACAAGAGGCACTTCATAGACGCACTTAACATCTATGGCGTTTATCACATGAGAGGTCTGAACGTTTGTAAAGAGCGCTATCTTGCCAAAGATATCATCTTCGAAGCTCTTCTCCGAACGACAGAGCAGGACATCCGGCTGAATACCTATCTCACGCAGTTTATAGGCGCTGTGCTGAGTAGGTTTGGTCTTAAGCTCTCCGGCACTTCGTATATATGGCACATAGGTAAGAAGAATAAACATTGTGTTCTCAATACCCAGATCAAGCCTGAGCTGACGGATAGCCTCCAGAAAAGGAAGGCTCTCAATATCGCCAACCGTTCCGCCAATCTCTGTGATAACCACATCATACTTATCACTCAAACGCTGGATACGGGCTTTGATCTCGTTCGTAACATGCGGAATAACCTGTACCGTCTTTCCCAGATAGACTCCCTTCCTTTCATTATGAAGAACAGTCTCATAAACTTGCCCGGCACTGCAGCTTGAGAAACGGCTTAGGGACTCATCCACGAAACGTTCATAGTGCCCCAAATCCAGATCTGTCTCTGCTCCATCATCAGTGACGAATACCTCGCCATGCTGAAACGGACTCATGGTACCTGGATCTACGTTTAAATAAGGATCAAACTTTTGCAGACCCACTTTGTAGCCCATAGACTTGAGCAACAGCCCTATCGAAGCTGTGGCAATACCCTTACCCAGTGAAGATAAAACACCACCCATCACGAATATATACTTGGCCATCTTTATTTCTCCATAAAAAAAGGCGGGACGACTGTCCCGCCATAGGGTTTAGCAGAGAGGCTTTAGCTCAGCCAAAGCGTCTTTAATAGAATCCACAGTATACTGTAGGTCTTCATAACTGTGACGGTAACAAATATATCCGTGATGGTAAGGTTGCAGGAAGACTCCCCTGCGGATTAACTGAGTATAGAATTCCGCTCTGAGCTTCTTATACAAGCCTGTCTCATCCTTGGGGAAGGTAATGAAGGGCATCCAGGGTGATCCACTAAAGGCAGCATTGATCCCTGAATCCGCCAACACTTTTTCCACCCGCTCGGCAAACCAATAACCCTTGGTAGCGATATCTTCCAGAGCTTTGTCGCGTTGAAGAATCTCGATAGTTTTGAGAGCGGCGATCTGTGCATCAGAATTTGGGAAGAAGGTAGAGGAAAGGAAGACCTTATCTTCCATCACCTTCATCATCTCTCGTTTTCCAACCAGTGCCGCAATGGGATAACCATTTGCCATGGCTTTTCCGACCGTGGTAAGATCAGGAGTAACACCAAAGTGTTTCTGAGCACCACCGATGGAACAACGGAAACCGCTACGGATCTCGTCGAATATCAATACGCAACCATATTGATCTGCCAGCTTGCGCACTCCTTCCAGGTAACCCGGCTTGGGCATCTGAACCTCTGCAGCCAAAGGATGTCCCACAGGGGTAACAATGATACCGGCCATATCATCGGCATTGGCTTTCAGGATAGATTCCAGTTCATCCAGATCATTGTAATGGAATTCAAAGATGTCTTCATAGAGCTTGGATGGAATACCACCCTTCACTTCCACGCACCAATCGTGCCAGCCATGATAACCGCAGCGGGCAATCTTGGTCTTCCCCGTATAAGCTCTGGCCACCCGGATGCCAATGGTTGTGGCGTCCGAACCGGTCTTTACTATGGCAGCCATATCGCAGCAGGGAATACATTCAGAAAGCTTTTGGATCAGTTGGTTCTGAATCTCCTGAGTAAGCGAGAAGCAAAAGCCTTTGTTCTTGATCTGAGCGATCACAGCATCATCCACTTCTTCTTCACGATAACCCAGAATGATGGGACCGTAGGCGCAGAGGTAATCTATATACTCGTTACCGTCTACGTCTGTAATCCTGCCACCCTTGCCATTATCGAAGAAGATGGGATACTCACCAGGGACGAAGTTGTACGGACGGCGGATGCCGGCCACGCCTCCCGGTGCCAGACGCTTGGCTTCTTCAAAAAGAGCCATGCTTTTGGTTAAATTCAGTTTATCTGCCACGTATTCCTCCTATCTGGTCCAGATTGTTGCAATGCCCATACCACCACCAATGCAGAGGGAAGCAAGGCCTTTTTGGACGTTACGGCGTTTCATCTCATGAAGCAGAGTAACAATAATTCTTGAACCACTGCAACCAATGGGATGACCCAAAGCGATAGCTCCACCATTGACATTTACAATGGATGGATCAAGCTTACCCACTCCCTCCTTTTCCAAGCCTTTCAGCACAGCCAAGGACTGGGAGGCAAAAGCTTCATTGAGCTCAGCCAGTTCGATATCCCCAAGCTTCATTTGAGACTTTTCCAATACCTTCTTGATGGCAGGAACGGGTCCGTAACCCATAATGGCAGGATCCACACCGGCTGATGCAGTTTCTACGAAAGTTGCGAGAATCGGAAGGCCAAGTTCCCTGGCTTTGTCTTCACTCATCAGCAGCAGCATGGCAGCACCATCATTGATTCCGCTGGCATTGGCAGCAGTTACGGTTCCGTCATTCTTGAAAGCCGGTCTGAGCTTGGCAAGGCTTTCTGCCGTCACTCCGGCTCTGGGCATCTCATCTTTGTCGATCACAATGGGATCGCCCTTTCTTTGAGGAATGATAACCGGTACTATCTCATCTTTGAAAGCCCCACTTTTCTGGGCAGCTTCGGTCTTATTCTGAGAGAGAGCGGAGAATTGATCCTGCTCTTCTCTGGAGATTCCGTATTGCTCTGCCAGATTTTCGGCTGTGATACCCATGTGATAGTTGTTGAAAATGTCTGTGAGGCCATCATGCACCATAAGGTCAACCATATCCTTGTTTCCCATTCTGGCTCCCCAACGGGCATTCATCAAGGCATATGGGATCTGGCTCATATTCTCTGTACCGCCGGCAATCACGATATCAGCTTCACCGCTGCCAATCATCAGAGTGGCAAGGCTGACTGCTTTCATACCGGAACCACATACTTTATTCACTGTGAAGGAAGGGATATGCTGCGGCACACCTGCACCGATAGCTACCTGCCTGGCAATGTTTTGACCGTATCCGGTACCACAAACGTTACCGATGATAAGTTCATCCAATTGCTTGGGATCAAGACCTGTTTCAGATAGGATGGCTTTTACGACTGTCACGCCTAATTGAACGGCAGAGACGTCCTTGAAAACGCCGCCAAAAGTTCCTATAGCTGTGCGTTTTGCGGAAACGACAACCACTTTTCTCATGAGAACCTCCAGTATTCATTTTGTTATTTTCTGCAACTCTGAAATCCACAGCTTTTTCGTCAACCCCAAACTGGAGAATTCTTCCGGATATATCGGAATCAGTCCAGAACTTCTTGTCTATTATAAGATTGATGATTCGGATGATTCTTACGGACTCAAGATGACTTAAGTAATAACAGCCTATCACAGATAACTCACCTGTTCGAAGATGAAGCCGTAACTAATAGTAAAATAGACCTTTCCTAAACCGGGGTTAAGGATGGGTTAAGGATGGGTTAAGGAATCTCCTTAGGAAGAGATGGGCTGGGGTTCACTTGTGCCTGCTTCAGTCACGTAGTCAATGCGCATCAGAACCGAAACCTCTTGGTCGCTAAACAGCCCTTTTTTTGAATTGACATATAGACTTGATAAAAAAAGCATGTCCACCATGATGGAGATAAGACTAAATCAGTTGAACGATATACAAATAAAAGAGCTTCCCAGCTCTTGGGGTACTATTGCGTTCTATGAGTCCAGCGCCTGTCTCTATCTGCTGCTTTGTCCCAACCTCAAAAGAAAGATAGTGTTGCTGAAGGACCAATTGGAGAGCGAGGGCACATTTCATGAGCTGGTAACGCAGACGGATATAATTCAGATCCACCCGGCTGAAGATTCCATTGCTGCCCTGCTGGCTTACAAAAGAGGATGCCTGGAGCTCATGCCCCAACAGCAGCAACGCCACTTCGCACAGAAGGATTATGTTTATCTGGCTCTAAATGCCTGGAACTATCCTTTTGTGACCAGTCAGGATTATACATTAGAAGATTGGAACTATCTGGGTCCCTTCCGGGATCGCTTTCTTTTGGCAGAATACGTGGACAGTATCTCCAGAATCCTGCAACTCCCCTATTGTGAGACGGGATCTTTCCCCTGTGAGAAATTTGATCAACATACCTGCAAAGGGTGGTGTCTGGCTCTGAATCCGAGCGAAGAGCTAGGAAAACAGGACCGCCTGAAAAAGTTGGAGAACCTGCTATTTGAAAGCTATATGGTTCCAGGGGATACTGTGATAAAGCTGCTGGAAACGGAATACAACAAGTATTTCGAGAATCTGGAATTTGAAAAAGCTGAGCTCTTCAGTGAACAGATCAGCCTGCATCAACGCTACCAAAACTGGCTAAGATTCCTGGTTTCGGCAAAGCATCTGAGCTATGAAGACGATAGGGTGGTAATCCAAGATGGCCAGATGATCAGAGCCTTTGATGGCGATTCGTGGCTGGATCTGCCTACCCTCAAGCTGGAGTATCGTACCAATGAGATTTTGGCACTGGATAAATCTGTGGTGGATGAAGCAAAGATCATCTACGACTACATCAATCTAAAGCTAAAGCATACCCATTAAACCAAATGAAAGGATAGACAATGTTTAAAGAACTCAGTTCTCTTACAATAGTACAAAGAAGTTGGCAAGGCAAGGTGCGTGATATCTACGATCTGGGCGATAAACTCATGATCGTTACCAGTGACCGCATCTCCGCCTTCGACTTCGTCTTCCCCACTCCCATCCCGGATAAAGGTAAGATTCTGACCAAGATTTCCACCTTTTTCTTCCGGGCAACTCAGGACATGGTTCCCAATCATCTGATAAGTGACAAAGTGGAAGACCTTCCTGCTGATTTTGCTCCCTATCATGAGTATCTTTCGGATAGATTCATGTTGGTGAAGAAGACCCGGGTAATCCCCTTTGAATGTATAGTGAGGGGTTACATCACCGGAAGTGCATGGAGCGAGTACAAACGCACCAATACCATTGGCGGAATGCTGCTTCCCGACAGCATGCAGGAAAGCCAGCGCTTTGCCAATCCGCTCTTCACACCCAGCACAAAAGCCGAGAGCGGCCATGACGAGAACATCAGCTATAGAGAAATGCTGCAAAGGATGGATCAAAGCCTGGCTGAGAAGATCAAAGATTATTCTTTGGATGTCTTCAACTACGCTCACGATAAGCTTTGGGATGAAGGAATCATCCTGGCCGATACAAAGCTTGAATTTGGCACGATCGGATCTCAGGTGCTGCTGATTGATGAAGTCCTCACACCGGATTCATCCCGCTTCTGGGACGCTTCTTCCTATGAGATTGGCAAGACCCCTCTCAGCTTTGATAAGCAGTATCTCAGGGACTATCTGGAAAGCATCAATTGGGCAAAGCAACCACCAGTTCCTGAGCTTCCTGAAGATGTGGTGCAGAAGACCCGGGAGAAGTATATCCATATCTATCAAGTAATAACCAAGGATACTGACTACAAATGGTAAGACATATTTGCATAGTTGACGACGAAGAAGAACTCGTCAGCAACCTAAAATACGAATTCAAACACCTGCGTCCAGATTGGGAAGTGCATGGTTTTAACTCCGGACTTGATGCTCTCAAGCTGATACTCACCGGACAGATTGATGCAGTAGTCACCGATATTGCCATGCCGGATATGGATGGTTACGAGCTCTTTTGGAGAGTGAAAGACTATCGTGAAGACCTGCCTGTGGTCATGATGACCGGGTTTGGTTACGATCCCAATCACGTCTTGGTACGCTCCAAAGTGGAAGGGTTGAAGGATATCCTCTTTAAGCCTTTTGATACCCAGAAGCTTGTCGATATCATCGATTCAAGACTGCCGGAAAAAGAGATGTGAGACTTCACAGCTTCATAGAAAAGCATTTGCTAAAGAGAACGGGGATCAGCTATCTGCTCTATCCCCTTTCTCTTTTATACAGGGTTGGGCACAGGATAAAGCAAGGCAGGGATTTGAGCAGGCAATACAGAGCCCCCTATAAAGTGATAAGCATTGGCAATCTTACGGCTGGAGGAAGCGGAAAGACGCCCCTGGGATTGGAACTTGCCCGGCTTCTATCCGAGAATGGATATAGAGTTGCAGTGTCACATCGGGGCTACAAAGGCAATCTGGAGAAAGAGACTGTCCTGTTGGACTCAGAAATGGAACTCTCTCCCAAGATTCTGGGAGACGAAGCCTGCCTCTATGCCAGCAGTTTGAAAGATATCCCTTTAGTGATAGGCAGAGACCGTGTGGAAGCAGCCCGTCTGTTGCAACAGAAGAAACCTGATACACAAGTTCTAATCCTGGACGACTCCTTTCAGAACAAAAAGCTCCATCATGATATTGATATTGTGGTGGTGAGTGCCGAGATGGGCTTGGGAAATGGCTTTTGCCTCCCTGCGGGATATCTGAGGGAACCTCTATCAAGCTTGAAGAAAGGGCACTATGTGGTACTGCTTTCCAAGAATGGCAGAACTCCCGGTGAAGCACTAGTGTCGCAGCTACGCTCTCGTACAGAAAGGATTTACTTTGCAGATTTGGTGCCCGGAGAGCTTAAGGCATACAATGGTGAACCGACCCAGAAGGAAGAACTGACCGGTAAAAAGCTGCTGTTGGTCTCCGGTATTGGCAATCCTGCCTCCTTTGAGGAGACTGTATGCAGCCTTGGTTTGGAATGGATCAAGCATCTCCGCTATCCGGATCATTACAGTTTTGATGATGTATCGGAGATAAACAGAGAGGCTTCTGATTACATTCTATGCACTCAGAAGGATGTCATCAAGCTAGCGTTGCATAATGAACTGAGAGGTAAACTGGTATATATTGAGTTGGGACTCAAATGGAAGAATGAGGGTTTTGTAAGGGATTTGTTGGCTTCTATTAGTTGATGGTCTTGGCAATTAGCAGATACTGAGCAGCTATGGCAATTGAGGCAGTTTCGGCGCGGGTAACAAGGCTTCCCAGACAGATTTGTGTGAGGTTAAAGCTTTCGAACAGCTCGTATTCTTCTGGACTCCAGCCCCCCTCCGGTCCTACTACAAAGCAAGGTTTAACTCCCTCCAGAGCTACATCACTAAGCCATAAATCAGGTCTGCTTTCACTGCATATTATTGGTGTGTATCCTTCTAATCTGATGCTTTCCAGGCATTCGGCAAAATCCTGCACTTTGTTGATAACAGGTATACGGGGATTGTCGCATTGTTTCACCGAGGCCAATGCCAGCTTGTGAAATCTGGCCAGAGCAGCTTCTCCAGCCCTGCGCACGGTGTATCGGCTCACAAAGGGAAAGAACTCAC
>JAKPXC010000068.1 GCA_029567705.1 Candidatus Cloacimonadota bacterium
TATTGTCCATACCGTCCATCGTGTCCATATCGCCCATCTATAACAGACTACATCACAAGGAGTAAAAGAAAAAGGAGAGATAAAGAGCGAAGCAACAGCTCTCGTCACTTGTCACTAGTCACTGTCTGTTCACTGTTCACTCATTCGTCGCCGACTCTTCGCCGTGTGCTGGCCGACTCTTCCCGAGCACTTTGCTCGGGAAGAGTCCTGCAAGAGTCGACGAAGAGTCGGGGACGCATTGGGAACAAGGATGGACAATATGGACACAATGGACGATATGGACACGAACCCAAACTCCAGTTATAGACTCTCTTTTACTTCTTTCCTCTGTTTTAAAAAAAGAAAACTCTGCTGTTCTCTGTGTCCTCTGTGGTTCATTAAGTGGTGGAATGGTAGGGCATCAGATCGTGTAGTCAGCAGGATTGGAATCCTGCTCTACGTAATATCTCTTTTACTTCTTTCCTCTGTTTAAAAAAAAGAAAACTCTGCTGTTCTCTGTGTCCTCTGTGGTTAAAAGGCGAAGTGCTGAAGTAGCACGGCGTCAGCAGCGCAGCAATAACTCCTAACTTCTAACTCCTAACTTCTAACTCAAGAAAGAATTTGACAAGCTTCCCCACTTACCTATAGCTGTAAAGGCATTGGTAAATCCATTACCTTGTGTGTGTTATGAAGAAATATTACTTGTCTGAAAAGGAGCCTGTATGTCGGATAACAGAGAAGCGCTCGATAAAATCTTGGAGTTTTATCGAGGAAAAAAGGGTATCCTGATTCCCCTGATGCAAAAAGTTCAAGCCCTGGAAGGATATCTCTCCCGGGACACAATGAAGTATTTGGCAGAACAGATGGCCATCCCCGCTGCAGAAATCTACGGCGTGGCAACCTTTTATTCGATGTTCAAGCTGGTTCCCCAAGGCAAGCACATCATCCGTATCTGCAAAGGTACCGCCTGTCACGTTTCCGGAGCTAATGCCATCGCCACCGCTCTGCGGGAAGCTTTGCAGTTATCTGCCGGTGAAGAAACCACTCAAGACCGTAAGTTTACCCTGATGGAAGTGGCGTGTTTGGGTTGTTGCAGCCTGGCTCCCGTGATGATGGTGGATGACCAGACTTTTGGCAAACTGAGCGCAGAAGCCATCCCCGGCATTCTGGAACGTTTTGACTTCTGAGGAGGATACTATGCAAGAGATAATCGTAAAAGTGGGAATGGCTTCCTGTGGCCTGGCAGCAGGGGCAGGAGAGGTTCACCGCAAGCTGGATGAATATCTGCAGGCTCATCCCCTCCCGGTCAAACTGCAGAAAACGGCCTGTATCGGCATGTGTTTTGAAGAACCTCTGGTGGAATTCTCCGGAGCAGAAGCCGGAGCCATCACGCTCGGTCAGGTGGATTCGGAAAGCATCTGCGGCCATCTGGAAGCTTATCTGGCCGGCAAAGATACCGGCGGCAGAGTGGTTCTGGCCGAGAAAGGCACAGCTATTCACAATGATCTGATCAACAACCAGGTGAGGATCGTGCTGCGCAATTGCGGTAGGATAGATCCGCAATCCCTGGAAGAATACAAAGCAGCCGGAGGCTATTCCGCACTCCGCAAAGCCCTTGGCATGCAGCCGGAAGAGATAGTTCAGGTGGTGAAGGATTCCGGGCTTCGTGGCAGAGGCGGTGCGGGTTTTTCCACCGGATTGAAATGGAGCTTTGCCCAAAAAGCTCCCGGCCCCAAGAAATATGTGGTATGCAATGCCGATGAAGGTGATCCCGGTGCTTTCATGGACCGGAGCGTGCTGGAGGGAGATCCCCATAGCGTAATTGAAGGCATGATCATCGGCGCTTATGCCATGGGTGCAGATGAAGGCTATATTTATTGCCGGGCAGAGTATCCTCTGGCCATCAGGCATCTCCTCAAAGCCATAGACAACGCCGAGGCTGCCAATCTTTTGGGTAAAAATATCTTGGGTACAGACTTTTCTTTTGAACTGCATATCAAAGAAGGTGCCGGAGCCTTTGTTTGCGGAGAGGAAACCGCTCTGATGCAATCCATCGAAGGCAAACGGGGCATGCCCACCATCCGGCCTCCTTTCCCCGCCGAATCCGGCCTCTGGGGAAAGCCTACCAATATCAACAACGTCGAAACCTGGGCAAATATCACCTGGATCATCACAAACGGCGCCGCAGCTTTTCGCCAATACGGCACGGAGAAATCCCCCGGCACCAAAGTCTTTGCCCTGGCTGGAAAGATCAAAGGCGGAGGCCTGATCGAAGTACCCATGGGCATCAGCGTGCGGGACGTGATCTATAAAGTGGGCGGTGGTATGAAGACCTCTGCTCCTTTCAAAGCCGTGCAACTGGGAGGTCCCTCCGGAGGCTGCATCCCGGAAGCTCTGCTGGATACCATCGTGGATTACGATTCCATCACTCAGACCGGTGCCATCATGGGCTCCGGCGGCATGGTGGTGATGGATCAGACCAATTGCATGGTCGATGTAGCCCGTTTCTTCCTGAATTTTACCCAGAATGAATCCTGCGGCAAATGCACCTTCTGCCGGATCGGCACCCGCAGAATGCTGGAAATCCTCACCCGCATCACAGAAGGCAAAGGCGAGCCGGAGGATATAGATCGGCTGGAAGAACTCGCCACCAATATCATCAAAGGCTCTCTCTGTGGTTTGGGGCAGACGGCTCCCAATCCCGTGCTGACTACCTTGCGCTATTTTAAGGATGAATACCTAGCGCATATAGAAGAGAAACGCTGCCCTGCCGGGGTTTGCACCTCACTTCTTCGCTACGAAATCATCCCGGAGAAGTGTATTGGTTGTACCGCCTGTGCCAGAAAATGCCCGGTGAACTGCATTTCGGGAACCGTTAAACAGCCTCACGTTATCGATCAGAGCCTCTGCATCAAGTGCGGAGCCTGTTACGAGAGCTGCAAATTCAACGCCATCACCAAGAAATAGGAGCGGGAAATGATAGAAGTATTACTCAATGGAAAGACAGTAGCAGTTGAACCCGGAACCACCATTCTGGAGCTGGCCAGGCGTGAAGGCCTCCAGATTCCCACCCTATGCCATGATGAAGAGCTGAATCCATACGGTTCCTGCTGGGTTTGCGCTGTGGAAGTGAAAGGCAGAAAGGGCTTTGTAACCTCCTGCGGCACCACGGTTTCTCCCGGCATGGAGATAGTGACGGACAGCCCCGAAATCCAGGCTGCCCGCAAGATGGCGCTGGAACTGCTGATCTCCAATCACTATGCGGATTGCGAGGCTCCCTGCAAGGTTGCTTGCCCGGATCATGTAGATATCCAGTCCTACGTTTCCCTGATCGCCAACGGTCAATACCACGAAGCAGTGAAGGTAATTAAAGAAACCCTGCCTCTGCCGCTCTCCATCGGCAGAGTTTGTCCCGCTTTTTGTGAAAAGGAATGCCGTCGGCAGATTGTGGAAGATCCCATCGCCATCCGGCAGCTCAAACGCTACGCTGCAGACGAGGACTTGGCGGACTTCTGGACATATATCCCCGAGAAAGAAGCGGAGAAGCCCCAAAAAGTGGCCATTATCGGCGCCGGACCCTCAGGATTGACTTGCGGCTTCTATCTCTCCAATCAGGGCTACAGTGTGGACGTATTTGAGTCAAATCCCCAAGCCGGGGGTTGGCTGCGTTACGGCATCCCCGAATACCGCCTGCCCAAAGCCATCCTGGATCGTGAGATTGAGCTGCTCTGCGTTAATGGCATGAAGATACATTACAACCAAGCTCTGGGTAAAGACCTGAGCCTGCAAAGCCTGGCAGCAGATTATGATGCCGTGTATCTGGCTCTGGGAGCGCAGAAAGCGGTGCCCATGCCGGTGAAGGGCAGCGACCTTGAAGGCTGCTATCTGGGAGTGGATTTCCTGAAAGCTCACGCCCTGAAAGAGGCTCCCAAGCTGGGAAAGAGAGTCGCCGTGGTCGGAGGTGGAAACACCGCCATAGACTGCGCCAGAACCGCTCTGAGGCTGGGCTCTGAGGTTACCATCATCTATCGCAGAACCAGAGATGAGATGCCCGCCGAACCTTACGAGATCGAAGCTGCCGTCCACGAAGGTGTGGAACTGCTGCTGCTCACCAACCCGGTGGAATACAAGGGGCAGGACGGCAAGCTCTGCTCCGTTACTCTGGAGAAGATGCAACTGGGCGAGCCGGATAAGAGCGGCAGAAGAAGACCGGAGCCCACAGGCGAGTTCTTCGAAGAAGATTTTGACACCATCATTGCTGCCATCTCCCAAGTGCCCGAGATCGAGCTTTTTGCCGAAGAAGAGAATAAGATAGGCACCGATATCCTGCCCCTGTCCCGTTGGTCGACTGCCATTGTGGACGAGTCCAGTATGTGGACAGGACTGCGTAACGTCTTTGCCGGTGGTGATTTCCGCCGTGGAGCTGCCACAGCCATCGAAGCCATTGCAGATGGACGGCTGGCGGCAGAGGCCATCGGGAGCTTCCTGGAGACCGGAGAGATCAAAGCTCCCGGCTTCCGCTTTGATGCCAAGAAAGCTCACCATGTGCAGGACGTCTCTCCTGCGGAATTTGCCCAATATGAGAAGATAAAGCGCATCTCTATGCCGGAACTGCCCGTGGCTGAGGCCTCCCGCAGTTTCAAAGAAGTGGAGCTGGGCTTTACTGAAGAACAAGCCAGAAAGGAAGCCGACTGCTGCCTGGAATGCGGCTGCCAGGTGAATGAAAGCTGCTCCCTCAGGCAGTATTGCACAGATTATCAGGTGGAAGCCTCCAAGTTCCTGGGCAGCATCAACAAGCACCCCATCGACCACAGCCATCCTTTCATCCTGCGGGATGCCAATAAATGCATCAATTGCGGACGCTGCGTGCGCACTTGCTCCGAGATTCAAGGCGCTGCGGTGCTTGGCTTTATCTACCGGGGTTTCTCCAGCGTGGTGGCTCCTGAATTTGGGGAATCCCTCACAGAAACCACCTGCGAAAGTTGCGGCAAGTGCATCGCCGTCTGTCCCGTGGGCGCTCTGGTGGAGAAGAACGCCAACTACAAGCTGAATCCGCTCTTGCGTGAGAATACTCTGCAAAGCTGCGGCATCTGCGGCACCGGTTGCCTGATCCAAAGCCAGACTCAGACCAATGAGGTAGTCCTGATTCAGGCACCTCAGAAGGATGAAGATCGTGGCTTTAACGGACGCAATCTCTGTTTCAATGGCCGTTTTGGCTGGCAGACCCTCTACGCTCCCCAGCGTTTGAAGCTGCCCCGTTACAAAGAAAACGGCATCTGGAAAGATATCTCCTGGGCAGAAGCCCGTAGAGTAATGGCGCAGAAGACTCCAAGCCTGAAGAACTGCCACTTCGAGATTTCCCCCCGTATCTCTCTGGAAGAGATGCTGATGCTCAAGGCCGTCGCCAACACCCGCTCTGCCAAACTCTATGCTTCTCCGGCTCTGCAACCGCTTGATTCTTCACTATATAGCCTGAAGCCAGATCACAATGCCTACGACAAGCTGGATAGATTCTCCGAATACGTGGTGGTGGGAAAAATCTCCCACACTCTGCGCACTCTGCTGAGGGTTAAGCAACGCCAGGGCAAACGCCTGGTGCTGGTGAACCCGCCGGAAGCTGGCTTCAACCGTTTGGCGGATAAGGTTCTGCATAAGCTGGACGAGCTTGAACCCTCTGCCGGCCAACTCTTTATCTACAATCTGAACGAGCTGTCTCCACGCCAGATCTACAGCCTTTACACAGTGGCTCTGCAGCTTGATCCCAGCGGTGAAAACCTCTGGGTGGGAAGCAATTACGCCAATTACTGGGGACTTCTGGCTCTGCAGCCCTGTTTCAATCTACCCGCCGAAGCCGAGTTCGCCCTGGGCTGGGGATGCTATCCCGCCAACAGTGATAAGGCTACGTTCTCAGTTGCCATCCAGCTTTTTGCGGATGACGAAGCTCCGGTTGATCTGCTGCTTCCGGCTCCATCCTATCTGGAGATTGAGGCTCACACTCTGGGCGATATGGCGCGTCCCGGGCTCTGGATGAACCCCGCCAAGTCCATGATTATCAATGAACTGATGCGTGTCTTCTACGAGCTGGGCTGGATTCCGCCCTCCACCGCTGAAATCAATCATTGGAACCTGAAAGTGGAAGAACTGATGGCAGTTCTCGCTTCACGCCAAGTTCAGAATCCCAGCGTGGATGGCTTGAATCCTGACACCCTGAGCAATGAAGCAGCCTTCCCGCAATATGAGCTTGATCTGCGGATCAAGAGGCTATATGAGAGCCGCCGCAACACTTAACCGCTGAGAGTTAGGAGTTAGAAGTTAGGAGTTAGAAGTTATTGTCCTGCTATCGCCGCGCTACCTCACTACTGAAGCTTATATACCACAGAGAACACAGAGAACAGCAGAGTCTTCTTTT
>JAKPXC010000080.1 GCA_029567705.1 Candidatus Cloacimonadota bacterium
ATGACATACCATAAATACTAGGGAACATGGTTCGACCCCCGTAAAACTGCACTTCATGTTGTGTCATTCCTGCGAAGGCAGGAATCCATGAACTCAACAACTCAGGATCAATCACTGCGCAATAACCTACCATACTAGCCCCAAAACACACGGGAAAAGGCAAGCCACTCACTCCCCGCCAAACAAATCCGCCTGCTGGAGAGGTTCCAGTCCCAAGTGTTTATAAGCCTTGAATGTAACTTTCCGGCCTTGGGGACTGCGTTCCAGGAAGCCTTGTTGTACCAGATATGGTTCATAGATTTCTTCAATTGTCCCGGCATCTTCGCCCAGAGCGGTGGAGAGAGTTTTAATTCCCACCGGGCCTCCCCGGTAGTTATTGATAATCAAGCCCAGCATGCGTTTATCCATCTCGTCCAGACCGGCATGATCCACCTGAAGCATCTGCAGGGCATTCAATGCCAGTTCCTGGGTGATGGTTCCATCTCCCCTGATCTGAGCATAATCCCGCACCCGACGCAGCAAGCGATTGGCAATGCGCGGGGTTCCCCGGCTTCTTCGAGCCAGCTCTGCAGCACCATCCGCATCGATCACCACATTCAACAGCCGGGCTGAACGCTTGATAATACGCTCAATGCTCTCCACATCGTAATAATCCAGACGCAGCACAATGCCAAACCGGTCCCGCAGCGGGGGAGTCAACAATCCCGCCCGGGTAGTCGCACCCACCATAGTGAAAGGCTCAATATCGATCTTCAGAGTGCGGGCAGAGGGTCCGCTATCCAGAATGATCTCCATCTCATAGTCTTCCATGGCAGGATAGATATATTCTTCAATCACATGACTTAAGCGGTGAATCTCATCGATAAAAAGCAGCTCGAATTTACCCAGATTGGTCAGGATTCCCGCCAGATCACCCGGTTTTTCGATCACAGGCCCACTGGAAACAGTGATATTCACCCCCATCTCCCGCGCAATAATCCCCGCCAGGGTAGTTTTGCCCAAGCCGGGAGGGCCATAGAAGAGCACGTGATCCAGAGCTTCGCCCCTCAGTTTTGCTGCTTGAATAGAAATATCCAGCAATTCCTTGATGTGATCCTGTCCGATAAAGTCGTGCAAGGTCTTGGGACGCAGAGCCCTGTCTATCTCGTTATCATCCCCCTGAATAATGGGGTTGTTGATCCTTTCCAGTAACATAATCTTCTAAAGCTTCCCAAATAGTCGCAGAGCCCGCAGATACCAGATCATCCAAGCTGCTTCCCAGACAATTGCCTTGCTCATCTTGGATACTCCATTCATCCGCTCTGTGAAAATAATAGGAATCTCCTTGATTCTAAAGCCTTTACACCAGGCACGGTAATTCATCTCCACCTGGAAGCTGTAGCCGCCGGAGTGGATTTTGTCCAGGTCGATCGCCCCCAGAGTCTGCCTCTTGAAGCATTTGAAGCCGCCGGTGGGGTCTTTGACCGGCATTCCGGTGATGATGCGCACATACTTGGAAGCAAAGTAGCTGATCAACAGTCTCTTAATCGGCCAATTCACAATATTGACACCATTGGAATAGCGCGAGCCAATCACCAGATCATATTTCTGAGCCGCTTCAATCAAGCGCGGAATATCATGAGGATTATGCGAAAAATCCGCATCCATCTCCAGAACGTAATCATAGCCATTCTTGATGGCATATTTGAAACCTGTCACATAGGCAGAACCAAGGCCCTGCTTGCCTTTACGTTCGATCAGATGGGTCCGGGAATCCTGCTCCTGCAGTTGCTTCACCACCGCCGCCGTACCATCCGGAGAACCATCATCAATGATCAGAACTTCCAGTCCCTCATAGAGATCAGGAACCAGCCGAAGCATGCGTTCGATATTCTCAATCTCGTTGTAAGTGGGGATAATTACCAGTGCTTTCATTATTTATCCAAGTTGTTCTTCAGCATTTGCCCCTCGGGAACCTCCCTGAAAGCCTTGGCAGGGCTGCCCAAAACAATCTTCCCGGCCGGAACATCGCGGGACACGACCGCTCCCGCAGCCACCGTGGAATCCTCTTCCAAAACTTTTCCGGGAAGGATGGTGGCATTAACGCCTATCCTGGCACCCCGTTTCAGGGTTGCACCCTTGAAGTGTTTAAACCTTTCCGGATCCCGAGCCATGAAGTTGTCGTTACTGGTTGCCACACAAGGAGCTACAAAGCAGTAGTCCTCCACTGTGGAATAGGCGGTTATGTATGAGTTTGTTTCAAACTTGTTACGGTCACCGATGGTGACAAAGTTCTCTATGGAAACATTTCTACCGATGATGTTCAGTGTCCCGATGGTCACGTTTTCACGCACTGTTGCCATATCAGCAATCAGGTTACGCTCTCCAATCTTGCAGCCGGCATAGATCACAACGTTAGCA
>JAKPXC010000087.1 GCA_029567705.1 Candidatus Cloacimonadota bacterium
TGCTTCTTAAGGCGAAGCAGTACTCTCAGGAGAACTGGTTACCACTGCACTGGGCATTGATGATCGCTGCATATCCATTTTGGTACAATGTGGCTATTCAAACCGGTAGGGTACTGGCTCTGCAAGAGAAAGTAACTCAGAAGCAAATATTTGATCGCTTGGTGGAACGTTATGGAGAACGTGCTACGGTCCTTAGAAATGCCAGATATGCAGTAAGGTCCTTTGTAGCCTGGAGTGTGTTGGAGGATACCGAGATAAAAGGTCGTTATAAGAAAAACGATCCTATGGCAGTATCTGACCCGCAAATAATAGCTATGCTCTTTGAAGCTATGCTGATCTCTACACCTGAGCATAAAGCGCCGTTACGATCTTTAATAGCATCTCCAGCACTTTTTCCCTTGTGTCTGGCAATGGACGTAGCTCAGCAGTCAATCGCTGCAAATCCGAGGCTTGTGAGTGATCATTTTGGAGACGGTGAGATTGTGATAGGATTGGCTCTCCCATGCTAGGATCATGTTATGAGTAACATATCAATCTCTGCTAACATACGGGTTAGAGAAGATATTCCTATACTGGATTCTACCCCTCTAAGCAAAGTAATGTAAGTCGATTTGTGTTGCACCAAACACCATTTCGTGCAACACAAACGAATTAATGAATATTACATGCAACACAACCTATGCATCTTCACGATAGTCAATATCTTCCCCAGAATAGTAGGCTTGTTCAGAAGGTACATGTATTGTGATTCGATGTTCAGACGCTACATTGATACTTTTAGTAATTAAATCGAAATATAGGAATTCATATATCGATTTGGAGGCTCGAAATCGATATATGGATTCTCATATTATTGTTTCGCATACTGAAAGCATAATATGGATCTCCTGGTATTGACGATTATGCCCTCAAAGTGTGTGAGGTGAGGTAAGTCCGGAATTGCATTATCGCTCCATCGATAAGCGACATGATGTCGCTTCCACATCAAATGAATCCATCGTTACCAGGTTTTATTTATCCCCACCAGCGATGTGATTTCTTTGAATTCAAATCCATAGTGTTCATATATGGCCACCGCAGTGGCATTATTCGAGTAGACATCCGGTTTGTTCCAAGAGGGTCGCCGAGTCTTCGCCGACTCTTGCAGGACTCTTCCCGAGCAAAGTGTTCGGGAAGAGTCGGCCAAGACACGGCGAAGAGTCGGCGACGAATAAGCGACATCTTGTAGATTATTCGGAGTGTTCTTCAGATTTGCCAAGTCTTTTATTGTCAAAGTGGTGGGTGGTTTCGGAGGAAGGGGAAAAGTTTGATACGTTACCTGATACAACCGTCATGCCAGCGAAGGCTGGCATCCAGTAAAAACAACTACACAGCTCTTGATCAAGTAATTGTGCAAGGACTGGATTCCAGCCTTCGAGACTGTGTGAGAACTCTGAAATTCAGGAGAAGAGTCCCGTTAGGGACGACATTTTAGATAGTTCTACGATCCATATTACGATCCAGAGTTCCGTAGGATCGCCATTTTAGATAAGCTCATATGTATAGTCAAGAATGTTTTTAATTATCTAAAATGTCGTCCCGTTGGGACTCATTGCATCCTCAAGGAATCCTCGGTTGCTATCTGAAATATCGTCCCTAACGGGACTATCCGGAGACTTTTCACACAGTCTCCTTCGCTGGAATGACGGAGTGCCACGAAAAAGGGCTGAAGACCTCCCGGTCGACAGAGGCAGCATAGCTGCCTGGGGTAGAGGCCTCCGGCCTCTGTGGTGACGGGGACGTCCCCACCCCAATACAGCCCGGTTGAACTTGGCTAGAAAAAGCCCGGAGCCATAACCTTGCGGTTATGACCCCGGGGTGCATAATGAATGTGTTAATCTGTTTGAAGACTTCGGCTTCGCTGCCCGGCGTCTTGGGCAGCGCTTGAGCCCGGATTCGGTTTCATGAAGGCTTACGCTATTCCCTCAGCTTAATCAGGTATAGTTTACAAAATCTCATGGTTACCTTCTTCTGGCCGCTGCGGAAGACGCTCTTACATGGTAGAATCTTGAGCTTTCGCTGGCTGTGGTGCTCCAGGTATTATCTGTGTAGGATCCGGTTTCATCCACTTCAAAGCTCCCATTTATTTCCGAACTGCTGTACACCACATAACTGGCTGCTCCGGGGACAGGATCCCAGGTGAGGGTGATGCTATCTCCCGAATTGGATATCTTTACGTTTTGCGGTATCGCCAAAGAGGTTTCGGCACCTGCCTGGAAAGCATCCACATATATGGGAGCTGCTCCCATCGTTTTTCCCAGCAGGCCAATCCGCAGGCGCGGAGTTCCCTGGAAACTCGAAAGGTCTATCTCGTGCATTTCCCAATAGGATTCCTCTGCCAATCTATCCCAATTCAACAGAATTGTACCTACGTTGTGCCAGAGGATTCCATCGGTGGAAACCTGAACCTGAATGCCTTCATTGGGATAGGGAACCCTTCTTCCCATAGCATGGTGATACATGGCAAATTGGAAAGGCTGAGTGCTTGGGCTGCTAAAATCCAGCCAGGGCGAAGTGAGCCTGCTGCTGTTGCCATCGCTGCCGGTACACAGTTCTGCCATCAAGTCTCCGTCGTAAGGCAGGCAGCCATCCTCTCCCTCGTCCACAGCAAGCCAGACAGGATCGTCGTCTGTCTGGGTTCCATAATCCACCTGAACGAGAGACCAGCCCTCAGCCGGGAATACTTCAGTTTCAAATGATTCGGCAAAAGGCAGGGGGAATACTGACAATTTGGTAATGCTGAAATCATCGATTATCGCCGTATGGTACTCTTCAGAAGGTTCAAAGCGGATGGCGGGGAAGATGCTGAACGCCCGTGAGAGGGGTGGGATGATGATGTTATAGGTCTGGGCAGACCAGGCAGGCAGTTGGATACTCTGAATCGGCACGAAAGAAGCCGGATTGGAGCGGTTGGTCAGGTAGCCAACAGTTATATAGGCACCTATGCCGGAATTGGCACATACTCTCACCAACCTGTTCCATTTCCACAAAGCCTTCCCTCAATCCTCGCTCGACCAATACCCGAAAAAGCTTGACTTGAATGATACTTAAGAATAAGGAGAAAAAAAAGGTCTGATGTCAAATATGATGGCCGGAAACTTACCTGAGAGGTGAAGCATGGCAAAACCCAGATATGTCTTTTTTTTTGTTGCAGTTCTAACGCTATTGGTGGTGGCGGGTTGTTGGTTTACCACAGAACCGAACCAGGTGGCAAAGCCCACATTTAACCTCCCCGGGGGAACTTATGAGTGTGGCCTGAGGATCAGCATAGTCTGCGCCACTCCTGAGGTTACGATCTTCTACACGATGGACGGAAGCGAGCCAAATCTGGCTTCGCTCATATATACAGAACCGGTTAACATCTTTCAAACAACAACTTTCAAGGCCAAAGCCTACAAGAACGGCATGCAGGGCAGTAATACAGCCAAAATAACCTATATCATCAGCAGTCTGCCCGTCCCGGAGAACTTCACCGATGTCCAAAAATAAAAAAAGCTCATTTACCCAGGATGTCTTTGGATCTCAGATTGATAAATGAGGAGTGTTTCATGGCAAACAGAAAGTACGTATTGAGTATCATCTTCGCTATCAGCTTTATGCTGTTATGGGGGCAGGGTAGCAGTCCACTGGGGACAAACGAGGCTCATGATGCCCTGGCACGAGAGTTTTTCAGGCTCTATACACCGGAATCTGCATTGATGGAATCAATTGGTGAGAGATTGAGTATTATTTGGACTCCGATTATCATGGGTATGGTAAACGACTTGGCTGATAATCCAGATAAACTTGAATCAACTGATTGGGACAGAATTGCTAGTGATTCACTCCCAAACAACATCAGTTACCCAGAACTTGAGGAGATATGTATCCCTCTTATTCGAGAACAATTTTCCCCTACTGAACTGCAGGAATTGCTGCAATTCTTCTCAACTCCAACCGGCAGAAAGTACCTGGATCTTGTAGTTTTGAATAGTAACAACTATATGAACGTTGCATGGGAGCAGTATATCGCCATAGCAATGGCATCCGACGATACTGAGGATGATCTGCCGGATTCCAATGCAGATTCTTACGTTGATATTGAGGCCTTGGAGCGCGCAATAGCCCAAATTGCGGATATCTATAGTAGTATCGAACATGCAAACCCGGCTCAGGGAGAGGATAGGAATGTGGAGTTTATTCCCTACGATGATCCTCCTGTGCCAATCGGAACCATCAGTCCTGAGTATCCGGACTTTGCCAAACGTGCCGGGGTTCAGGGGACGGTTGTTTTGGAAGTAGAAGTTTACAGAGACGGTCAGGTAGGCGATATTCGGGTGAGAAGATCTGTTCAAGCTGGACCCGGAGGATTGGATGAAGCTGCAGTATCAGCAGTTCGCAGGATACGCTTCCAACCGGGCAAAAGCGCTGGAAGACCGGTTGATACCTTGCTCATCATTCCGGTGGAGTTTTCGTTATCCAGAGATTGAGCCCACTGAAGGAATTAGTTGCAGAGAGACTAGATTCGTAGATAAATCACTGTAGAGCTTACCGGATGTTCATACCGGGTCGCTCTGCACATTGCGTTTATTATCCACGGATTTCCCCTGATACTAGAGCCTTAGAAGCGCTCATGCAACCCATATCAGTATCGGGTACAAGATTATCTCTCTTATTACGGGGTGGAGAAGAGTGATTTTCCTTATTCAGTATTTTTGTTTAAAAGGCTCAGTGTACGTTTCTGCCAATTCGGAGATTATCGGGAACAGCAAAACCGAACGAAGTGAGGATTTGGGGGTGATTTGACAGCCCAGTATCTTCTCTCCTTTCTCCTTTACTCCTTGTTCAAAAACAACTTATCTCTACTACTCTCTTCCTCTGTTTTAGGATAAATCCTCTGCTGTTCTCCGCTTTCCTCTGTGTCCTCTGTGGTTCAATAAGTTACCAGATCAGCCCATCCTCGCGGATACGATAGGAGGGCAGTTCCGGAGCGGCAGGACTGGTAATCAGATAGCCGGTGGAGTATCTTTCATAGCGAAGTTTAAGCCGCTTACCCTGCCAATAGACGGGCTTTGCTCCCAAGCTGCGCAGACTTCGGGCATAATGGCCATGATCCATAAAGTATTGTTTCTGCAGATAATAGATCTGGCGCAGAGCTTCTTTAATCTCTTCACTGGCAGGTATTTGGTAGGTGCCGGGAGTGGCAAGGCTACCCACCGGAAGGTTTGAGAAGAAGAGATAACCCCAGCGTTCCGGGTAGTGCATAGCGATCAAGCCCTGGGGGCTCCAAACCCAGTTATACTCCGGCTTTCCGGGAATCTTGACATAGTCTCCCTCCACGATCTGGGTCTCCCACTGCACGCGGGAGAAATTCAAGCGCCAAAAGTCACCATCCCGGGGAGGCATGGGCATATTGGCCAGTTCGGAAATTACGGCCAACGGAAGCTTCAATTCCACGCACCAAAGACTGTCCGTATCGGAGGGATCGTTGAGGCTCCCCTCTATCCCGATGGCATAGTCTATCGTTCTAATATCCCAAGCGTTTACTGCCACTTGATTGCGATCCCGGTAGGGCTTGATGATCAGCAAGTCCCAAAGCGTGCCCAAAGCATTGAGCTCCAGTTCATAGTAGTCGTGAGTATCGCCATTGGGATCCAGGAAAATCTCAAAATCGTTGTCGTGAAAGATAACGGCATCCCTCTGGGTAAGTTTTGCCCAGATATGCGGTTCTTCCAGCACAGCAGCAAAGTAGATAAACTCTTCATCCCAGAGCATTTTAACCCTGGTGCGGTAATAGGGAAGCGGCTTCAAGTCGCCTTCGATATCCACAAAGTCTTCAGTCAAAGCTGCAGCCTGCCAGCTTGCTTCGGAGAACTCGCCATCGATCACTATCTCATCGATGGGACGCATAGCTATGTAGCTGAGCGGAGCAAAATCTCCCGCCGGCACGGGGAAGGTCTCTGCCTGTAATACGCTATTTACCACGCAGATAGCAAGCAACGCAAGGACAAGCATCTTGGAGCAGCGATAGGATATTGAAACTTGTCTTTTCATCCAGTTCAGGGCTCTATTCAGCATAAGCAGCTCCTATAAGTTCTTTAAGGTTATACTGCGCCAACGCTATGGAAGTATCTGCAACACCGTAATAAACGTTCACCAGAGCTTCAGGCAAAAGGAAGCCTTCCGGATCATAATCCCGGCTTAAAGCAGCCGTGGGAAAGACCACGCCGGGCACTTGGCCCACCAGTTCGTAATACTCGCGAGGCTCTAGGATATTGTATTTGCTGCGGGCAAGAGTGATCCAGGGACGCTCCAAATCCTGCAACGAAACGCCCATTTGATAGAGATTGGCGGAAGCAAAATGAGTGGCAACGCCGTGATAGATATGCAGCCAGCCTTCCCGGGTCTTGAGGGGAGTGGGTCCGGAGCCGATCAGTTCATCCCAATAATGCGGTCTTCCCGCAAAGATCGGGGCAAGTTCTTCCCAGTATTGCAGATCCGGTGATTGATAGGCCACAATCTGGGTGCCGGTCTTCACACCGTCGGAGCCGGCATAGTCATTGGGACGGGCAAACATGAGGTAATGGACACCGATCTTTTCCGGGAAAATCACGCCATTGCGCAAATCCTGATCCAGAGGCATGCCCAGATAGCGTAGCCGGTGAGTGTCCTCCAGCTCAAAGAAAGCCAGCCGGCAGCCCGCGCTTGTGTCCACTGCACAAACCACGATCAGGCGTTCTTCCAGCAGCACCGGACGGGGATCGTAGATGTGATAGACGGGATAGGGAAAGCTTTCCATGCCGCAAATCTCCAGAGGCGTTTCCGCAATCTCAAAGGTTATGCCATCTGTGGAAGAAGCCGGGAGCAGAAAGGTCTCCCGTGCCCGGTTCTGCACCCGGAGGATCAGTTTGTAGAGCCCTTGCTGCATGTATCCGCCGGGATTGAAGACGGAACTGGGATCCAGCAAGCGTTTGTCGCTCTGAGGGATTAAGCCTCTGTGAATGATAGGATTATCGGGATAACGCATAGTTCAGATACTCCTCCCATAGTGTGGAACGGGCTGCAAATTCTGGATAGTCCGAGGCTTTACCCCAAGCCAATTCTGCCAGAGCAAAGACGCGGGGGATCAGCATTTCCAGGGCTCGTTCGGGGTTCGTGATCTGCTCAGTCCAAAGATTGGCTTGCAGGCCCAGCAGCAGCTCAGGATGACGGCAGAAGTATTCCTCTGCGGGGAAGCTGTAGACCTTCTCCTGAGAGGTAACTCCGAAAGCTCCGGGACCTGATTCGCTGGCTTTCCAATCAAAATAGAGGTAGTGGTTGGGCACCAGAATGGCTTTATAACCGCCTTCTTCAGCACGGAGAGCGGCAGCTTTGCCATCTCCCTGCCAGATCATCACGATGCTCTCAGGACGGGGATTTCCTTCCAGAATCTCGTCCCAACCGATCACTGTCTTAGCTCTTTTGGCCAGAGCGGTAGAGACTGTGTCGAAGAGCCAGCTCTGCAACTCCTCTTCGCTCTGAAGTCCGAGTTCTTTGATCTTGCTCTGGCAGAGGGGACACTCTTGCCAGCGGGCTTTGGGAGCTTCATCCCCACCCAGGTGGAAATAGCTTCCCGGAAAAAGCTCTGCCACTTCATCCACCAGGTTCAGGATGAAATCCAGCGTGGAGTCCTTTCCGGCGCAGAGAATATCATCGGAGATGCCCCAAGTGCTCATGGTCTCAAAGGCTTGAGGCTGGCAAGCCAGATCAGGATAGGCTGCCAGAACCGCCATCACATGCCCGGGCAGGTCCAGCTCCGGCACTACTTCAATGCCCAGTTCTGCAGCATAGGCCACGATCTCCCGGATCTGTGCCTGTATGTAATAACCACCATATTTCGTGCCATCCGCTTCAGTACGCCACGCGCTGATTTCCTGCAGCAGGTGGTACTTTTTGCTCTCGATCCTCCAGCCCTGGTCATCGGTGAGATGCCAGTGAAACTTGTTTAGCTTGAGCTCGCTCATCAGCTTCAGATAAGTCTTGATGAAATCGAGCTCAAAGATGTGGCGGCTGACGTCCAGATGCAGGCCTCTCCAGGAGTAGCGGGGATGATCGGTGATGCTCTGTTTATGGATGAAGCCGTCACCAGATTGAGAGGCTTCGAACAAGACTTGTTTCAGAGTGGTGATGCCATAGCGGAGGGTTTTACTATCTGCGGCGCTGATATTTACTTTGCCATGCTCAAGCTCCAGGCGGTAGGCTTCCGGATGCCCGTCCTCTATAGGTTCCAAGCTCAGGTTCAGGCTCCAAGGCTTTTCTGAGCTCTCCGGCTTAGCAGGATTTGGCAGACCGGGGAGGAAGCGGTTCAATTCTTCAGCCAGAGAGGAAGCCAAGGCTGTAGTAGATTCTTCCTGTTGGGAGCTGCCTATCTCATTACTAACCACGAAGTGCCGGGGAAGGGGATAGCTCTCGCTGTGAAGGACTTGCCGTAAGGGTTTGGGTATCATTGAGCTTCCTCGGTGAACAGCAAGGTAATGATCTGGTGGGCTTCAAACTGCAGAGTGAGAGCGGCCTCATAAGGCAGAGCTTCCAGAATCTCTTCCGTCATCATGCACCGGTAGGCATGTTTGTATGCTTTGGGCACAGTGAGCTTGGCTTCTGCCGAGCTGCCCCGGTATTCATAGAGCCGCAGCACAATGCCGTCCCGTCCATAGGCAGGCTTGATGGTGTCCAGCTTAACGGCCGAGGCCTCCAGTTTGATGCCGGATTCCATCAAACAAGAGTCCGTCTTTCCTCCCGGCAGGAGTTGCGGGGGATAAGCAAAACAGTGAGCCATCTGCAGCACTTCAGAGCTTTCAAAGCTGCCATGATGCGGGTAGAAGCCATATTCATAGCAGTGGTGATGCTGATCGGCAGTGGGATCGACGTCGGCCGGACTGCGCAGCAGATTGAGCTCCATCTCATCTTCCACAATGCGATAGCCGTATTTGGCCTTACTAAGCAGTGCGCAGCCCCAATCCGTCTGAGAATAATCCGCAAATCTATGGGCGGGAACTTCAAACTGAGCCAGTTCCCAAGCGTTTTGGGGACGTGTGCTGCGTTTTATGGTACCCATGGCTATCTCATAGGTGGCTTCATTGGCTTTGATCCTGGGATAGAAGTGGGTGCGCAACATCTGGTGGGTGGCCTGCCAATCTATCTCGTGCTTGATTCTGAGAAACTCGTCATCGGAACCCAGCTCTATGGTTTGCCTGAGGCTAAGGTGCCCAATCTGTATGTCTTGCACCAGTCTTAGCAGCTTGCCGGGACGGTTGATACAAAGCCCCGGCACCGGCTGGCCGGAAGAAGCTTCCGTGGGGGTGGTGTCGTGATAGAAGTGGTTGATATCCCAGGCACCCCAGTTATTGGGTTCATCCTCCCAGAGCTTGAGCAGATTGGATTCAGCCAGAAGCATCTCCCGGCTTTCGGGTTTTACGATCAGGCTCAGGATGCTGCCCCGGGGACTGATCTCGGCTCTGAGAAAGGCGTTTTCCAAGACCATCGGAGCAGTATCTGCGCTCTTTTCCGGCTCGCTTTCGATGAGCGGGATCCAAAGACGTGAGAAAGGAGGCAGCGATACTTTTATCAGACTGGCAGAAGTGATACGCTCTGTTATATTCGGACTATCTGAGGCGGTCTGGCCCGGGGGCAGCTCTATCCACTGGTTTCTTTCCCACTGGCTGTCATTAACCACAGTGATAGCCTTATCCGTTTCGGCTCTCACTAACGCTCCGGCAAAACTGAGAAGCTTGCGGTGACTCTCTGCAGAGATGCGGTGGGCATCTTCATAGACCATGGTGATGGAGGAGCCGGGAATGATATCGTGGAACTGCAGCAGCAGAGTATCTTCCCAGATTTGGTGCAGCTCCTGTGGATAAGGCAATGCGTCACTTGCAGCCAGAAACTCCGCCAAGCTCAGCAATCGCTGGCTGATGAAGTTGTTCTGTTTCATTAGTGCTTGAGTGGTGTAGGTGCCACGGTGGAACTCCAGATAGAGCTCACCAAAGGCTTTGGGTAGCCGAGAATGATCCTGGCTCTGGAACCATGCAAAGAACTCATCACTGCGGGCAAAGCGAAAACGGCTCACGCCCTCCAGATTCTGCTGACGGAGGCCGTATTCAACGTGGTTCAGAGTGGGGCCGCCACCCCCATCGCCGATGCCATAGAGGTTTAGAAAAGCCTCGCTGATCTCGGCTTGAGCAAAGCGTTCTTCCGTCTGCAGAAAGGCAGAAGGGTTATTTGAGAAGTTATAGTCGTTGGTGGGAAGCTGATGCGCCGGCACCTCCGTGCCATCTATGCCCTGCCAGATGAAGAGATGGTGCGGGAAGGTGTTGGATTCGTTCCAGCTTAGCTTTTGGGTCATAAACCAGTCCACACCGCAGCCTTTCATCAGTTGAGGCAGGTTGCCATTGAAACCAAAGCAATCCGGCAGCCAGAGAGTCTTCGGTACAGAGCCGAACTCCTCCGAGAAGAACTTCTTGCCATAATAAAATTGCCGGATGATGGCTTCTCCGGAGGGCAGATTGGTGTCAAATTCCACCCAGGAAGCTCCTTGAATCTCCCATCTACCTGTTTTCACGGCCACTTTCACCTCCTCATAGAGAGCAGGATATTGGTCTTTAATCCAGCGGTAAAGCTGAGCCTGAGAAGCTCCGAACACATAGCTTGGATACTGCTCCAAGAGCCGCAGAGCATTGGCAAAAGTCCTGCCTCCCTTGCGCTTGCTCTCTCTTAGTGGCCAGAGCCAGGCCAGATCCAGATGGGCATGCCCCACGCTATAGGCCGTGAGCGCACTGGCATGAGCAGGCTGGGAGAGCAGTTCCTGCAGGATAGCCCGAGCCTTGGCTCTATCCGAAGCCCAGTAGTTACAGGCTTCATTCAGTCCCCAGAGCAGCTTCTTGCGGCGCACTTGTCCCACCGGCAGTGCCGTGGCGAGATTGAGCAGCAGCTCCATATCCAGCAGGTCATTGCGAAGCTGGGTATCCAAAGTAACCAAGGCGCATTCACGCAGGGCGTATTCTTCTTTTCCGGCACCAAAGAGATCATTGGCAGAGGCTTCGATCAGGAGTTTATAATCTTTTCCCGCAACAGCATTCTCAGAGAGAGGAACGTAGTATTTGGCAGCATTGTGATACCAATCCACCTTGGGAGTGAGTCCCTGGTAAGGAGTTCCCTGCTTCATTACGCAGGCTTCTCCATCGCAATCGAACCACAACCCCACCTGATACCCGGCAAAGTCCGGCGGGATGGTGATATTCACCTGAAAGTGAGCGCTGCCCCATTTCTTGCCCCAGACATCCGTCTTCTTGATCTCTTGCAGGGCATTGCATCCTGAATGCTTTGGATGCAAAAGAGGCTCAGTACAACCTACCAGGAAGGCCGGCATTTCCTGTTTGAGCCGGTGAATCTGAGGCTTCTGTCTTTCGATCAGGCGCTTGATGCGCTCTATGTGTATCTTTTCGTTGTGCATTTATTTCTCCATGGGGACGACAATCCCTTTGATAATAATATTTTGGAAGAAGACAAAGATCAGCAGAGTGGGGATGGCGGCAATCACCAGAGCGGCATAACCCACTCCCGAACAGGCTCTCTGCATCAGAGTGTAGATGTGCACCATCAGAGTCCACATCGATTGATCCTGACAGACAATGAAGGCAAAGAGGAAGTTACGGTAAGCAGCATTGAAGGCACCCAAGGCAATCACAGCCAGGATTGGCTTACTGAGCCAAAGGGTGAATTGCCAAAACAGACGGAACTCTCCCGCTCCATCGATGCTGGCGCTTTCATATATTTCCCGGGGCAGGCTGTCGAAGAAGCCTTTGAGCAGAAAGATGAAGTAGCCATCCGCAGCAGCGGGCAAAACCAAAGCCCAGAAGGTATTGAGCAGATTGAGCCGCTTCAGCATCAGGAAATTGGGAATCCCCATCACCATCGCCGGGAACGCCATGGTAAGCATAAAGAGCATGATAAGCTGGTAACTGAAGCGCGGCCTGAAACGGCTGAGCGCATACGCTGCCAGAGGATTGACCGTGATGGCCAGCAGGATCGAGAGCAGCACATAGATCCCGGTATTGCGCAAAGAACGCGCATCGGAAAGCATCTGATCCAGCGCCATGGCATAATTACGCCAGAGAAATTCCCTCCGGATGGCTCCCTTATGCTCTTCAAAAGCATAATAATCCTGTTCCAGAGCTGGGAAAGGAATCTGGCTCAGATCGGAATAATTTGTTTTGAGAAAAGCATTCACAGCTTCCAGAGAACCCAACCGTCTAAAAATGTACAGTCGAAAATCCTCCGCCAAGTTGTTGATGCGCAGATGTTCAGGAGCTGCCAGACTCTGGATATAGAAGGCCAGATCATCGGCCTCTGCCCCGCTTTCGGGCATACGCAGCGGGATCACCAGCTCGTCAAAGCCGGAATAGTCCCGTATCCAGGCCTGATTCAAAAGCTCTATACTGCCGTATTTATCCCGCAGGTAGCTGCGATAATCCGCCCCGGCTGCCTCTGCCAGCTTCAAATGCTGCAGATTGAGGCTGGAACGCACATAATGCAGCCAAATCTCCCTCAGCGAATCCTCTGGAACCGAGACCGGCAAGCGGACTTGATCCCAGGAAGTATAGTGAGTCCCCTGAGCCCGGTTAAAGCGCTCCAGATCGCCGCTGTAGGCAGGGATCAGCTCTGTGTTTACGAAGTTCCCATCCGGATTCACATAATAGCGCATCCAGAGCGGTGTGGTTTCCTTGAAGCGGCGGAAGCGTCCCAGATAGCCCTCGGAGCTGCTTACGAAGTTCCGGGAATAGATATCCTTCTCTTCCACCACGATCTCTTCCCAGGTAACCGCCCCAGTGCCATAGCGGTTATTAAACTCCACCAGGCTGTTGTGGTTCTCCTCCCGGAGCTGTTTGCGAAATTGCCGCTGCGCCAGAGGATAGATGCCACGGCCATAGTGCTCGGCCACATAGTAGTGAAAGACGCTTATCCTGTCCTGCTCTTGCTGCAGGAAGTCCATCCAGAGCCGGTAGAGGGCAGGATTGGCTTTCTCTGGGTGGAGTTCTGCTTCGGCAAAGGAAATCCAGCTCCCGGGATAGTTATCCATCAAGCGGCTGCTTTCCTCGTTGTACCTGCTTTCCAGATACTTCTGCCAGAGCGCTTCATCGTTGTGCAGATAAGGCGGAATCAGCGTGATCCGCACTCCATCCACATTACTCTTGAGTGAAGATGAAATCATCAGGGCAAAGGGGTAGATCATAGTGATGGAACCAAGGATCAGAATCAGGTGCAGAGCCAGATTCAATATGCGCACCTTGGGAGATCGACGTCCAACTTTCCCGATGATGCTCATGTCTGCTCCGCTTTGGCAGTCTTGAATTCCATGCGTGAGAGATACTTGATCTGCAGCACGGTAAAGCCCATCAGAAAGAGGCTCAGGAGCCACGCCATGGTGGTGGCAAGGCCGAACTTGAGATACAGATAAGCCTTTTCAAAGATCAGCAGATCAGCCACCCGGGTGGCTTCTCCCGGCCCGCCAAAGGTCATTACCAGGATGAAATCGCTGGATTGAGCCGCCACTATGAAAGCAGCGATAAACTGAATGATAATCAGGCCTTTCAGGCTGGGAAATACGATGTACCTGAGCTTGGCAAAGAAGCCCGCTCCATCGATATCGGAAGCCTCATAGAGTTCATTGGGGATATTCTTCAGAGCTGCCAGATAGATCAGGCTGCCGGGTCCCATCCCCGCCCAGATGCCTGGCAGAACCACGCAGAGCATCGCCAGGTTTTCGTCCCGGATCCACATACTTTTGGGCAAGCCCAGGCTCATGATCATTTGATTCAAAGCTCCACTTTCATTGGGACTGTAAAGCAGCTTCCAAAGGTAGATCACAATCACTCCGCTGATCACCGCTGGGAGGTAGTATATCACCCTGTAGAGCATCTTGCCATGGGAAACTTCCTGCAGCATAATCGCCAGAATGATGGGAGGAAAGAAGCCCAGACCCAGGCTCAGCAGCATATAGTAAAGCGTTCTTAGCACAGACGCCCACCAAGTGGTATCAAAGAGCACTTCCGCCAGATTGCCCACGCCCACAAAGGGGCTCTCGCCCACCAGATGGAAATCTCGCACTGCCATCAGACTGCCCGTGATCATCGGCACGTATTTCCACACAAAAATACTGATCACCGCCGGTGCCAGCAGCAGCACGATCAGAGGTATCCGGCTCTTCTTGCCCGAGCTGTTTGTGATAGTGCCGGGGGCCAGAATCTTCCAGACTCTCCAGATCGTGAAGGCAAAGCCAAAGATTATCAGGGCAGCTACAACGGAGGCCAGCCTCTCCCTCATTTTTTTCGTTTCAGGAGTTACAATCCCGATCATTTCCTGATTGGTTCTGTCCTGAGCAGCCTTCAGGATGGAGCCGATCCTGGCTCTTCTTTCGTCAGGAGTTTTGCCCAGCTTGCCATCCAGATCCAGCTTGATCAGCTCGTCCAGCGGATAAGTCATAAATTCATAGACTTTCTGGCAGTTATCCCCAAAAGGTTCCGGCTTGCCCTCCCGCATGGCAGTCTCAAAGGTTTCCAGCCAGCCCTCAGGAGCAAAGCGGAGATAATCTTCATAGCCGTAACGTTTTAGGAAGACGGGATTCTGCATCTTGCCAAATCCGCTCTCTATCATTACCTTCAGGCGAATCTTACGGGCTTCTTCGCTATCATAGAAGCGGATATATTGCCAGGCTGCTTCCCGCACCAAAGCAGGATCGCGGTTTCCCAGGCCGGCGTTGTTGCTGATCCCGGCTCCGCTGAAGATGCCCATCATGCGGCAATTGATCTCGCTGCCGCCTCTTCCGGAAGGTCCGGCCGGGGAGGGAGCAAAGCCGTAAAGGTTGGGATCGTATCTGCCACCCATGTTTTGTTGGGAGAGATAATCCATCTTCATGCCGATCTTGCCTTCCATCCAGAGGTAACCCCAATCACCCTCCCGAATGGCAAAACCGTGTTGACTGCGGTTGGCAGAATCCTTCCATTCTGAGGTTAAGAGGCTGAGATAATACTCCACGGCGGTGACCCCGGCCTCAGAGGCAAAGCTGGCGTTCCACTGTTTCTTGGTAGGGTTGTAAGTAACGGCGTCTCCGCCTGCTGCCCAGAGGAAGGGAAGCCAATCGTATGCAGCTTGAGAGCCTCCGGCCAGTACCGTGCCGTAATTGGAATTGGCCGGATCGCTGAGGATGCGGGCATAGCGGCGGAATTCTTCCCAGGTGCGCGGAGGACGGTTGGGATCCAATCCCGCTCTGCGAAATACGTCCTTGCGATAAAGCAGCACCCGCACCAAAGTCTCATAGGGCAAGGCCCAGGTATGCTCCCGGTCATCACCCTTACGGATACGCCGAATCACCTGCCACACGGGAGCTTCCACCCTGAGGGACATGCTTTCGGAGCTTTCCCTGGAGATGAACTCATCTAAGGGATAGAGGAAGTTGTTCTGTATATAAGTATCGCTTTGACGGAAATTTACGTAAAGAATATCCGGAGCCACTCCCCCGGCAATAGCCATCAGAGGACCACTATCCAGATCCATGCCTTCAATCTTGATCCCGGAGAAGGCCCGGAGCTCGATGTGGGGATACTTGGTGCGGAAGGCTTGCACAACGGCGAGATTGGCTTTGGAATAGGCATCCGTGGCGCGGGGATCGGGCAGCTCGAAGACTTTCAGAACCACCGGAGCGGGACCGGCATAGAGAGCTAGCACTAATAGAAAAGACAGGGTGAGCAGCAGCCGCCTGATCATAAGACCACTTTAACTAAGGCATGATATGGCAATCTCTTGGAAGCAGGTTTCAAGCGTTTCACCTCGTCTATTTTTAAGTCATTCACTCACATTAAAGCTCCTCTGCAGATGTCAAGCGGTTTGCTGCGGCTTGGGGCTAATAGAAAGCAGGATTCCTTGAAGTCGGGACGGAGAAATAGCATTTTCTCTGAGATTTCCTCACCGAAAACTTCAAGCTCTATTGAAGCTTTCGCCCGAGACTGTGTGATAAGTCTCCGGATAGTCCCTCTAGGGACGGCATTTTAGCTAGCACAACGAATGTATACAAACGAACCAGAGTCCCAGGGACGCCATTTCAGATAAGCTTATATGCTTATTCAAGAATGTTTTAAATATCTAAAATGGCGTCCCGGGACTCATTGCATCCTCAAGGAATCCTCAGTTACTATCTGAAATATCGTCCCGCTGGAACTCTCCAAAGACTTTTTACACAGTCTCCTTCGCTGGAATGACGGCACAGGTATACACTGGGTAACAATGGTTATAATATATATATGCCTGTTACCATGGGTTCTGGGCAATTATTCAATGCCTATTCTTCACACTAATAACACACTATACGCTGTTTAAAAGAACCACAGGAGAGAAACCCTCCCCTACCTTTTTATCGTGGACACTTTCTCCAGTTTTTGGACACTTTCGTGTGGAATCATTTCCTCATTTGCGTAAGAGCATGGCTTGCATGGCATAAGAGATTTACATTTTTTTAGGTGTACAATCCAGAAACCCCAAGACCTGCAAATCTCCGGAGAGAACCTTGCACATGTAGTGTATGGCGAATACTCGGATTCGGCTATGTTAGTTGGGATCAAAGGGAATCGTTGCCAAACGAAATGATAGCTTGACATATTACATGCTCTAGGATCATTTGGGATCAACGAGAGTGGTGATGAATGAGAATAATCAAGCCATCAGTTCTTATGATTACGATGCTTGGGGGAACCCGATGAACAGTACGGTTTCGGAAGAAAACCCATACCGCTATACAGGTCGTGAATACGACGATGAGACAGGTCTGCATCACTCCGTTCTTGGAGATTATTCAACAAAGCATTTAATAACAAAGAGCGTTGAATAATTGTCCAAAGCCAATCGAAACTAGTATTCAGAAGATTTCTACACACTGATACCCAGTGTCCATGCGCCGTCATTCCTGCGAAGGCAGGGATCCATAGTGCGCTTAATAGATTGAGAGACAAAGAGATGGATTCCTGCCTTCCCACCCCAAAGCTCAGCTTCGCTGAACTTTGGGGACCCCGGTCGCAGGAATGACGCTGCGTGAAGTATGGTGGAGTACCCCCAAAAGTCGCCATGTATTGCCGTACGTGCAACGGTCTCTAACAGCTCCGGATCAACTGGATGGAAACTGTGAGATTGATCCGAATACCGGAGTTTTATTCAGAGAAACATTTCTGGGATACTACCTTCCGGAAAGCTTGAAACCGTTTGATGCCCTACTGCCCATTCTTGATGATATCAAGGCTATAATTGCAGAGGACTGGGCATTGGTGAGAGTACCCATCTTTGGCTATGAGCCCCAGCCTGGAGATCCCCCATCAGCTTTCTACACTGATCTGTGGTTAGGATCATATCTCATGAACAATGAAAACCTTGCCATAAATCACGGAGAAATGGTTGTGGTTCATTATATTGGAACCGATGATGTAGAATTTATGCTTGGGGGTGATAACCCGAATCCTCCTTTTACTGATTCATATACAAGGGATATGACAAAGCACTTTTACTTTGAAGAGCAGCTTGGCTACATCCCGGTATTTATCTCCATGGATTTAAACCAATACGAAGATGGCGATAAACCTACTGAAGTTGCGTTGTTTATCGACGAAGTATGCAAAGGGGCTGCTGTTATCAAAGATGGTGAAATCCAGCTCAATGCTTATATTACGAACAGTGATGATCTATCCGATGATTTGAAGGAAGTAGAATTCCGCTTGTATTTTCCTGCCAAGTCAGCAAGTTCCATAGTTCCAGAATACGCTGTCTTTAACTTACAAACCGGAGTCTATGAATCCAAGACAGCAAGAGTATCAGATTTCAAAGGATTCCTAAGGGTGCAGTTAACAAAAACGGGCGATGTACTACCCCCCGCCGCAACTCAACTATTCCAGAACTATCCAAATCCCTTCAATCCGGTTACATCGATCAAATATGATCTGGCAGAAAACAGCCCGGTGAGAATGGATATCTACATCGTCAGGGGACAACTCGTGAAAACACTTCTGAATCAAGAAATGCTTGCCGGGACCCACAGCGTGATCTGGGATGGCAAAGATGGTCAAGGAAGATCTGTGTCCTCCGGTGTCTATTTCTACCGGATGAGCTTGCCAAACAAGGTCTTGACAAATAAAATGCTGCTGCTAAAGTAGTAGTAATTGATGAGTGGGGGTGGCATGCCACCACCACGTTAACAAACAAGGAATTGAGATGAAAGCATATATAGTTCTAGTTCTTCTGATCTTAAGTGGATACCTTTATTCAACCACTAGAACGGTTGCTCTCGACGGCAGCCAGCAATATACCACCATCCAGGCCGCGGTGAACGCCTCAGGGCATGGAGACACGATACTGGTTTATCCTGGCAGGTATATTGAAAATGTGATCACAAACGGTATCAATATCACGATTGCCAGCTTGTATTCCATTGACCCCTTGCAGCAATATATTGAGAATACGATCATAGATGGAAATTTGGAGTCTTGCATAAAAATCACCAGTGGCGAAACAATTACAATCAATGGCTTTACCTTTGTCAATAATGAAATGGGCTTAAACACATATTCCAATAGAACTGGAGGAATCTTAGTTAGATATTCGAGTTTGTCACTTTTCAATTCCGTTATTCGAAACTGTACAGCGATAGACGCGGGGGGATTAGCCGCAAGTACTGGATCTAGTGTCTTTCTTAGCAACGTAGATATTTATGACAATAAAGCTGATGGGGGGGGGGGGTCTTCTTTTTAATACTGGCTCCCAGATAACCTTTGATCCGCAGTATCCAAGTTCAATTTATAATAACCACGCAACAATGGGTATGGATGTTTGTATTTATTATCAATCCTACAATCCTACTCCAATCGAGATCAACCTTGCCCTGGGTAGTACAAGCCTCACCGATGTGGATGGCTACTTCATTCATGTGCACAACGCCAATGTCACCGTCAACATAGCGCAGGGGGCTATTGAGCAAATAGATCATGACCTTTATGTAGCTCCCGATGGAGACGATAGCAATTCGGGGCTTGATTCCGGGTCCCCGCTACGAACTATTGCCATCGCCATGCAACGCATTGCCTCAAATCCGGATAATCCCAAAACTATCCATCTTGCTCCTGGCCTATATTCCCATTCTGACAATGGGCAAATTCTGCCCATGGGAGTGAAATCAAACGTCAAGGTGCATGGCGCAGGGATGGGAGAGACCATCATAGACGGAGAACTCAGCCGCACATTCTGGGGGGCCTGGTATGCCTCAAATGTGGAGATATCGGGTATGAAACTGATGAATGGAAGGTCTATTTATACGTTTGTTTTGAGCTTTAATTATTGCACAGATATCTTGCTCCGTGATATTGAATGTTTTAATAGCTATGGCTCTAGTTCTAGTGGATTTAAATTCGGGTATAGTAGCAATATCCATGTAGAACATGCGATTCTTGGTAACACAGTGTATCCCAACGATATTTCTGGTCTTTGGACGTTCGAGTGTAACAACTTCTATGCAACAAACGTGATTGTAACCGGGAATTCAACTACAGATTCGGAAACCAACCATATGGGCATGAAGTTTTACGACAGCGACATACATCTCCGCAACAGCATTGTCTCAAACATCACTGCTGTTGATGCCTGGGTATTTTTTTACCAAAGCATCTATGAGCCCTTTGCGGCTTACAACCTTGATATGAGCAATATGCTGATCATCAACAATAGTGTTTCCAACCCATCTTGGGTTACCTCACCTATCTATATCCAAAACAGATACCAGCCTGTTCAGATCAACAACTGCACGATAGCCAATAACAACTCGCCGGGATTTGTGTGCCGAATTCTGGCGGGAGCAGACTTGCGGAATGTAATCTTCCATAATCCAGGTTCCGGATCAGAACTGGGTATGGTAAATTACCTCAGCGTCAATGCAACTGCCTATCCGGTGAGCATCAGCCACAGCCTGTTCAGGACAGCTACGGTTCCCAGTTCCAGACCGGAACTGCTTACGATGACCGATAACATCATGAGTGCCGATCCCTTGTTTTTGGGCACGGTGGATAGCAGCCTGGGTATAAATCAACCGGAGTACTATCAGCTAAGTGCGCTTTCACCTTGTATCGATAGTGGTACTCCGGACACCGAAGGGCTAAATCTGCCCCCCATGGACCTGGCAGGCAACCATCGCATAGCCAATGGCAGGATAGATATGGGAGTTTATGAATATGCTTCCGAGCCCTGGGTTAGCAACGATGATCCTGAATTACCGCCTCCTACGGAAGGATTTCGAGTATCTGCCTATCCCAATCCGCTGCTGAATACCAGCCGGGCAGCGGGAGTATTTCTCGAATTCACTTTGCCCAAGAAACCTGAGGCGCAGCCTGTGCTTGAGATATTCAACATCCGGGGACAAAAGGTTAAAACCATCCGCTTGACGGAAAGCTACAATAGTCTTGTTCACAAAGCCGGACTTTCGAATGATTTGAAGCAAAGCGGAGAGTTCTATTCCACTGTTTGGAATGGCAGGGACGATAATAACAGGCCGCTTGCTTCGGGAACCTATATAGTCAGGGTGAAGGCAGACCAAATGGTAAACACCACGAAGATAACAGTTATAAAATAGTAGGATGTTTACAGGCGATACATAGGCAGGTAACCGCCTTGCTGCCATTATTTAATAGCTGTCATCGTCCTGCACTTCCAGTGAAACGATAGGAAAGGAGTGTGCCATCCTTAAACATGTTCTGTCTCTAATGCGTCGCCGAGTCTTCGTCGACTCTTGCAGGACTCTTCCCGAGCAAAGTGTTCGGGAAGAGTCGGCCAAGACTCGGCGAAGAGTCGGGGAGAAATTGGGAACGCAGGGAGGAGGCGAGGCGATGATTAGGTTAATCCCCCATACTTCGCGCAGCGTCATGCCAGCGAAGGCTGGCATCCAGAAAACCCCACAGCGCGGGGTTCAGGCTGGTGACAAAGCTATCCTTAGGCTCATAATTCTAACAGTGGTTTAGGGGTATAGAATAACCCCGCAGGGGTGCAGGCTGTTGACAAAATCCACTTTGATTATACAATTCTTCCGGAGTTAAAGGACGCTGATAAACCCCGGAGGGGTGACAATCTGATAGCCCAGGGCGTAAGCCCTGGGAATATATGACGGTTACGTGGATTTTCACAGAATCCGCTCCCCATAGCTGGAAAATCGGGGATTTTCCAGCTATGAGGAGCGGATTAAAACATAGAGACCGTTGCACGTACGGCAATACATGGCGATTTTTGGGGTACTCCACCATACTTCACGCAGCGTCATTCCTGCGACCGGGGTCCCCAAAGTTCAGCGAAGCTGAGCTTTGGGGTGGGAAGGCAGGAATCCATCTCTTTGTCTCTCAATCTATTAAGCGCACTATGGATTCCTGCCTTCGCAGGAATGACGGCGCATGGACACTGGGTATCAGTGTGGAGAAATCTTCTGAATACTAGTTTCGATTGGCTTTGGACAATTATTCAACGCTCTTACATATACAAAGAATTTGAGGCATATAACCCGGGGCTCTGCTCCGGGCTATCGGAAGGCACCCCGTCGGGGTGCTTATCTGGTGAACCGAGTAAATCAAGCGTTTATGACTATATCAACAGACTGCAACCCGATCTATTGGATTTCCAGACTAGAGGCGGTGGTTTTAACCACCGTGTATGGTTGCCGCCAGACGATTTGCGTCAACCCGTTTCAACGGGTTTCCAGACTACGCGAGGAATTTATTCCGAACCCGGTAGATGAAGATAAGCTCGGAATAAATTCCTCGCAAAGTCTATATCTGGATAGAGACATTGAGAGCTCCACGAATACGGTGGTTCAAACCACCGCCTCCAGTCTGGAAACCCATTGAAATGGGTTTAGAAATCTGTTATTGGACTACGGATTACACTGATTAAACGGATGATACGGATAAAACAATCTGTGACAATCCGTTCAATCCGCGTCATCTGCGTTCTATTCAGACAGACAGGAGACGTTTGAATGAGTTGTGAGGGTTAGTTGAATACGGATTACACGGATAAAGCGGATGATACGGATAACACTATCTGCGGCAATCCGTTCAATCCGCGTCATCTGCGTTCTATACTATTCAGGGTGGAGGCGCCTAATGATGAAGCTGCGGAGAATTTCCACCGGGATCAGGTCAATATAGCTCTTTTCCACCAGCACGGTAAGGGTATCATTGGGGAAGATCTCCGCAGAACCGGAAGGCGCTATGATCTTGCCATTACGGTTAATGAAAGTGATCAGGGTTCCCGGAGGCAGCTTGAGGTCTTTCACCAGGCAGGAGCCTTCGTAGTATTCATCATCGATAAATACCTCGATAATCTCATAATTGGTATCTTGCACGGTGACCAGTTCCAGAAGCTTGGGCAGCTTGTTCTTGTCCTTCAGGAGCAAGCCCAGCCTCCGTGCCAGAGGGACGATTGTGGTTCCCTGCACCAGCATGGAAAGTGCTACGATGAAAAAAACGATATTGAAGATCTCATGGCCTCCATCCAGTCCCATGGCAGCCGGGTAGGTGGCCAGCACGATCGGAACCGCTCCTCTCACTCCCACGGCCGAAAGGAAGAGCTTCTCCTTGGGTTTGAGACCGGTGAAGAGCGTCAACAGCCAGACCATGAGCGGCCGGGCAATGAAGGTGATAATCAAAAAGATCACCACACCCCAGAGCCAGATCTGGGCAAAGTTCCGGGGAAAAGCCAGAAGTCCCAGCAGGATAAAAAGTCCCACGTTCGTGATGAACGAAAGGGTGTTGTTAAAAGCCAGCAGTCCCTTTTTGTAGGGGATCTGTTTGTTGCCCATCACAAAGCCGGCAAAGAAGGAGGAGAGCATTCCGCTGGCCCCGGCGATATCTGCCAAGCTGTAACTCAAGAGCACCATTGCGATCATGTAAATATAAAAGTACTCCGGCTCTATCTGCCGGATCTTTCTGAAGACATACACAGCCAGAAAGCCAATCCCGATCCCGATCCCAACTCCTCCGCACAACTGCCAGGCAAAACGCAGCACCGCAGCAATTGTGCTGATCTCTCCGCCATTGATCAGGCCGATTACAAACATCGTTAGAATCACCGCCATGGGGTCGTTGGAGACAGATTCCAGCTCCGTGAGGGATTTTATCTTGTTTTCAATGGGGCGTCCCTTGAAGATGGAAAAGACCGCCGCGGCATCTGTGGAAGAGATGATCGAGCCCACCAGGAGCGCCATCAGCCAGGGCCAGCCGGAGACAAGGTGAAACAGGAAGCCCGTGATCAGGGCAGTTATCACGATTCCCACCGTGGCCATCAGCAAGACAGGTTTGAGCACCACCCGGAAGTGTTGCTGCTTGGTGCCAAATCCCCCGATAAAGAGGATGAACATCAAAGCACCATTGGCGATGTCCTTCACGAGTAGAGCGTCGTCCAGATAGATAAGCCCCAGCACATCACTGCCAAAGATGATGCCGATAAACAGCGACAGAATGATGACGGGAACGTTCACCTTGTGAAACACGCTTGCCATCAGCACCAGGGTCAAAAGAATCACCGCTGCTATTATCATATCTTCCACCGTCTCATTAATCTATCTTGTTTTCCAAGCTTCTCTGCGCTTGAGTTTGTGTCAAAGCTTTTGTACACCATACCTGCCTCTTTGGCAGTCCTGCTGAACCAGGCAAAAAAAACCTTGAATAAAAACAGCCTCTGAAATAAACTGCCCCAAATAGCAAATTCCTGTGAAGGGAAGGAGATAGATATGAAAACCATAGAAGGAAAGCTCGTCTCTCAGGGCTATAAAATAGCCATCGTCGTGAGCCGGTTCAACGAGTTCATCAGCGGAAAACTGCTGGAGGGAGCTATCGATTGCCTCCTGCGGCACAACGTTTCCGAAGACGATATCACTGTGATCTGGGTGCCAGGCGCTTTTGAGATACCTCTCATCGCTGCCGAAGCGGCTTCCCAGCCTGCCTACAACGCAGTTATCTGCCTGGGTGCTTTGATCCGGGGTGCCACTCCGCACTTCGATTACATCAGCGCAGAAGTGACCAAAGGCATTGCCCAGGTCGGGATGAATTATGGCAAGCCGGTGATCTATGGCGTTCTCACCACCGAATCCATCGAACAAGCTATCGAACGTGCCGGAACCAAAGCAGGAAACAAGGGCTTCAGCGCTGCTTCTGCGGCTCTGGAAATGCTCAACCTGATCAAGGAGATGAGAGATGGGACAGCGTCGTAAAGCCCGTGAAATGGCGATCCAGACCCTTTACGCTCTGGATTTCTGTGAGCTTAAGGAAGGCTTTAAAGAATACTCCATGCTCAATGAATATCCTTCCGTTTTGGCTCAACTCGCCGCCAATGAAGGCATCGCCGAAAGCTCCTCCGTCTTTGCTTTTGCCGATGATCTGGTGAAAAACACCATCATAAACATCGAATACGTGGAAAAAGAGATCAATAAACACACGGATAACTGGAGCTGCGAGAGCATCGCTCATCTGGACCGTTCCATCCTGCATATCGCTGTGTTTGAGCTGCTTTTCACGGATACACCCGCTCCGGTCGTGATCAATGAAGCCATCGAGATAGCCAAGAAGTTCTGCTCTGAACCCACCGGCAAGTTCCTCAATGGCATCCTGGACGCTATCAATAAAGACATCAAGGAAGGCGACCACCGAGAGATTCCTCAATGACGGAAGATTCTGCCCAAAGCCTAACCTGCAGCATTGGCATCTTTGCCTACAATGAAGCCGGGAACATCCTGAAGCTTCTGGATGCTCTTGCCAATCAGGACTTAAAGGAAGTGCAGATCCGGGAGATCATAGTGGTCTCCAGCGCCAGTACGGACGGCACGGATGAACTGGTGGAAGCTCATGCCGCCACTCATCCTTTGGTGCGCCTGATCCGTCAAGCCAAGCGGGAAGGTAAATCCAGCGCCATCAATATCTTTCTCAAAGGTGCCACCAGCGATATCCTGGTGGTGATCAGCGGAGACGTGATCCCGGAACGGCATACGATCCGGCGCTTGGTTTCCGCTTTCTCCAATCCTAAGGTTGGTGCCACCGGAGGCAGACCCGTCCCGGTCAATGATACCACCAGCTTTATGGGCTACAGCGTGCATCTCCTGTGGCGCTTGCATCACCGGATGGCTTTGAAATCTCCCAAACTTGGTGAGATGATAGCCTTCCGTAAACTGATGGACAGCATCCCGCGGGATTCTGCCGTGGATGAAGCTTCCATTGAGGCAATCGTGAAACAACATAAGCTGGAGCTGCGCTATATCCCGGAGGCCATCATCAGAAACAAGGGACCAGAGAACTTCCGGGATTTTGTGAAGCAACGCCGCCGCATTCAGAACGGACACCTCTGGCTCAAAGCCCGGCAGAACTACAAGGTCTCTTCCCAATCCGGCTCCACACTTTTCAGCATCATGCTGGAAGAGGCTTTGGAATTCCCCTTATCCATCCCCAAAATGCTGGCGGTGATGGCTATGGAGATGTATTGCAGGGTTCTGGGCAGCATAGATTTTTACCTGCGCAAGAAGAATCCCTTTGCCTGGGAGATTGTGCGCTCCACCAAGGACTTGAGTAAATGACGTTTAGATCGCGGTTTCTGCCGTATCGGAGAGATTATTAGCATGTTTTATCTGCTCTTTCGTATTGTGGGTTATTGGTTTATGAAGCACTTGGGACTGCCCAAGCTCTTACCCATGAACTATACCGTGAGCTTGCTTTACACCTGCAATTCTCGCTGCAGCACCTGTAATATCTGGAAAAAGAAAGCCCGCAACCTCACAGTCAGCGAGTATCAGAAGATCTTCAAATCCGTGGGCAGAAGCCCCTATTGGATCACTTTCAGTGGTGGAGAGCCTTTCCTGCGCAATGATATCGACGAGATAGTGATCGCTATCTACAAAATCTCCCGTCCCCGCATTATCAATATACCCACCAACGGTCTGCTCACAAAAGCCATTGAAGAAAAGGTGCAGAAGATCGCCACCGCCTGTCCCAAAGCCCAGATCGTGATCAATGTTTCCCTGGATGGGATAGATTCCCAGCACGACGAGATCCGCGGTATTCCCGGCAATTACCGCAAAACCACCGCCACATTCACACGCCTCAAAGCCCTCAAGCTCCCCAATCTGCAGGTGGGTATCCATACGGTGATTTCCAAATTCAACGTGGAAAACTTCTCTCTGATCGCCAATGAGCTGATGCGTCTGAAACCGGATAGCTATATCACGGAGATTGCCGAGGAAAGAGTGGAACTGGATACCATCAATGCCGGGATCACACCCTCATTGGTTGAGTATAAATCCGCTATCGACTACCTGATTCACCGCATCAAGAATGATAAGTATAAAGGCATGAGTAAGATAACCATGGCCTTCAGAATAGAGTATTACAACCTTGTGAAGCAGATCTTGAGGGATCAAACTCAGGTGCTGCCCTGTTATTCCGGGGTCGCTTCTGCCCAGATATCTCCCGATGGGGACGTCTGGAGCTGCTGCATCAAGGCCAAACCCTTGGGCAATCTGCGCACCAATAACTACCGCTTCCGGCAGATATGGTTCAGTCCGGAAGCCGAGCTTGAGCGCCGCAGTATCCACAAGAAAGAGTGCTGGTGCCCTCTGGCAAATGCTTCCTATACGAATATGTTGATGGATTTGCCCACTCTCTTCCGGGTCTTTTACCGTTCCTTTATCAAGTGGTGGAGCTAAACTATGTTATCGATTCATTCCAAACATTTTAACCCGCCGGGAAGCATGGTTTCCTACCAGGCTTCTCCCGAGGGAAAATTCGCCTGGTTCCTCTGCACCTGGCATCCGGAGAAGGACTTTGTGCTAGAGGAGATTCAAGCAGAAATCAAGCTGGAAATAATCAACGCCGAGCCTCTCAAACTCAGCCGCATGGAAGTGGAAAACTGGCTAAAGCATTTTTGGAGCGAGTATCACTGGAAGCTGCATGCCCGCTTGAGGAAAACTATCCTGATCGAGCAGGGCATCTCCCTCTTCTTTGGCCTGATCTACGATAATGAGCTCTTCTTTGTGCAGTTTGGCAGAATGCTCTGTGGAGTGGTGGACGCCAAGGGCTTGAACCAGACTGGACGCTCCTGGAAGCATTATCACGTGAAAGCAGCTCACGAACTGGAACTGCTGGGTTTTGCCGAGGAAGATATCAAGGTTCGCACTCACAGGCTACAGATAGAAGAAAACCAGCACTTCCTGGTGCTTCCCTCACCCCAGGCACTCAAGCTTCTGGATCAGATCAAAGGCCCCAGCACTCTGCAAGCCCTGCTGGAATCCTGCCAATCGGAGAAGAATGCTCTTTGGCTGCAACTTTGCCGGCTTACAGATCCAAACCAGAAGAAAAAGCGCAAGCTTAGCCGCCTGCAGATCAGCAGCATCGTGCTCTTGGTGATCACTGTGCTGACCGTTCTCTACATGGCTTTTGGCAACAGGTTTATTGATTCCGGTCTGCACAAGCTGCGCCTGTTTTTCGATTCCCGCCGGGTAAGCACTCTGGAAGAGCTGCCCAATACTCTCCGCCTCAGAAATGCCGATATCCTCAAGATTATGGAACGGATGGTCAATTCTCCCGCCCGCCGAGCAGAATGCCGCATTGCCTGGACCAAACAGCTTCCTCACCCCGTCACGGCTATTCCGGCTTTTGACCTGGATTACATCTATATGGCCTCCGGGAAGAACCTTTATACCTATAACAAACGAAATCAGGAACCGGGCTGGAATCTGGTTCTGGATGAGGAAATCCTGTATCTACTCAAGACTCAGAATACCCTGATGCTCAGCCTCAGAAACAAGAAATTGATCGGAATCAAGCCCGGAGGCACCATTGCCTGGGCCACGGACACCCGCAGCGCAGTCTCCGAGGATGACGTGCTGGAAGCCCAAGAGATCACCAGCGCTCAAGACCCCCGCATCGATGGCAGCTTGGTGATTATCCCTGAACGCAACCGTATATCAGTGATCGACGGCAGCCGCGGCGAAGTATTCTCCAGCATAGATCTCCTGCAGGATCTCCGTTACCTCTCCCTTTACGACAGCTTTGACAATTGCTTCTACGCTGTCGTGGGAGAATCACTGATGAAGATAGATTTGTTGATACTGAACTGATATGTCTCTGCGTCTCTGCCTCTTATCTCTGCTTATAGTACTGGTGGGTTGGCTCCCCGCAGTGGTGGACAACAGCCTTTCCAGAACGGGTTTTGCCCGTCTGGCTTACGATGGCGGAGGAGATTGGTACAACGACCCCGAAGTGCTGCCAAACCTCGCAACCTATGTGAATAGAACGCTCTCCACCAATTTCCCCCAGATCCAGACGGTGGTGCGTGCCTCTGAAGCCAAGCTCTTTGAGTATCCCTTTGTCTATCTCACCGGGCACGGTAATATCCGCTTCACAGACAGAGAGATAGACAATCTGCGTCTCTGGATGGAGCGGGGCGGCTTTCTGTATGCCGATGATGACTATGGCATGGATAGCTCTTTTCGCAGAGAGATTCGCCGCATCTTCCCCGAACGGGAATTGATCGAGCTGGATCCATCCTTCCCGCTTTACACCAGCTTCTACAGCTTTGAAAACCTGCCCAAGATACACCTGCATGATGAACAGCCCCCCAAAGCCTATGGCATCTTCGATGATAACGGCCGCTTGATGACCCTCTATACTTACGAGACCAATATCTCAGACGGTTGGGCTGATCCTGCCACGCACAACGACCCTCCGGAGATCCGGGAGCTGGCTCTGCGTTTTGGCACCAACATAGTCTACTACCTCCTCACCAGGCAAAGATGAGAATCTGTATAGTCAGCGATGTTCATTACAAATTCACCGGCCTGAAGCCGGAGGATCAGCCACGCCAGCAAATGGTGCTGGAATTCTTCCGCTCTCTGATCGGAAGCTATGACCTTTTGGTGCTCAATGGCGATATCTTTGATCTCTGGTCTGAGGGCAAACACAGCCTGATCAAGCAGTATTTCCCCCTGCTCAAAATCCTGGCGGATATCCGGGAAGCAGGCTGCAAGCTGATCTATATCAGCGGCAATCACGACTTCTGGTTTGGAGATTTCTTCCGGGACTATCTGGGAGCAGAAATCTATGATAAAAGCTATAGCCTGACCACAGACGGCAAGAGGATACTCATCAGCCACGGTGATCTATACACCATAAACGATCTGCGTTACAAGATATTCCGTTTCCTGATCCGCAGCCGTCCCATCCGGGCAATCTACAGCCTGATGCATCCCGATCTGGCACTGAGTCTGGGCAGTAAACTCTCCCGCACCAGCAGCAAGAGAAAGCTGCATAAGCCCGGCCAACGCAAAAGAAGTGAAGGTTTGGAGCTCTATGCAGGTAAACTTATCAATAGAAATAAATACGACCTGGTTTTCATGGGACACAGCCACAATCCGGTCTTCAAAACCTTTGGCAAAGGAATTTATGGCAATAGCGGAGATTGGCTGAAGAGCTTCAGTTACATAAAAGTAATTGACGGAAATCCCGAGCTCTGTCACTATGATAGCAAAGAGAATTTTAAAGGAGAACAAGATGTTTAAAGGAGCCCTAATTCGGATCCTGATCGTGGCCGCCATTGTAGCCACAGCTCTGATCCTGAGCGCAAACACAGACGAACAAATAAAGGAAGAACAATTGAAAGCTGTAATTGAAACCAATCTGGGAAACATCACCATAGAGTTGTGGCCCGAGCTCACTCCCCGCACTGTGCAAAACTTCGTCTCCCTGGCGGAGTCCAACTACTATGTGGGAACCTACTTTCACCGGGTGATCCCGGATTTTATGATCCAAGGCGGTTGCCCGAACACCAAAAATGCCGACCGTTCTGATGACGGCAGAGGCGGCCCGGATTATCGTTTTGACGACGAATGCTACACCGGCGGCACACCTCTCACCGGCCCCATCACAGACGATCAGATGGCTCGCAGAGTTTGGAATGAAGTGATTATGCCCTATATGTCCTCCAGCACGGAACCGGATTCAGTCATCGCAGGTGTCGTCAATGCCGTGATGGCCGCTCAAAGCGGAGCTCCCATTATGGATCACCCCATAGAGTTTTATACTCAGATCACCGGGAAGAAAATGATGACCGGACAGACCTTGATCCACCCCGTGAGCTATGGTACACTTTGCATGGCCAATTCCGGCCCCAACACCAATGGCTCTCAATTCTTTATCGTGACCAAGCGTGAAGGTGCCTCCTGGCTCAATGGCAAGCACACCGTCTTTGGTCAGGTGCTGGAAGGCATGGATATCGTTCACCAAATCGAGAATCTCCCCCGTGACTCTGCTGATAATCCCCTCGTGGAAAACCAAGCCAGAGTTACCGCTGTGAGGATTGTGCGGGAATAGATTATGGCACGCACCAACGAATCCGCCCTCCAAGCCGAAGCTCTCTCCTGGATCAGGCAAAACCAATATGCCTATCTGGCCACGGTCGATAAAAAACAGCCCAGGGTACGTCCGATTGTGCTGTTCAATTACGATGATGGCTTCTGGATGATTACCTTTAGCGGGGATTCCAAGGTGCAGCAAATAGCTGGAAATCGCTGGGTGGAGGTTTGTATACCTCTGCACAGCGATGGCCAGACCGGCTACGTACGCCTGGCCGGAACGGCGCAGATCGTCACCAACAGCTCCCAAAAAGCTGAGGCCGCCGAGCAATGCTATTTCTTTGACGATTATTTCAACGGCTCTGACGATCCGGACTACAGCCTGATCAGCTTCGATCCCTCCGAGATCGAATACCTGCGTCCGGGCGAAACCTACAGCCAAAGCTTTAACCTCAAACGCTATTAGAGGTCTTATGAAAGCTATCTTTACTTACGATGATGAACATCTGGGCAAAAGCTATCTCGTGATCCCCAAGATCCGGGAAATCTCCAAAGCCTTGGGCAATGTAGTGGTTACCTTTGACAACGGAGATAAGAAAACCCTGGCCGTCGATGATCCCAACCAGGTGATTGAGACGATGCTGGGAGTGATAGAGCAGTTCTACGCAAAGTAAATAGTAACTAGTGACAAGTGACTAGAGCTGCGCTGCTGTCGCAAGGCAGAGAACAGTGAACAGTGATCAGTGATCAGAAAGTGACAAGTAACGAGTGACAAGTAACGAGGGCTGCGCTGCTTCGCTCCACCACTCCACCCCTTTCATAAAACCACAGAGGACACGGAAATAAGCAGAGATAAGCAGAAGTTCTTTTTGTTTAAAACAGAGTAAAGAAGTAAAAGAGAGTTTATTAGCGGAGTTTGGGGTCGTGTCCATATTGTCCATTTCGTCCATTCTGTCCATCCTTAAAAGCCCATATCACAATCAGGTGCGAAGCCGCTCTTTTCACTTGTTACTGGTCACTCGTTACTAGTCACTCCCCTATTTCTCCCCGACTCTTCACCGTGTCTTGGCCGACTCTTCCCGAGCAAAGTGCTCGGGAAGAGTCCTGCAAGACTCGGTGAAGAGTCGGCGACCCATTGGGAAGAATTGGATGGTCTGCAGGCAGGAACTCATAATGGCTTGTAGCGTAAAGTGTGGCTCAAGATCAAACTGAGTGGGTACAATATCGTCATTCCAGCGACAGAGAGGTAATGATCAGATTTACCTGCAAAAATCGGATTTGAACCTTATTTCATCCGGACTATTCTAGCCAGATGCTTCTTATTCTTGGCTCAAGTTCAAATTGAGTGAGTAGAATATCGTCATTCCAGCGAAGGAGACTGTGTGAAAAGTTTAATATTCAGGAGAAGAGTCCCGTTAGGGACAACATTTTAGCTAGCACAACGATCCATCATAACGATTCTGAGTTCCGTAGGAACGCCATATCAGATTAGCCAGTATATAACCAAGAATGTTTTAATCATCTAAGACTCCGTCTAAGGGACTCAGACTGTTGACAAAGTCATCATCGCCGTTTTTGGGCTTCACCAGGTAAGCACCCTGAAGGGGTGCCATCTGCTAGCCCGGGGCGAAGCCCCGGGGTATTTGCAAGATATTGTTTATAAGACGTTTTAATCCGCTCCCCATAGCTGGAAAATCGGGGATTTTCCAGCTATGGGGAGCGGATGTTGCGAATTCTGCGTAACCGTCATATATTCCCAGGGCTTACGCCCTGGGCCTGGAGTTTGGACATTAACTACTGGTTTACGGACATAGCAGTTCCCAAGTTTAGGTTGATGTTTATGGTTTTCTGCAGTTCTTGATCACTCATTAGTTCTTTACGCATGAGGTTTACCAGGTCGTTGCACGACGGTCTTAC
>JAKPXC010000101.1 GCA_029567705.1 Candidatus Cloacimonadota bacterium
GTCACACACCAGATAATGTTCTTTAAGGCTATGAAAAGTAGTCATAACAGTGGCGGAGAGTCAGGGATTCGAACCCTGGGTACCCGTGAGGATACAACGGTTTTCGAGACCGTCCCGTTCAACCGCTCCGGCAACTCTCCACAATCTCATCTTTTGCTTCTGAAAAACTCTTGCAGCAGGGCTGCGCTTTCTTCTTTCATTATGCCCCGGATTATCTTGACCTCATGATTGAAGCTCTTATTCCTCAGCACGTTGTAAACCGATCCGGCACAACCGCTTTTGGGTTCTTCGGCTCCCATCACCAAAGTGCCCAGCCGGCTCCAGATCATCATGCCGGCGCACATCAGGCAGGGTTCCAAGCTCACATACAGGGTGTAATCCTGCAGATACTTGATTTTGGAAGAGGTGATTTTGTCAATGATCAATTTCTCCGCATGAGCCAGAGGATTCTGCATTTGCCGGGTACGGTTATGATCTGCCAAGATCAGCTCGGAGCCTTTCACAAGCACGGCTCCCACCGGGATTTCATCCTCCCCGGCTGCAAGTTTGGCTTCATTAAGTGCCAGTTCCATCCACTCAATATGCGTCTTCATAGGAAGGCAAACTATGCCCGGGGCATTTCGTGTCAACCCAAATCCGCTCTTTCTGATTGACAGAACCAAAGCGATTATGAGTTTTGCCTTCATGATCCAAAGAGGAGATCGAGTGAAGATAGAACTTAAAAGAGTGATACTTACGGCCTTGTTGCTTTTGGTGCTCCAGTTTCTGGCAGCCAGCAACTTTGGCAGACAAACAGCCGAATGGCTCGGAGGATATGGTCTGAAGCCCTGGATGATTGTTATCGTGATATCCATGTTGCCCATTATAGAGCTTCGGGGAGCGATCCCGGTGGCTATACTGCTACTCAAGCTTCCGGCGTGGGAGGCAGTGCTGCTTTCCGTAATAGGGAATATGCTGCCCATTCCCCTAATCTTGCTCTTCATGGATAGATTCTTTGCTCTCATATCAAAAGTGAAATTGGGCAAGCGTTTCACAGATTGGCTCTTTGCCCGCACCCGACGTAAAGGGAAATCTATTGAACGTTATGAAGCCATTGGCCTCGCTACCTTTGTCGGCATCCCGCTTCCGGGCACCGGGGGCTGGACCGGTGCTTTTGCTGCGAACATCTTTGGCATTCCTTTCTGGCGCAGCCTGCTCTTTATCTTCATCGGAGTATTGATTGCAGCAGCAATCGTTACGCCTCTCACGCTCTTGGGTAATGTAGCCATTGGATAGGCCGGTGCAACAGATAAAAAGGATATTCTGGCTGGCTGGGGAAAGCTCCGGAGACCTGCATGCCTCGTTGGTGATGCAGAGGTTGAATCAAGACATTCCACATCTGGAACACAGCGGCATCGGTGGAAGCCTGATGCAACGCCAGGGCTTGAAGATTCTCTATCCCTTCGATCGTTTTGCTGTGATGGGCTTTGTGGAAGTTCTAAAGCATCTATTGTTCTTTATTGGAGTGGAGCAGAAGGTAAAAAGCTATCTGCACCGAAATAAACCAGATCTGGTGATCCTGGTGGATTATCCCGGCCTGAATCTCCGCATAGCCCATATTGCCGATGAAGAGCGCATCCCGGTGCTCTATTTTATCTGCCCCCAATTCTGGGCTTGGAAACGGAAACGGGTATATAAGCTGCGAAACAACGTGCGGCATGTAGCCTGCATTCTGCCTTTTGAAAAGGAACTGCTGGATATTTACAACGTGTCTTCCAGCTTCGTGGGGCATCCCATTGCCGAAGAGATCAAGCTGGAACTGGATAGAGAGAGCTTTGCCGCCTTTTACAAGCTTGATCCTGCCAAGGCTTGGATTGCCTTCCTGCCCGGCAGCAGAAAAGCCGAGGTGGAACGCTTGCTTCCCAGCTTCATACCTGCTGCGAAGGAACTGGAAAAGCAAGGCTATCAAGTGCTCATCTCCAGAGCCCGAAACCTTCCTCCGGCTTTCTTCAACGAGCTTTTGGCTTCCCACAATATGGCAAATCTCACGGTTGTGGATGGCTACAATTATGAACTGATGAAATATAGCAAGCTGGTGATTGCCTGTTCCGGCACAGCCACGCTGGAGTCTGCCTTCCTGGGCACACCGGTGGTCATTTGCTACAAGGCATCGCCCATTTCATACCGGATCGGCAGATACTTCGTACGCATCAAGCGTATCGGCTTACCCAATATTATTCTGGAAGAAGACCTTCTGCCCGAACTGGTGCAGGATCAGCTTTCACCTTCCTCCATTCTCAGGTCAGTATCCGAACTTCTTGAAGAAGAACGAAACAAGAAGGTGCGGAAACGCTTGCTGGATCTGCGGGGAGAACTGGAGAGCAAGAAGTGCTCTGTTGAGATGAGTCTTCTGGTTCGCAAGCTGCTGAATTTATGAAGAATACACTTTTCTTCTGGCTGGAGCGGAAAGTGGGAGGAGCAATCCTCAAGCTGTTAAGGCTCAGCCTGAAGATATCTTTGGATAATGCCAACCCCAAAGATCAGATGTGCATCTATCTCTTTTGGCACAGGAACCTTATCCCACTGGCTCTGCATAGGATAGGAGAGAAACTGGCAATTGTGGTTTCCGCCTCCAAGGATGGTGAATTGATCGCCGGACCCATGAAAGAGCTGGGCTACGTGCCGGTGCGGGGTTCCACCACCCGGCAGGGCTCTGAAGCTCTGAGGGAGATGCTGCGGCTTAGCAGGGAGATGCAACTGGGGATCACGCCGGATGGCCCCAAAGGTCCCAGTAAAAGCATCCAGCCGGGAGTGCTGTATATCGCTCTGTTGGCAGGGATACCCATTATTCCCATGCAAGCGGAGATTGAGCATGAATGGGTCTTCAATTCCTGGGATCGCTTCCGGGTGCCCAAACCCTTTTCCCGCGTCAGAATCAAGTATGGCAGTCCTCACTGGGTAAAGTCCAAAGAGGATTTCGAGCCAGTTCTGGCCAGCCTGAAAGCGGAGATGGATTTCCTCGAAACCGAACTGAGTTTTCACTGAGGAGTC
>JAKPXC010000103.1 GCA_029567705.1 Candidatus Cloacimonadota bacterium
GAAGTGATCAAGCTCACCATCTCCGATTGATAATAAGTAAGGAATAAAGGTTAAGCCTATGCCAAATTTCTCGTATATAGTAAAGGACGCCAAGGGAGCCAGAGTAGAAGGCTTCATCAAGGCTGAAACCCTCGACGCAGCGGTTGAAAAGCTGAGTAAGGAAGGCAATACCATAATAGCCGTAAAAGCGGCTGCAGAAGGTGCCTTCAAGGGTAAGATGTCACTCTTTGACAAAGTGATGCTTGCCTTTTATAAGTTCCGCACGGGTGTTTCCCTGCGGGTTCTGGTTTTCTTCACCCGTCAGCTCTCCACCATGTTCTCCGCAGGTCTTACCATCGAAAAGGCCATTTCAGACCTCGAAAAGATGGAACGCAACAAGAAATTTGCCAAAGTGCTGCGCCGCATTTCTGATGACATCCGTAAAGGATTCTCACTCTCTGAGGCTATGGAGCAACACCCGGGTGTCTTCAGTCCGCTCTATGTCGCTCTGGTGCAGGCCGGTGAAGTTTCCGGTACCTTGCACACAGTGCTGACAGAGCTCTCCGATTACCTGGAGAAGATCGAGGATACACAAAGAAAGGTAAAATCTGCCATGGTGTATCCTATCTTCATCCTTATCTTCCTGATTGTGGTGACTTGGGGTATCTTCTACTGGATCATCCCTCAGTTCAAACAAGTGTATGAGAACTTCAACGCCCAGTTACCTGCTCCGACGGTGTTGGCCATCAATATCAGTAGCTTCATCACCAGTCACCTCTTCATCTCTGTGCTTCTCTTCATTGCAGCGATTATAGCCCTCTTCCTGCTGTATCTAACGGATCGGGGACGCTATATCATGGATACGATCAAGCTGAGGATTCCGGTGCTGGGAGCGGTGGAAAACAACTCCATTATGAGCAAGTTTTCCATGACCTTCAGTATTCTGATGGCTGCCGGTGTACCGATTATGGACACCATTGAGCTCACAGAAAACGTGGTACAGAATGCCGTGGTGGAAGGTGCAGTTCGCAAAGCCAGAGTGCTGGTGAAAGAAGGTTATGGCGTAGCCAATGCTTTCCGTCGAACCGGCGTCTTCCCCTCCACCTTGTTGCAGATGCTCTCCACCGGTGAAGAAACCGGAGATATGGATAAACTCCTGAGCAAGGCAGCAGCCTTCTATGAGAAGGAAGTGGATTCCGTGATTGAACGGCTCACATCCTTGATCCAACCCCTGCTTATCGTGCTCATGGCAGCAGTGGTGGGTTCAATCATTGTGGTGATCTACCTGCCCATCTTCGACCTCGGTGATGCCATCGCCAAGGGTATGAACTAAAACAAACTAAACAACACATACAAGAAAGCCCTGCCCGTGAAAAGGCAGGGTTTTTTACGTTCAAGTTCAAACTAAGTGGATTCCATCATCCCAGCGATTAACCAACGCTCAGGATATATGTGGGAAACGGAACCCGGCGTTGCTGGGTGATGTTTTAGGCTCAAGTTCAAACTGAGGGGGTACCGTCATCCCAGCGAAGGCTGGGATCCAGAAATAACAAGTTTGATTTATTGTTATGTTATCAGTCCCTTGGATAGACTGGATTCCAGCCTTCGAGGCTGTGTGAAAAGTCTTTGGAGAGTAACAACGGGACTCTGGTTCGTTTGTATATAGAGACCGTTGCACGTACGGCAATACATGGCGACTTTTGGGGGTACTCCACCATACTTCACGCAGCGTCATTCCTGCGAAGGCAGGAATCCATCTCTTTGTCTCTCAATCTATTAAGCGCACTATGGATTCCTGCCTTCGCAGGAATGACGGCGCATGGACACTGGGTATCAGTGTGTAGAAATCTTCTGAATACTAGTTTCGATTGGCTTTCGACAATTATTCAACGCTCTTATATATTTGTTGTGCTAGCTAAAATGTCGTCCCTAACGGGACTCTTCTCCTGAATTTCAGAGTTTTCACACAGTCTCCTTCGCTGGAATGACGGAGAGGCTATGATCAGATTTACCCATGATAACAGGATTTGAACCTTCTCTATTCACTCCCAATTCGTCACCGAGTCTTCACCGAGTCTTGCAGGACTCTTCCCGAACACTTTGCTCGGGAAGAGTCCTGCAAGACTCGGTGAAGACTCGGCGACGTATTGGAAAGAGTAATGTGTGAAAATGAAAAGCCCGGACTTAACCGGGCTTAATCTGTTGGAATTATTGGTAAGCTCAAACCTTCTCAAATGTGGCTGTAAAGTGCCGCATGATGGGAGCTTCGTATTTAATTCTATAGCCTGTGCAGGCTAAGCGTCTATCCCAGATTTGTTTAAGCCCCCAAGCCACGATCTGCATGTGGTTATTGGTATAGACTCTTCTGGGGATGGCGAGGCGAAGCAATTCCATGCTGGGTGGACGTTCCTCGCGGGTGATGGGATCGCGGTCTGCCAGCACTGTGCCAATCTCCACGCCTCTCACACCGGCTTCGATATAGAGCTCCACGCCTAAAACCTGGGCGGGATACTGGGTTTGAGGAATCTGAGGGAAGAAGTTCTTCGCATCCACATAGATGGCGTGACCGCCAAAGGGCTCAACCAGAGGAATACCATGAGCCTTGATCAGGCTGCCCAGATACTCCACTTGAGAGATGCGGGCATGTAGATAGTCGTATTCGGTGCTTTCCCACAATCCTGCGGATAAAGCTTCCATATCCCGGCCACTCATTCCGCCATAGGTGATGTAGCCTTCAAACATGATGTTGAAAGTGGCGCATTGACGGTAAATCTCCTGATCCCGCATGGCAATGAAACCGCCGATATTGATGATGGCATCTTTCTTGGCGCTCATTGTCATACCGTCGGCATAGCTGAACATCTCTTTCACGATGGCTTTGATGGGTTTTTCGGCATATCCCTCTTCGCGGGTCTTGATGAAGTAGGCATTTTCGGCAAAGCGGGCAGAATCGAAGAATAAAGGGATGCCATGTTTCTTGCAGATGGCGGATACGGCTTTGATGTTTTCCATGGAGACAGGCTGGCCGCCACCGCTGTTGCAGGTAACGGTGAGGATCACCACAGGGATTTTATCCTTGCCGTATTGGCTGATGCACTGCTCTAGCTTCCGGGGATTGATATTGCCTTTGAAAGGTTTGATCACCGTGTTGTCGAAGGCTTCGTCGACGGTGCAATCCACAGCCTTGGCGTGGCGAAACTCTATGTGGCCTTTGGTGGTGTCAAAATGGGTGTTCCCGGGGATGATGTCCCCTTCCTTGATGAGAACGGAGAAGAGCACGTTTTCTGCAGCTCTGCCTTGGTGTGTGGGCATCACATTGGGGAAGCCCAGAAGCTCATTGATGGTGCTCTTCATCTTCAGGAAGCTCTTTGAGCCGGCATAACTCTCGTCTCCCAGCATCAGTGCAGACCATTGCTTATCGCTCATGGCTCCGGTGCCGGAATCTGTCAGCAAGTCTATAAAGACATCTTCGGCCGCTAGATTGAAGAGATTGTATTCCGCCTCTTCAATTTTCTGGATGCGTTCTTCACGGGTAAGCATCTTGACTGCTTCCACCATTTTGATGCGCCAAGGTTCGGCGTATGGCATCTTGGACATTGTAACTCCTTATTGTGCTATATTTTTTCAATGATGCCCTTGTCGGTGGAAAGAGTCCTTTTGTCAAATACAATCTCCGCTTCACAGCATAAAAAAAGCGACCCCCGGAGAGGTCGCAGTTATGGTATTCGTTATATAGTATCTAGTCTTTATTATAATTGAGATGATAAGTTCCGGTAGCTCCAGAATATCCCACGATCTTGATCTTGTAATAGGCCGTGCTGGTGGGAGAGAAGCTGAGGTTGAAATTGCTCCCGTCTCCGCCGTCATCATCTTCTGAGAGCAGAGTGTTGCCATTATTCTGATAGAGATAGATTCTGGTGTCCATATCACCGGTGGAGTAGAAATGGTAGGTTGATCCTGCTACTCCGCGGAATCTGAACCAGTCCTCGTCACCTTGGTGGAGTGTGAGTTCCATGCTTCTATTACCGTTTCTGGGTTCGAGATCGGTATACTGGCTTTGGCTGTTATTGGGCTCATAGTCGTCTGTAGCTTGGGATTGGTGTTTGTAATACAGTGAGTATGAACCGGTATTGGTGTTGTATCCCGTCACTTTCAAACGGTAATCACCATTCCGGGTAGGTGCGAATTCCAAGCGGAAGTTGGTGTCGTCTCCGCTGTCATCGTCTTCCAGGAGCTGGCTGTTCCCATCAAAGACATAGCCCTTGGTGTCCAGGGAACCTTCGGTGTAGAATATGTAGGTCTTGCCTGTTTCGGCACGGAAGCTGTACCAGTTTTCATCGTTGCTCTGATTAATACTGTTACTGGTATTCTGGAGTGACCTGGTGATCTGCAATTCAATCGGTCTGGCAGAACCACTGCTTTTCCTGTAGTTCAAGGTGTAGCTGCCTGTGGCTCCGTTGTAGCCTTCCACTTTGAGTTTGTATTGGGCCGAGCGGGTGGGCGTGAATGAAATACTGAAATTGGTGCCGTCACCAGTGTCATCATCGCTCAAGAGCTCAGTGGTGCCGTTGTCTTCATAGATATAACCCTTGGTGTCTAGACTGCCGGAGCTATAAATGTGATAAGTAGTTCCGGAGTTTCCCCGGAAGCGGAACCAGTTTGCATCAGAGTTGTTATTCAGGCTGCGTGATAAGCTGGCTTCAGTATTGGAAAAATCTAGCTGATGAATTGAATCTCTGGAGTTGGAACTGGTGCTTTTGGTGATAACTACATCGTCTACCCAAGCTCCTTCATAATCCCGGTTTGATACATCTGAAGTAAAGACAAAGCTGATTTTTACCTGATTATAATCCAGGTATTCATTCAAAGAGTACTCAAAGACCTGCCAGTTATTGGAATCTGTTCCATCCTGGCTGTGTATTTCTTCTTCTCTCCAAGAGCCGCCGGAACGGTACTTGACGATCACTTTGAAGTAGTCGTAACTGCTTTCTGTGCCAACTTTTGAAGCAAAACTGAGCTGGGCGTTTCTGGATCCATCCAGGGAGAAGGGGCCATAAGTCATATCAGCCTGCATGTTATCTGCATACTGGTTGTCGGAAGGGCTAAGTGAGCTGCCGGCGCACCATGCAGCCCAATTGCCGTTGTTGCTGCGGAAGTTTTCATCGTCCCAGGTGGGGTTGCCGGAAATGTTCCATAAACCGGAAGGGAAAGCTCCCTCAAAGGTTTCGTTCAAGATAGTTTCGCTCTGAGCAAAAACGAAAAGCGAAAAGGTGCAAAGCATAACTGCCAATATGAGCTTTTTCATGATCTCACCTCGTGAATATTTTCTTGCGTACAAGCTAATCAGTAAACCTCAGAGCGTCAATAGATATATTCTCAGGTACAATGCGACCTTGTGGACGAAAAGCTGCAGGAAACGGACTTGACAAAAGCAGGGCAGAACATCATTGTGATAACCAATCCAAAAGAAGGGAGCTTTGATGTTATCAAGAAGACAGAGCCTGGCACTTACAACATTCTCTGAGGGAATGAATTGCGCCCAATCAGTCTGTTCAGCTTTCGCAGCAGATATGCTGGCTGATAGCTCCGCAATGCTGAGGATTGCTTCCTGCTTTGGAGGAGGGATGAGGATGGGGGCCACCTGTGGTGCTTTGACGGGTGCTCTGATGATACTGGGGCTGGCAGGTGGATTTAGCGTCTACGATCCGGTCTCAAAGCAGAACACCGAGCGCTTGACACTGGATTTTCTGGCTGCCTGGAAACAGAAAGTAGGGCAGACAGATTGTAAAGAGATTCTGGGAATTGATCCCAGCCTTCCTGGGCAGAGGGAACTTGCCAGAGAGAGGGGCATATTTGATGAGAATTGTCCACATTGCATTGAAACTGCAGTGGAACTCTTGGAAACAATACTGAAAGAACACAAAATCACCTTGGGAGATAAGGATGTATAGAAGCTTATGTATGATTTTACTGGCTTTGCTGGTTGTAATGACAGGTTCCTGCGGGATCCTGGGCACAGAAGAAGATCAGGTCTTGGAGCCTATATTCGATCCACCGGAAGGCTATTACACTCTTCCTGTTACCGTTGTGATAAACTGCCCCACTCCTGGAGCAGAGATTCATTACAATCTGGATGGTACCAGCCTGGATACGAACTATCTCATCTATACAGAACCTATCAGGGTCGAGCCTGGTACAACCGTGAAAGCCGCTGCCACCAAGCTAAATATGAAGAGGAGTAAGATTGTTTTTTCTGCCTACTTCACCCCCGCCTCTTTCATTCTGTCTGTGGTTCCGGGAGGGAGTTTCAACAACGGAAGCTCCAATGTAAGCTTAAGCAGCTTTCAGTGTTCCCGGCATGAGATCACTCAAGGCGAGTATCAGGCAGTGATGGGCAGTAATCCCGCCACGGGTGTGGGAGAAGGGAGCTCTTTCCCGGTTTATAATGTTTCCTGGTATGATGCCATAGAATACTGCAATCGCAGAAGTCTTTTGGATGGCTTTGAGCCAGTCTATACTTATGGGAATTTTGGTTCTGATCCCTCAAACTGGCCTACCGGGTGGAAGGAATTGACTTCGAACCAGGTTTATGTCAATTGTGATTGGGGGCTCTCCGGATACCGTCTGCCCACTGAGATGGAATGGGAATTTGCTGCCAGAGGTGGCTCACAAAGTGATGGTTATACCTATAGCGGCTCAAATATCCTGGATAGAGTTGCCTGGTATGGCGCAAATGCTGCCAAACGCAGCCATCTGGTTGGCACGAAGCTGGCTAACGAAATTGGCTTGAGAGATATGACAGGTAACGTGTCTGAATGGGTATGGGATCTGTTTGGGGCTTATCTTGAAGAAGAACAGAACAATCCCACGGGGCCCACCACGGGAACCAATAGGATTCATCGGGGTGGAAGCTGGTCACCCGGTAGCAATCTATTGGCCGTGTCCCACAGAGCGTCTGCAGCTCCAACGGTGAAGAAGAACGATCTTGGCTTCAGAGTAGTGCGCAGGATACTATAAAAAATCTACTCTTGCGCCAGGATGCGGTAAAAGGCTCTGGAAGACTCAGGGGAAGCGAAGCGGTATTCCGTGTTCTCGCACTCCGTCAATGGGCTCCAATCCTCCCGAGCGGGATCAAGCGAGGTCTCTATCAGGTAGGAACCGGCTCCGGGAACAGGGTTCCAGCTTAGGATTATCTCAGAGGGAGTTCTAAGTATCTGCGGGTTTTGGGGAGAAACCAAGCTTGCAGCCTTCATAGGCCCGATTAAATGATCCAGGAAAATCCCGGTAGTAGCTCCCACGCTATAGAAATCCAGTGCTATCCGTGCTTCAATGGCAGAGGTGGAAAGCGTTCCCGATTCCAGAGTAAAGCATGTCCAATTGCCGGAGCTTGGCATAGTGAAGATGGCAAGCTCTTGCCAGGAACTTCCATCGGTAGAGATAGATACTCTTATTCTACCATTTCCGGTGAGCGCTGGAGTCATTGCCCAAAACTGCAGGATGGATTCCTCATCTACCCGTAGCAACGGGCTTATTATTCTCTGAGCAACGGAGTTTGCCTGTACCAAGGCAGCATTGCTTCCATGATAGGCTTTACCGGAGCTTTCCAGGATCACTCCGGGATCGCAGAGCCAACCAGAAGGAGGCAGGATGCTTTCTTCAAAGCTCTCAGCCAGTTGGTTAGTTGCTGCCGTTCTGAAGCTCCAGATCTCATTGTTCTGGGCTTCCCCTGCCACATTGCGGGGGACTATTTTCCAGAAGTAGTCCCTGCCTGGCTCCAGATCTATCTCCAGCAAATTGGAGCTTTGGTTTCTATACAAAGGTGGTGGTGATGAAGTTCCCAGATAGACGTCCCAGGAGGACTGCTGCCCTGATGGGCTGTGCCAGGCAAGGTTGACCGGGTTGAGCGTTACACTGCCATTTTGGACTTGCAGGATCTGGGCAGAGACCGGGGGTTCCGGGCTGGAACTGATCAAACGGAGATTGGCTCGAGAGTTCTGAGAAACACCGTTTACGGTGGGGAAAGCGTCGTCGTCGTGTTTATAGGAACTAAAGAACTGCCCGCTGGGGAAAGTGGTGCTGGTGAAGCTTGGCCGGGAAGAAAGCTTCTGCCCGGAGTGGTTCTCCCAGACGATCTCCAGTCCGTGCCCGGTATAAACGAAGGCTTGATCCCAGCATACATAAAACCATCCCGGAGCACTAATGGCCAGATCAGCATCGAACACCAGAGTATAGTCTTGCAGATTGGGATATGATTCTGAATTGTTATAGTAGTTTACAACAGAGTTCTTGATGTAGAGCTTCTGATTACGGAGTTGATAGAGATTGGTTGATGAACTTATCTCAAACCCCAATCCATAGATAACCGAGCCGTTGGTTAAGCCTGCGGCGCTGAGTTCAGCAGACTTGTAGAGAGCCTTGCTCCAGCCATAGTTAATGACAGTATTGAGCGGTTGGTTAGATTGGCTGGAGCTACCGGTTCCGATCGTGTGCACTATTGCACAAAGCTGTAAAGTCAGCAGAAGAATCAATAATGTGATGAGTTTCCTTTTCACGTATCTTCCCCAAGCCTAGTGATTCACCAGCTCGTAAAGCAGGTAGCCATTTAGCATATAGAGCACTTTGTCGAAGTCACGGTCTCCTGGAATGATGATATCGGCATTCTTCTTGGAAGGATCGATAAAGGCATCATGAGAAGGCTTAACCTTGTCCAGATACATATCCAGCACTCCTTCCACATCGTAGCCCCTGTCCTTGGTATCCCGGATCAAGCGTCGGGTCAGGCGAATATCTGCATCTGTATCCACGAAAATCTTCAGGTCGCTCAGTTCCAGCAGATCCTGGTAATACAGGGCGAATATCCCCTCCAGGATGATCACGTCTGCAAAGGCCACACAGAGGGTTCCTTCACTGCGTTTATGCGTGATAAAGTCGTAATCCGGGACGTTCACTGCCTCTCCCTTCAGCATAGCCTTCACGTCTTCAACCAGGAGGGCTGCATCTATGGCAGAAGGATGGTCAAAATTGTAGTTCTTGCACTCTTCAGGAGGGTAACTGCTAAGATCATGGTAGTAGTTGTCGTGTGAGATAATCACAGTTTTCAAGTCGTCAAGACGGCGGCCAATGGCTTTGGCTATAGTGGTTTTACCGGAGCAGGTGCCTCCTCCGATCAAGATCAGACGGCAGTTATTTGTCACTATCTCCCCTGTTACTAAAGTGTGTATTGAACTTGTCTTCAAAACTATACAGCGTAAGGTTTCCCCGGTTCATGCCGCTTTGGCTGTCTCTGAGTAGAGCCAGGCGTTGCCGGAGGCTCTCTTTTCGATAATGCTGATTGTTGGAGTCAATTCTGGAAGCCAGAAGCCTGTTTAGAAGCTCTCCTGAGACCTGATAGTCGTAGGTTGCCCGAGCCATGAAGAGCAGAGCAAGACGGTCGGCTTCTTCCTCATAAGCATCTAAACGCCCGGAGATCAGAGTGTTGTATATCTCGAACACTTCAGATTCCAGAGAAGCAGTAAGCTCTCTGGTGGAAGTGCTTATTCTGTCCCCCAGGGCGGCATCCAGCTCATCGAAGGCAGAGCTGGAAGCTATCTGATTCTCCCTCTCCCGGAGCTCGGTGATCCCGTGAAACCGGGATACATGAGCTATCTCATGAGCCAGCACAAAGGCCAGCTCCGCCTCATTCTGCAGGAATTCCAGCATCCCACGGCTAATGAAGACAAATCCACCCGGGCAGGAATAGGCATTGGCGGATTCAATGTCCAGAATGAAGAAACGGAAAGATTGATCCGGCATATCGGAGCAAGCCACCAGCAGGTTGCCCACTTCATTAATGTAGCGGTTCAGCTCCGTATCAGTGTAAAGCCCCTGCTGCGCAATGACTGAGGCCAGAGCGAGGCCAAAGCCTTCCTGAGCCTCCAGGAAGTAATCCTGAAAACCTCTGGGGGGCAGAGGGAACTGTGCCCGGTAACGTTGCAGATTCATTTCCCTATCCCGCTTTTGGATCATCTCATAAAAGGGTTCAGGATCGGGAGTCTCAGCCAGCACTTTGTTTATAAAAAGCGTATCTCCCTGGAGTTCCGAACAAAAGAGATCTGCAAACCCGCGGACTCCTGCAGTAATGCTGTGGCGGTTGACGCTGGAGGAACCCCCGGATTGCATCCCGCTGAAAATATCGTTGCGTCTGGTTAGTGCCAAAGTGGCGGATTGTGCCAAGTAACCTTGATCGTTCTGATATCTCACCTTGTACCAATGCACAAGGCTGTCCAGCAGCGCTACTCTGCTCTGAGAGGGCAATTCGCGCAGAACCGGATAATAGGAACCAGGGCCGGATCTAAGCTGAGAACGTTCTCTTCTGATCGTCAGATCACGGCTAAAAAGGATGCAAACAACTGCCAGCAAGCCCAGCAGAACCAATCCCCTTTTCACAGGTCTTTAGGCCTCTTTTTTCTCTACCTTCTGCAACATTCTATAGAGACGCACCAGGTTGATGGGCTTGGAGATATAATCATCCATGCCTGCCTCTATGAATCTCTCCTTGTCTCCGGAAAGAGCCAGCGCTGTGCAAGCATAGATAATCAGGTGCTTACCGCTTTCTTTTTCTTTCTCGCGAATCTTCCGTGTAGCCGTTACTCCATCCATAACGGGCATTTGTATATCCATCAGGACACAATCAAAATCCATCAATTCCACCAAGCCCAGTGCCTCAGCTCCATTGGATGCAACTGTAACTTTCAGCCCCCAGCGCTCAAGCTGCCTTTTGGTGGCATTCTGGTTAATCAGCTCGTCTTCTACCAGAAGCAGGTTCAGGGGAGCCAATTTTTCATTCTGCTCCAGATCTTCAATCGTCAGTTCGACAGAACTCATTTTCACCTCGTTCTTCTTCTTAAACGGTATTATAAAGAAGAATTGCGACCCCTCACCGGGTTCGCTTTCCACCCATATAAATCCATTCATCAATTCCACTAGACGCTTCACGATAGCCAAACCGAGCCCGGTTCCACCATATCTGCGTGTAAGAGAATTGTCAAGCTGAGAGAAGTTGTCGAAAATATCCGTCTGCTTCTTGGGGTCGATTCCTATGCCTGTATCGGCTACACTGAAAAGAATACGGACATCTGCTCCACTTTGGTTATAGATATCAGCCGTTAGCTCTATGTAGCCTTCTTCAGTAAACTTCATGGAGTTTTGCAGCAAGTTGATCAGGATCTGCTTCAAGCGCATCATGTCTCCATACAGGATTGGAGGAAGCTTATCGGACAGTTTCAGGCGAACGTCCACAGAGCTTTTTTGACGGTTGAGCGCAAACGCTTTGATCACATCCTTCATCATGAAAGTCAGGTCAAACTCACTGATCACCAGCTCCATCTTTCCGCTTTCTATCTTGGAGACGTCCAAGACGTCGTTTACCAGTTTCATCAGATTATTTCCGGAGCTGGATATGATCTTATAGTACTCCATCTGTTCAGGTGAGGCTTCCATCTGCATCAATACCTGGATGAAGCCCAGAATACCATTTAGGGGAGTGCGTATCTCATGGCTCATACTGGCCAGGAAGTAATCCTTGGCAGCATTGGCATTCTCTGCTTTTTCACGCGCTTCGAGCAACTCACCTTCCATTTGCTTAATACGAGTGATATCCACCATGTAGCCATACACTACGGGTTCTTCGTTTTCAGGATATAGAATCAGGTTAAAATCCATAGCCCAGCGGATCTCACCGGTTTTGGTGAGAATCCTGAATTGCCTCGTCTCAGATTCCACTTTGGCTGTAACTTGTACATCCAGCTCTTTATCCAACCACACTCTATCCTCTGGATGCACAAGATCGACAAATCCTTCCTCACGTGCCAGGGCGATATTGGGATTGTAACCCCAAGCCTTCAGGCCTTCTGAGACGTAGAGCAGACGATAGGGATTTATCTTGTTTTTATATGCTATCAGAGGACCCCGGTGGAAAATAGTAAAATCCATCAGCAGGTCATTATACAGCTTGTTCTTGCTTTCAAGCTGTCGCTGCAGCCTTCTGCGACGGCGGGAAAGGAAGAAGAACAAACTGCCCAATCCCAGCAGAGTGAAAGCAAACAAACCCCATAGATAATACTGAACCTGACGTACCATTCTCAGGCGATTGCTGATATTCAGGTGTTCACGGTCGTATTCGCCAAACCACTTGGCATGAAGCTCTTCCAATCTGCCATCGGAGGAGATTCTTTCCAATACATCGTTCACCCTCTCAATCAGCTCCGGATCTTTGGAGGCCATACAGTAGAATTTTGGGAAAACCTCCCCTTGCAGGGCTTTGACTTCTGTCAGGTTTTGGTTTTGAACCAGATACATTCCCAGCATGTAGTTCACAAGCGCTGCATCACCGGTGCCGGAATTTACCAGGTGCAGGGCATTATCCTGATTGGGCAGTTCTATCAACTCCCCGCTGAACTCTTGATTTGTGAAGTACTCCTTGGCAATATCTCCTTCCTGCAGAAGGATTCTGGCTCCCATCAAATCCTTGATACTCTGTGCCTTTGAGTTCTTACGAACAAAAACCGCTCTCCAAGTGCGTGTGTGGGGATTTGAAAAAAACACCGTTTGAGCCCGGGCTGTGGAAAACGCCATGCCTTGAACCAGGTCTATCTTACCTGAATCCAGATCCTCTCTAATCCGGTTCCACTTGGCCAGACGGAAGACGGGAGTCATGCCCAGTTCCTCTGCCACAATCTTACTCAGTTCCACATTGTATCCGGAGGGGCGTCCTTTGGAGTCTATGTACTCATAGGGAGGATAGCTGATATCGCCTCCGATTATCAATTCTTGTTGTATCGCTGCCAATCTGCATAAGCATAAAGACAAGACCAGGCATACTAGGACAACGCTCTGTTTCACTTAAATATATCTCCAAAACATGTTCAATTTATCAATTAAGACCCTCTATCCTCCGAAGGTAGGCCTGCATATCGAACTTACGTTCCAGCCCTGCAGAATTCATGTAGCGAACAGTACCGAAAATCTCTCTCTCCTGCCAGGGGCGGTCATGCTTGCCAAAGCACCAGGCGATGCCTGCAAAGCTGCAAGGATCGCGTCCGTCCAGGCTGTATTTATTGTTCAGATAGATCAGATGGTAGAAGGCAGATTGAGGGTCGGGACTCCATTCCAGCACCTTCTTGCCCCAATACATCCTCATGTAGCTATGCATCTTCCCGGTGATGAGCAGTTCTTGTTGGGCTGCATTCCAATAGAGATCATGGCTTTTTCCGGCCTCAAGCTCATCTATGGAATACAGGGTGGGGCGTGGATCAGAACTGTGTGATTCCAGCGTTCTCTCTGCCCATTCCGGTAAGGCAGAGAACTGGTCGTAATCCTGGGTGTAATAGCAGAAATTGAAGCCCAGTTCTCTTCGAACTATCAGCTCTTCAGCAAATTCTGCCAGATTGGCCTCCCATTTATCCAGGCCTTCTTTGGTTTGAATCAGGGAAGAGATAGCAGCAAGCGGGATGTTTGTGGATTCCTGAACGGCAAGAACTGCTTCCACAGGAGATATCTGGCCAAAATGCAGATAGGGAGAAAGCTCTGCCTGCAGGTTCACACCGGGATCAGAGCGCTTCTCAGCGTAGTTTTCAAAGCGATGCTTAATAAATTCGTTCAGCAGCCTTAGAGCTTCCTTCCTGCCGCCATAATAGAACTGACTGGGCGGTACCGAGCGATCTATCTGTAAGCCTGGAAGCAAATCCTGGATCAGAAAATGCGGATTACCCTTTTTAGGGATAAAACAGGGACGTCCGGGATGAAGCAGAGGCGGATTTTGAAAACGGGGAAGCTCGCTGATGAAAGGCTCCATATCTTCCCGTTCCAAATACAGCGGTAAGAGCTTGAGCAGCTTGGAGCGGAGCGTGGCAGCGGAGTATTCCTCTTTTGGGCTGGTCAGATGAACCGGCACCACAGCTTCCGTATCGATCTCATAGTAACTCTTTTCCAAGCTGTGACACCAGCCCTTGAGCTGTAAACGCAGTTCCTTCTGCCAATTCAAATATCCCCGGTCGCAGAACAAGGCGAGGCAATCCCGCAGATAGTAGGGAAGCACCTCCAGGGCTGAGCCTTGGCAGATGTGCATGGTTATTCCTTTGGAATCCAGCTCAAAAGCCAGTTCTTCCAAACCCTGCAGCATGAAGGTATAGTGCCGGAGATTTGCTTCCGGAACTTCCTGATCTACACAAAAGACTACCAATAGCGGTAAACCTCTGAAAGCAGCCGTTTGAGCTGCCGCCTCCAGAGCCGGATTGTAATACAACCTCTGTGCTGCCTGCATCCAATACAATACATAAGCCCCTTCCTCCGATTTGGATCGGTAGTCTGTGGCTAATCGGG
>JAKPXC010000111.1 GCA_029567705.1 Candidatus Cloacimonadota bacterium
AGCGTTTCATCAAACTATGCCGCCCAGTGCCTATCTTTACGGTATTCCGAGAGAGTTCTATGAGAAATACCGCATCCGGCGATACGGCTTCCACGGCACCAGCCACCGCTATGTGCACGGCATCGCCCTGGAAATGATGAAGAGAGCAGAAGAAAACACCAATATGATCACCTGTCACTTGGGTAATGGCGCATCCATCACGGCCATCCAAAGCGGCAAGTCCATAGATACCTCCATGGGCTTCACACCTCTGGAGGGACTGATGATGGGCACCAGAAGCGGTGATCTGGATCCTTCCATTATCTTCTATCTGGAGGAACGGGGCTACGACTTTCATGAGCTGCATAATATCCTGAACAAGAAGAGCGGACTTCTTGGTCTCTCCGGTATCTCCAGTGATCTGAGGGATCTGGAAGAAGCTGCCGCAGCCGGTAACGAAGTGGCTCAGGAAGCCCTCGAAACCTATGCCTACCGGATTCGCCGTTATATTGGCGCGTATGTGGCTAATCTGATCAAAGTGGATTTCATCGTCTTTACAGGCGGGATCGGCCAAAACGGAGTGCTGATGCGCCAAAGAATCTGCAGCCGTCTGGAAAACCTGGGTATTCACATCGATCCTCAGCTAAATCACAGTATAGGCTCTTCTGCGGGTATCATTTCCCGTCCCTATTCTCCCATTACCATCCTGGTGATTCCCACCAATGAAGAGCTGCAGATTGCCATAGATGCCTTTGAACTAATCAGTTAGGAGTTGGATTTAATGGATTGTACAGAGCTGATCAGAGATTTGGAGTGGTTACGCCGTGATATTATCGGCAGAAATATCAGTATTGATACTCCCTTCGGGAAGCGTCCGCTGGTCTATGCGGATTACACTGCCAGCGGTCGGGGCTTGAAGAGCGTGGAGAGCTATATCTCCCATATATTGCAGTATTATGCCAATACACATACGGAAGACGACTTCACCGGCAAAACCATGTCGCAACTGCTGCATGAAGCGGAGAAGCAGATCAAGGCAGCCGTCAATGCCGGAGCCAAAGGCAAGGTTATCTTCACCGGCAGCGGAACCACCGGCGGCATCACCAAGCTGCAGCAGATACTGGGCGTGTATTGGCCTCCTGCCACGCGGGAGAGGGTCAATGCCTTCCTGAGAAGCTGTCTAGATCGCAATCCTGGCCGGGAAGATTGCAACCTGGCGCTGCGCAACTATATGAACGCCAATAAGCCCATCGTCTTTGTGGGACCTTATGAACATCATTCCAATGAGATCATGTGGCGGCACACGCTTTGTGAGGTGGTGGAAATCCCCATGGCAGACGATTGTGGGCTGGATATGGCAGCCCTGGAGGCCACTGTTTCCGATCCCCGCTATGCCGGAAGGCTCAAGATCGGCTCTTTCTCCGCTGCATCCAATGTGACCGGACTCAAGACCGATGTCTATGCTGTGGCACGGATTCTGCACCGTCACAAGGCTCTGGCCTGCTTTGATTTTGCCGCCTGCGCTCCTTATGTGGAGATCGATATGAACCGGGATGAAGAGAGTTACTTCGACGCCATCTTCTTCTCTCCGCATAAGTTCCTGGGTGGCCCGGGGAGCTCCGGAATCCTGATCATCAATGAAGATATTTATGATAAAAAGCTCCCGCCCACTGTGGCCGCCGGGGGCACCGTGCTCTATGTATCGCCCCTCAAAGAGGAATTCATCCCGGATATAGAGACCAGGGAAAAGCCCGGAACACCGGGGATTCTGCAGGATATTCGCATTGCTCTGGCCCTTCAGGTAAAAGCAAAAGTGGGGCAGGAGGTGATCGATAGCATCGAGGCGCATTACTTTGATATCTTCCACCAAGCCTTTAAGGACGAACCGGCCATGGTCTTCTACGGGCCTACGGAGATTGAGCGCAAGATTCCGATCATCCCCTTTAATATCGTGCACAAGGATAAGGTGCTGCATCCCAAGCTGGTGACCCGCCTGCTGAACGATCTCTTCGGGATTCAATCCCGGGCAGGCTGCTCTTGTGCCGGACCTTACGGGCATTATCTGATGAAGATTGAACAGAAGTTTTCGGATTATTACCGCTGCATGATCACGAACCTGGGCTATGGTGGCATCAAACCCGGCTGGGTACGGGTGAATCTGCACTATTCCATGGCTCCGGAAGAACTGAACTATCTGGTTGAGGCGATACGCTTTATCTGTAAGTATGGTCACCGCTTCATCCCGCTTTATGAGCTGGATATAAACACCGGTGAGTGGCAGCATCCGGAGGAAGCCTCTCAGCCTGCTCTCAATCTTGATTTCAGTGCTGCGCTGAAGACAGGTTTTGCCCCGCTTCCTGCTGCAGAGCATCCGGAAGAACTCTACCAGGCTGCATTGAATAACGCTAAAGAATTGGCAGAGAGTCTGGAGGAGGATTTTGAGCCCTTCACCTTCGAACCCGAGCTGGAGACTCTGGTCTTCTTCTACGCCCATCACGTGAAAGGCTATCATCCCGTGGTTCGTTTGTGAAGCCTATGCTTGATATCAAGCTCAAACGGCTCTTCTATGAGGAACGGGTTCTTTGCAGAGATATTGAAGTCTCGGTGGAACAGGGAGAGCGCATCCTGATCGTGGGTGCCACCGGCACGGGCAAGAGCTCGCTGCTAAGCACCCTGAACCTTATGAACCAGAGCTATGAAGGCACTATCCTCCTGGATAACAAGGATGTCAGAGACTATAAGCCGGAGGAATTGCGCAGCCGGGTCTGCATGGTGATGCAGGAACCCTGGCTGGAAGAAGGCACAATCCGGGAAAGCCTGGATTATCCCTGGAGCTTCACTACTTTTAAGCACAAGGATAAAACCGGAAGAGACCACAAGATCAAAGACTTGATGGAAGCCTTCCGCTTCCCTCCCAACTATCTGGAGCAGAGTACAGCTCAGCTTTCCGGAGGAGAAAAACAACGGGTTGCCCTGATCCGGGCTCTGCAGCTTTCTCCCGAAATCCTGCTCCTGGACGAGATCTCTTCGGCTTTGGATCAAGAGACTTCCGGCATCATCTCGGACTATATCTTCAATAGCTTCCCGGGAACCGTGATCGCCATCTCTCACGATCCCCTCTGGCAAAGCCGTTGGCAGAGAATCTGGGAACTCAAGGACGGCCTTCTGTTCGATAGCCAAAGAGGAGGGCTCTGATGGATATCAGCTATCTTGGCTTGGGGCTTTCCGTCCTGCTTCTGCTTTATCCTCTGCTGATCTTCAGCCACCTCAAGCTTAAGCTCAGCGGGCAGCTCTTCAATTCTTTTGCCCGGATGATTGTGCAATTGGCGGTGATCGGTCTGGTGCTGGAATTCATCTTTAAGCAGATGAATCTCTGGCTCACGCTGCTTTGGATGCTGGTGATGATCACCAATGCCGTGCTTACCCTGCGTAGCAGACTCAAGCTTTCCAAAGGGATTATACTGCCTGTGCTGATCTTGTCTCTGCTGGCCACCAGCCTGCTGATAATGCCTTGGATTATCCTGCTGGTGATCAAGCCTGATCCCCTGCATTCACCTTATTTCCTGATTCCCATCTACGGGATGGTGCTGGGCAACAGCATGAATAGCTGTGCTTTGGCGCTGGAGCGCTTTGAAAGCGGTCTGGCGGATAACTGGAAAGCCTATCATTCCCGCCTGAGCCTGGGCGCCAGCCTCTGGGAAGCCGTGCTGCCGGCCTTTCGTAAAGCCATGCAGACTTCCCTGATGCCCCAACTGCTCTCCATCGCTGCCATCGGAGTGGTAAGCCTGCCGGGTATGATGACGGGACAGATCCTGGGCGGCTCCAGTCCTCTGGTAGCCATCAAGTATCAGATGATGATCATGATCAGTATCTTCACCGGAGTAACGCTCACGGATTACCTGGCCATCAGGCTCTACATCCACCGCCGTTTTGACAAATTCTATATGCCCAAAAGAGAGAAGAAATGAAGCTTGATGACTTGCTGAAAGTAACTCAGATGGTCTATATCGCCACAATGGAGGATGACCAGCCACATCTCAGGCCGATGACCCTGATCTGGTGGGAGCGGCGCTTCTGGTTCGCCACCGGTTCACGGGATGCCAAAGTGGCACAGATAAAGGCCAATCCCAAGGTAGAGTGGAGTCTGCTGCTACCCGGAGATGGCTGTACCGGTTACCTGAAGTGCACCGGCAGCATGCGGGAAGAACGGGACTCTTCCGTGCGCAGAGCCGTGGCGGATGCTGCCCGCTTTCTCTATAACTACTGGAAAGACGCCGATGACCCGGACTTCATTCTCTATGAAATGCTTCCCTCCCGGATGCGCTATATGGAGCCGGGAGCCGACCTGGAAAATGATATCCCTATATAACTCTATCCACTTTGAAGCGACAAGATGTCGCTTCTACCCAGCAGCGAAGCTCTGTTCACTGATCACTGTTCACTTCCATGCTTTTCCTGCTCTTTAGCGTTCTCTGCAGTGTTCTGATCGCCAATCTGCTGATGCTTTTTGGTAGAAGCGGTAAGCTGAACATGCTGCCCATCTTTCTGGGTAATTATTTCATAGCAAGCCTCTTCAGCTTTGAAGCCTGGAACCAAAGTCAGCCATCTTTAAGCAGTTTTGATCTGCTCTTCGGCATCCTGGCGGGAGCCCTCTTTCTGGCCAATTTCTGGGTCTATCAGGCCTCCATCACCTATAACGGTCTTTCTCTTTCCGTGGGTGTGATGCGGGTGGCCATGATTATCCCCGTGCTTCTGGCAGTTACTATCTTTGGAGAAAAGCTGAAGCTCACTGGCCTGGCGGGAATAGCTTTGGCAGTGGCTGCCTTTGCCCTGAAGGCAGATCCCAAAGAGCTGCATAACTTCCTCTGGCTGCTGGGACTCTTTGCCGTTTCTGGCCTTACGGATGCTTCTCTGAAGGTCTATAAAGAACTGGGCAGCGGTGCAGAATCCGCCTTTGTGTGGGTGATCTTCAGTTCCGCCTTTGTGCTCACTCTGATCGTTATCCTGCTGGGAAGAATCCGCTTCAGCTACCAGAGCCTGCTCTTTGGCTTCGCTCTGGGTTTGCCAAACCGCCTCTCCACCGTCTTCTTTCTGAAAGGACTGGATACCGTTCCTGCCTCTCTAGCCTATCCTCTGGTAGCTGTGTCCGTAGTGGTGCTGAGCATTGGCAGCGACATGGTTTTCTGGAAGAAGAAGGCCCGGAGCAAGGAAGTCCTGCTCTGGGCATTACTTCTGATAAGCCTATTGTTGTTAAATCTTTAGAGCTACTTCTGGCAGAGAGGACACCACCAGGTGCCGCGTCCTGCCTGCTTGATATTCTCCAGAGGGTGCCCTTTGGGACATTCCTGCTTCTGGTAAACCTGCAGAAAGTGCTGAAACTCCCCGGTTTTATCGTCTATCCGGCGGTAATCTGAGATGCTGGTGCCTCCCACAGCCAAGGCTTCCGCCAGCACCAGACGGCTCTCCTTGACGATAGCTTTCAGTTCCTTTAGTTTAAGACTTCCTGAGCCCCTTAAGGGACTGATCCCGGCCCGGTAAAGCGCTTCACAAACGTAGATATTCCCCAGTCCCGCCACTATTCTTTGGTCCAAAAGCGCATTCTTGATGGGTGCTTTCTTGCCGGAGAGCGCATCTCTCAGATACTCAGCAGTAAAACCAGGTTCCAGCGGCTCCACGCCCAGATTGGGCAGATACTGCCCCAATTCGTCCGTCCGGCAGAGCTGCAACTTCCCAAAGGTGCGGATATCTATAAAGTGCACTGCCTCATCCCTTTCCAGCTTGATTCTGGCACGTTCATGCGCCAGCACTTCCCCCGGAGTTGGGTCATAGACCAGCTTTCCCGTCATTCGCAAATGAATGATCAGGCTTAGCCCCCCGGACAGCCCGATGATCATATATTTGCCACGCCGGCGAAAGGACTCTGCCTGGCGGGGATAAAGCGGATCCGGCAGGTTACCTGCCAACCTCAGCGTTCCAGGATAGTAACACTCGATATCGAGAATCTTCCTGCCTCGGATGGCCTGACTCAGACCATCCAGAACGGTTTGCACTTCCGGCAGTTCAGGCATTTGCGCTTCAGCCCTTTACCACGGTTTTTAGCTTATCGACCAGCATCTTCTCGGGAGCGGAGCCTTCGATGAATTCGGTTTCGTTGATCACGGTGCGGGGAACGCCCTGAACGCTATACTTCTGAGCCAGATGCGGGAATTCGGAGACCTCGATCATCTCGGCTTTGACCCTGGGACTGTAAAGCGCCAGACGTTGCGCCAGCATCACAGCCGGAGCGCAGTAAGGACAGGTGGGAGTTACCAGCACCTTGAGGTGAATATCTTCCTGCAGACCGTCCAGCCAGGCCTTGGTATCCGGCAAAAGCTTGGCAATCCCGGTGGAAACCATCAGAATGGCATTCAAGAGGCTGGAGAATTCGTATCCGGAAGGGATGCCATAGAACCTTATACCATAGTCTTTCTCACCCACCACGGCAATGGCGGGAATCTGTTCGATCTTATACTCCTGCACCACATCAGTATCCTTATCAAGCTGAAAGACCTCCAGCTTGAGCAAAGGATTGGCGGCAATCAGTTCCTCAAGAAGCTGATGAGTTTCTTTGCAGAACATGCACTCCAACGGCTGAGTGAAATACTTGAGGGTCACGGGAGCCTGCATATTGGCAAGCTGCTTGGTGACTTCATTAAGGGTTTTATCATCTAAAAACGGCATATTAAACTCCTTATACTTGGTTTATGAATACATAATAAGCCCCTTTGAAGAATTGGCAAACAGAACCTGAGACTGCTAAAACAAGCCAAACATAGAAGAATTTCAACAAACCACCACTCTGCGCATAACTTAACGCTTGACGCCAGAAGGCTCTGGAGTAATTTGTATTGTTCTGGGGATTTACCCTCCCATAATGAATATGATTATTGAATCTCAAAACGGCTTCAGACCTTGTGGAGCCGAAAGGATGAAGAACTTTTTAAAGGAGAATATTATGAGGAAACTCGCAATTGTTCTGATGAGCCTGGTGCTGGTGGTTTTGGCTGCCTGTTCAGAAAAGGAAAACCTGACTCAGGTGAACATCCAGGAATTGGATGTCCCGCAGGACTTTAATTATAACATGAACAGCCAGATTTCTGTTGATATACAGGGACCTTACAGACTTCCGCTCAGTATTACCACGGTGGACGGCAACCTCTTGTTCCGCGCTTATTTAATCCCGGAGCAGGGCATCAGCACCCGTCTGTCCCTGCCCACTTCCATCAAGAAGGTGGTGCTGCATTACCGCGGCCTGGAAAAGACCGTATCTATTACCCAAAACACCCTGAGCTACAGCTTTAGCAACGCCGAGTAGGAGAAAAGAAGATGAAGAAGATAGCAATCCTTGCCAGCCTGCTCCTCCTGGCCAGCCTGATCTTTGCCCAAGGCGCCATCGTAGTGTGGGGACCCAGTCCCACTCATAGCTTATACAGCCTTCCTTCCGGCAGCGATTTTATCGCAGTTGCCGGAGGAGATAACTTCGCTGTGGCTCTGCGCAGTAACGGCACAGTTGTGGATTGGGGCTCATTCAAGAATGTTACAAACTACACCCCCTCCGGGAACAACTTCATAGCCATCTCCGCCGGAAAAGAGCACGCTGTTGCTCTGCGCAGCGATGGCAGTCTCGTAGCTTGGGGAAAGAACAATAAGGGACAGTGCAACGTTCCTGTCGGCAATGACTTTGTCCAGATCGCCACAGGCGTCTATCACAGCCTGGCCCGCCGGGCAAATGGCACCGTGGTCGCTTGGGGACAGAATTCCAGCAATCAATGCAACGTTCCTGCCGGGGCTCTGTTCTCCGATATCGCTGCCGGAAGTGCCTTCAGCGTGGGCATCAGTGCCTCTCCTGCCACTGCCGGACAGCTTATTGCCTGGGGTTCTGGTTGGAATGGCGAGCTGAATATCCCTGCCGGTAATGACTTTGTAAAAGTCTCTGCCAAAAACCTGCACGGATTGGCTTTGCGCAGTAACGGACAGCTTTTGGCCTGGGGAAATAATGCCGACAATACAAACGTCCCTGCCGGGGTTTATCGCGATATGTCCGCCGGCTGGCAAGCCAATGTGGGCATCAAAACCGATGGTCAGCTCACTGCCTGGGCAAATCTCTGGGCTCTGAAGACCATCCCTGCCTGGGTACAGGAGCTTGGCGTCACTATCGTGAGCTGCGGTCTGGATTTCAATCTTGGCATCGTGGGCCCTCCCATCAATCCAGATGAGGATGAGGATGGCGTTCCGGATCATGAAGATGCCTATCCGGCTGATCCCATGAGAGCTTATAACACCAATTATCCTATTGGTTCCACCACCGGTTGGGGCACTCTGGCCTATGAAGACATGTGGCCGGCTCAGGGTGATTATGATTTTAACGACCTGGTTTTGGGCTATAAGCTCACTCTCGTGACCGATGCTCAGTTCAAGATCAAAGATATAATCGCCGATCTCAGATTGAGAGCCGTGGGTGCTACCTTCCAGAATGCTTTTGCCATCGAATTCCCCTTCCCTGCTTCACAGATAGAATCCCTGCTCAGTGCTGCAGATGGAGCGCCTTACAATATGCAGATCATCGATGCCGGTGCTCACTGCATCCTGAAAGTGATCAACAACACGGCAGATTTTGTGGATATCTCCGGGCATGACGTATTTTGGAACACTCAGCCTGAACAACCCCACTATCCGGATGTGCCGCTGAGCTTCCAGATCAGCCTCACAGAATCCTTCGATCCTGCCACTGCTCCGGCTTGGGGCATGCTCAATCCTTACCTGATCGTGAAGCGTGATATGGGACACGAAGTGCATCTTCCCGGTTTCCCGCCTACCATGTATGCAGATACCTCGCTCTTTGGCATGGATGATGACACCACCAATCCTGCCACCGGCAGATTCTACAAGACCGCTTCCAATCTGCCCTGGGCACTCGATCTGCCCACTACCTGGATGTACCCGATCGAGCGCAAACAGATCACTCAGGCCTACATGGCTTTCGCTCCCTGGGCAGAAAGTGCCGGTGCCGTTCATCCCGATTGGTATCTGATGCTTTCTGATCAGATAGTCCCGGAAAACATCTATAATCCCTGATTTGTAAGATAATCATAGATAAACGCTCCCTGCACCGGGAGCGTTTTTTGCTCCCTGCAAAACAGAGGGAAAACCCTTTTCAGAAGCGACCTTCGCGGTGATAAACTATGGACGGAATGGACATTATGGACTCTATGGACAAGATCTCCGCTCTTCTCTATGGTTAAGAATCCTCCTTTCTTCTTTACTCCTTGTTTTCAAATCACTTACTCTCTTTTACTCTTTCCCTCTGTTGTTAAAAGTGGTGAAGTGGTGAAGTGATGAAGTGGTGGGCGTCAGCAGTGAAGCATAACTCCTAACTTTTAACTCTTAACTTCTAACTACTTAGCTCTTTTACTCTTGCCCTCTGTTTTATTAAAAAAGACTCCTCTGCTGTTCTCCGCTTCTCTCTGTGGCCTCTGTGGTTAAAAAAGCCAAAGCTCCCCCATCCCAATCCAGATTGTGCTTGACGAATTCCTCTATCTTGCAAAAATCTGGAAAAGACCATGATTTAATGGGGGAAATGTGAGAGCCGATCTGATTATTCAGCATGCCCGGGAGCTTATTTACTTCCCGGATGAGAAGCAGCCCATGCCGGAACCCGTGTCCATAAACGACGCCGCCGTTGTGATTAAAGACGGTTTGATCCAGGATCTGGGAGAGAGCAGCCGTATCCTGAAGGAATGGACTGCCGGGGACTATTTGGATGCCAGCGGCAAGATGCTGCTGCCCGGTTTTGTGGATGCTCACACCCATCCCGTTTTCCTGCACACCCGGGAACGTGAATTTACTATGCGTCTGCAGGGCAAGAGCTATGTGGATATTTCTCTTGCCGGAGGCGGTATCCGCAGCACTTTGGCCTCCACTCGTTCTGCAGATACGGAAACCCTCTTTGAGCTTGCCTCCCAGAGGCTCAGGCGCATGCTGGAGCTGGGCACCACCACCGTGGAAGCCAAAAGCGGCTACGGACTTACCACCGAGAGCGAGCTCAAGCAACTGGCGGTGATCGAGTGTCTGCAAAAAGAGCTTCCCATGGATATTTCCGCCACTTTTATGGGCGCTCACGAATACCCCGCTGAATACAAGGACAATCATGAAGCCTACCTCAGGATCCTCTGCGATGAGATGATCCCTGCCATTAGCGAGCAAGGCATAGCGGAATTTTGCGATATCTTTACCGAGGCACACGTCTATAGCATAGAAGAAAGCCGCAGAGTGCTGGAAACTGCCCGTAAATACGGACTTAAGCTCAAGATGCATGCCGATGAGATCGAGCCCATTGGAGGTGCCGAACTGGCTGCCGAACTGGGCTGCATCTCCGCCGATCATCTGGGTGCTGCCAGCGATGCCGGTATAAAGGCTCTGCAAAAAGCCGGCGTGGTGGCCTGCTTACTGCCTGCCACTCTCTTCTCTCTGCGTGCCAAAAGCTATGCCAGAGCACGGGAGATGATCTCGGAAGGCGTAACGGTTGCCATCGCCACGGATTACAACCCCGGAAGCTGCAATTGCGACAGCATGCCTTTTACCATGACTCTGGCCTGCCTGCAGATGGGCATGACTCCGGCGGAAGCCTTTGCTGCAGCAACCATTAACGCCGCCAAAGCCCTCGGACTTCAGGATAAGCTGGGCTCCCTCGCCCTGGGAAAACAAGCCGACCTCGTGATCTGGGACATCCCTGCCCTGGACTACATCCCTTACCACTTTGGCAGCTCTCAGATCACCCGGGTGCTAAAAAAAGGCAAAACCGTCTTCAGCAGGGATTAGGAGATTATGGAACAGCAAGGCGGAACAAACGCCTACATCATTCTCGAGACGCTAAGCCGCAACAAGCGCTACATCACCTACCTGGGCAAGAACTACTTCTCCGGCGATAAAGCCGTGATCAAGACCATTGAGCCCAAGTGTCCGGATTGGGATGAACAACTGGAGATTCTCTACAACGAAGCGGAGACGGGGCAAAAGCTTTCCCACTCCTGCATCATCCGCCATCTGAATTCCTTTGAGGAAGACCGCAAGCTCTACAGCGTGATGGAATACTTCCCGTCCTACAGCCTGGAAAGCAAGCTGGCAGAAACTCCCCGCGCCGGACGCTCCTTTGGCCTCGATGGCGCCATGATGCTGATCAACCAGTTGCTCAAAGCCCTGGAATACGCTCACAGCCTGGGGATTTACCATAACTGCCTCAATCCCTCCAATATCCTGATCTCCACGGAGCTGCAGCTCAAACTGCTGGGCTTCGGCAAATCCAAGCTCAGTTGGCTCAGAGTGGATAACGAAAGCAGCCTGCCTGCAGTGCTCTATCTCTCTCCGGAACAGTATCGGGGAGATGACCTTACGACTGCGGCCAATCAGTATTCTTTTGGAGTGATCGCCTACCAGATGCTTACCGGACTGCTGCCCTGGAACTGCAATCCCAAAGAGAACTATCTGCGCCAGAAGGAACTGAGCTTCAACAAACCTGTTTTGGATCCCGAAATGCTGGGCGCTCCCATCCCGCGCTGGCTCTTCAGCATCCTCAACCGCTGTCTGATGATGGAGCCCTCCCTGCGTTTTGGCAGCCTCACGGAACTGCGGGAAGCCATCCGTCTGGAACAGGCACAGCCCTTCAAGTCCGTCCTCACCACACTGCCTAAACCCTCTATTATCATAGAACCTGAACCAATTCCCGAGCTGGAGCCGGAACCCGAACCCGAGCCTGAACCCATAATAGAACCAGAGCCTATTCCTGATCCTGAACCAGAGCCCGAACCTGTTCCTGAGCCGATGATAGAACCGGAGCCTATTCCTGAGCCTGAGCCGATCATAGAGCCAGAACCTGAACCTCCTGTGGTTGAGCCGGTAGAAGCTCCCAAACCCGCCTATACTTCCTCCTGGGAAGCTAGTACTAAGCCCATCGAAGCCGAACCGGAAGACCTCAGGCGCAGCCGTAAACTCTTCACCATACTCATCATTTTTTCTTGCCTGGTCGTGGCCTATTATGCGCTCAAATACACTGTCCTGCGTCCTAAAGCCCGCTTCACGGTGCTGGAAGAGAAGCAGCCCGAAGCCGAGCCAACCAAGAATCTGGTCCGAAACCGTCCTCTGGATATGGTGAGTGTTCCCGGCGATACGGTCAGTCTGGGACGTATCGGAGAAGGCGGAGACACGGATGAATATCCCCAGCTTCGGATAAAGGTGCCATACTTCCTGATGAGCAGCACGGAAATCACTCAGGCAGAATGGAATATGGTCTATTCTTCCAATCCTTCCCAGGTAAAGGGAGATAATCTCCCGGTGCACAACATCACGTTCTACGAAGCGGTGGACTGGTGCAACGAAAAGAGCTTGCTGGATGGCTTCCGCCCCTGTTATGATTATTGGAACGATCAATTGACCTGCGATTTTGGTGCGGATGGTTACCGTTTGCCCACCGAGGCCGAGTGGGAACATGCTGCCCGGGGAAAGACCGGAAACTTTATCTACAGCGGTTCAAATTCTGCCGATGAAGCCGGCTGGCACTCCGGAAACAGCGGTGGAGAACCAAAACACGTGGGTAGAAAAGCGCCGGGTGAATTCCGCACCTATGATATGAGCGGAAACGTGGCGGAGTGGATCTGGAACTGGTATGCGCCCTATAGCTACAACATCACCAGTGTCTTTGAGGGCCCCGAGAGCGGCACGGATAAAGTGCTGCGCGGGGGAAGCTGGTTCGAACCGTCCCAGGAAATGCGCATCACAAACCGCAGTTTTGCCAAGCCTTTCTCCAAATCTTCCTATGTGGGCTTCCGGGTTGTGAGGCGAATGGCGCCCTAAGGGGTCGCCGAGTCTTCACCGTGTCTTGCAGGACTCTTCCCGAGCAAAGTGTTCGGGAAGAGTCCTGCAAGACACGACGAAGAGTCCGGGACGAGTGAGTGAACATTGATCAGAAAGTGGAAGCGACATCTTGTCGCTTGATAGTAATTAGTGAATAGTAATTAGAGTAGAAAGTCCTGAAAGGACGCTATCTGGCGATGGGCGAAGCCCATCGAAAGCCGGAAAGCAGGTGCAAGCCCTGAAAGGACGCAATACTTCAGAGGAAACGCTTCACCTCATGCTGGCAGGAGAAATATTTGCAGTAAGGGAAGCTTCCATAAACTCCTACGGAAATCCAGCAATTCCTCCCTCCTGTAAATA
>JAKPXC010000133.1 GCA_029567705.1 Candidatus Cloacimonadota bacterium
ATGAGCTTTTAGGCGCAATCCGGAGCTATATTAACAACCACGGAGATATAAGCCCATTCTCTATGTGGTAAGAATTATCCAGGAATGAGATAACTGGCATCATCCTGAAGGGCTGATTTATTCAGATTTCTCATTGTCACAGTATTCAACATCCAGATGTAAAGACAGGAAGAGCCGTACAAGTGACTCTTGGGGGAAGCTACTCCTTCTCAAACAAGACCATCAACCAGTAGGGCTTGGCTTTGGTGAGTAACTTATTCAGGAAATTACAAGCTTTTGAGACCGGATTGGAAACCTGTATGAATGAACTGCCTTTACATCCAGGGCAGAGCACCGGCGCTTCGGGATGATGATACTGCCCTCCCCAATGCTGCTTTATCCATAGCAAAACCGGATTGAACTCCCGGGTTAACGGCCCAAACTGGAGGCTTCGTTTTACCTGGTATTCTTGGAACTGAGAGCCAAGTCCCTCGGTTGTGAAGCTATGCAGATGCCCATAGGCGTGATAGACCATCCTGCACGAGGCACATTTGACCCTGGTGTTGGAGAGCTGCTCCCGGTTTGGCACGGATATCAGGATGTATCTAGAGGAGATTCTTTTCATCTCCGCTACAGCTTGCTTTAGCTCTGCTTCCGTGAGATGCTCCAGCATTTCGCTGCTAAAGACCAGATCAAAACTTCTATCCGGTAACGGAATATCTGTGGCGGAGCATTGAATCTTCTTTGTAGAAACGGCTTTTAAGGCCGTTTCGGAGATATCAATTCCCGTAACGTCGTAATCTTGGGCCAGGGCGTTGCAGATAATCCCATTTCCGCAGCCGACATCGAGGATGCTGTGGACATCCTCCGGAATCCATTTCTTGATGGTTTCCAGTTTCTGGGTTATGTAACCACCTTGGTCGTAATCGTGCCAAACGGCTTCGTTGATCTTTAGCATATTCTTCCTATGTGCCGGAAATCTGTTTATGGAGGCGTTGCCGGATCGATTCCGCCACAGTCGGTTCCATCAGAAAGAACGATTTGATATCGTCAAGTATATACTTGAGCTCTGATTCCGTCTTACCCAACTCATCCCAATGGCTCGCCGACTCTTCGCCGAGTCTTGCAGGACTCTTCCCGAGCAAAGTGTTCGGGAAGAGTCGGCCAACCCTCGGCGAAGAGTCGGCAGCATATTAGCGACATCTTGTCGCTCAATTGGAAGTGACGAGTAACCAGAGCAGTTCTGCCTTCGCCCAGACCTTTGGGGTGGCAAACTCCGATTTGCCACAGAGACTGGAGCTCTCTTCCAAGATACATGAAGAGCTTGCCAATCCATGGCGCCAAAGTAGACTCTGAGATTTATCTTCCAAAGATACCAAGTGTCCACGTGCTGTTATTCCTGCCTTCGAGACTGTGTGAAAAGTCAGGGTTTCAGATGAAGAGTCCCGTCAGGGATGACATTTTAGCTAGCACAACGTTTATTTACAACCGAACCAGAGTTCTGTAGGAACGCCATATTAGATTAACCAATATATATAAACAATAATGTGTTAATCATCAATAATGTCGCCTTGCTGGGACTTACTGATCATTATAAGGTTCTGCGTTGCTATCTGAAATACCGTCCCGCGACTATCCGGAGAACTTTTCACCCAGTATCCCTCGCAGGAATGACTCTGCGTGAAGTATGGGTGATATATACCATTCTTCGCCTCGGATAGCTGCAAGTGCAACGGTCTTCTAATACGAGTAATCGTAGCGCTTGACAGTCCGGGCGGGGTTGATTTTCTGTCCGGCATGAGATTTCTAGAAAGAATGAAAGTATCCCCCTTTGGAATTGAGCTCATATTGCGATGGTTGTTTACCCTGCTCAGCGTATGGGCGGGCATTGGTTTTTACCGTAGCGGGGACAAGGTGTCCCTGGCTTCCGCAGCGTTATCAGTGCTCTTATTCCTGATGCCTCCGGTGATAGGAAAGGTTCTGCGCTTGCAGATACCGGTTGCTTTTCGCTACATCTGGTTTGTATTCATTTTGGCCGCGATGTATCTGGGAGAGATCCACTCCTTCTTCTACCGCTTTTTATGGTGGGACGATATGCTGCACACCTGCACGGCGATGCTGGTGGCCTATACGGCGATGCTGGTGATTCTGTCGTCAACGCGGGACAACTCCGGCCAGATTGCAGTTCGGCCATTGTTCCTGTTCTTTTCCGTGTTGGCTTTTACCATGGCGTTCGGAGCGGTGTGGGAGCTGTTTGAATTCTCGGCAGATCAGCTTTTGGGCGTGAATATGCTCAAAGGCCGGGATTCCACCTTGCCGGGAAGTATTTACGATTATGGACGCGCATTGATTAATACCATGCAGGACTTATCTTTGGATCTTCTGGGTGCGATGGTCGTAGCCTTGCTGGCAAGCCTGAATCTGAGGAGAGGGACTCTGCTTAGTTCGGTCTTTGGATTACCACTCCGGCAGTTCAGGCAGGCCAATCCCCGCTTTTTCAGCGGAAGGTGAGCGATATGAACCGAGAAGTCTAATCATTACCTAAGGTGACTATGTTGCATAGTATATCATTAGCTGTGTCATTGAT
>JAKPXC010000138.1 GCA_029567705.1 Candidatus Cloacimonadota bacterium
CTGAGCTGCTTGAGGCAGATCTGCGATTGGGAAGAAAAGGACGTCAGCCTCCTGCAGGTGCTGGCAAACACTCTGGCAGATGCCATAGTCAAGACCGATTCCGAAAAAGAAATTCTGCTCGCCAAGGAAATGGCAGAAGCCGCCAGCAAAGCCAAAAGCGATTTCCTGGCCAATATGAGCCACGAACTGCGTACGCCGCTCAATGGTGTGATCGGCTTCACAGACCTGCTGCAGGAAACTCCCATGAATTCTCAGCAAAAGCTGTATCTGGAAAATGCTCACAATTCTGCGCTTTCTCTTTTGGAAGTAATCTCCGAAATACTGGATTTCTCCAAGATCGAAGCCGGTAAACTGGAGCTGGAGCCCGTAAAGGCCGATCTGGTCGAGCTGGCGGAATCCTGCATGGACGTTGTGGTCTTCCAGGCCAGCCGCAAGAATCTGGAGCTGATCATCAAGATAGATCCGGAAATACCCAGATTTGCCATTGTGGATCCCGTACGCTTGAAACAGGTGCTCATCAACCTGCTGGGCAATGCCGTGAAGTTTACCCACAAAGGCGAAGTCTGCCTGAAGATATCCACAAAACAGGTGGAGAACGGCGAGGCTCACTATCTCTTTGAAGTTACAGACACCGGCATTGGCATCGATCCCGAAAATCAGGACAAACTTTTCCAAGCCTTCTTCCAGGGCGATTCTTCCACCACACGCAAGTATGGCGGAACCGGCCTGGGCTTGGTGATCTCCGGACTCCTGATCGAAAAAATGAACAGCCGGATTCATCTGGATAGCGTTCCCAACAAAGGCACCCGGTTCTATTTTGAACTGGTGCTGCCCTGCGAACAGGGCAGCAAGGGAGACTATCAGGAGCTCAAGCGCCTGCATCGCATTCTGGTGGTGGATGATAACGATAACAACCGCACCATCCTGGAAGACACCCTCAAGCTTTGGGGCTTGGAAGTGCATAGTTGCGACGGTGCCGTCAATGCCCTGGCCTCAATTCACGGTCCCCACAGCTTTGATCTGATGATCATCGATTATCACATGCCGGATTATGACGGCCTTCAAACCCTGAAGATGATCCGCAACAAGCTGAACGATACTCTTCTTCCTCCCTGCATCATCTATAGCTCGGCGGATGACGTCTTTGATAAAGAAACCACCCAGTCTCTAGGCATCAATTTCCAGCTCTTCAAACCTGTGAAGAGCAAGGAATTGCATAACTATCTCCGTTATCTGGACGAAGGTATTCAGGATAAAAAGACAGAATCCAGGAAGGTCAAAGCCAAAGATACTTCCGCCGAAAGCCTCCTGAATTTGAGCACCATTCTGGTTGCAGAAGATAACATTACCAATCTGACCCTCATCAAAGTCCTGCTCAAGAAGATGCTGCCCCACGTGAAGATCTATGAGGCAAGAAACGGCAAAGAAGCTCTGGATACAGCCCTGTCAGACCCCATCGATCTCGTGCTGATGGACGTGCAAATGCCCGTGATGGATGGTATTGAGGCCACCAAGCAGATCCGCGCCGTGGAGACCATCACCAAGCGTCACTTGCCCATCATCGCCCTCACCGCCGGAGCTCTGATCGAAGAGCGTGAACGCTGCTTCGATGCCGGGATGGACGAATTTCTCACCAAACCCCTGGATCAGGGCAAGCTCAAGCAAGCCCTGGCCAAGCTCTCCAACTCTGAAGTAAGCAAAGAACCCGCCCCTCCCACCGAAGCCCCGGCCAAAAAAGCTACAGAAGGCAAGCTTAGCTTCGATGAAGCAGGACTGCTGATGAGAGTAAGCAACGACCGGGATTTGATGAAAGACCTGATCGGGATTTCCCTGACGCAATTCCCCCTCCAAATCCAACAGCTCAAAGAAGCCGTGCAGACTAAAGTTCCGGAAAACATTCGCAAGGCCGCTCACGCCATTAAAGGCTCCGCCCTCAATATGTCCCTGAACCAAATGGGAGATCTGGCACTGACCATGGAAAAAGCTCCCCTCGATCTGGTCGATGGCTACCTTGAAGCTTTGGAAGGCGAATGGAAGAAAGTCAAAGTCCTGCTGGAGGAAAAGGCGTAGTTCAGTGAACAGTGAACAGAAAGTGACTAGTGACAAGTAACTAGTGACTAGGGCTGCGCTGCTTCGCTCGAGCTCTCCAACACTCCACCACTTTCAAAAACCACAGAGGACATGGAGAACAGAGAGTATTCTTTTCTTAAAACAGAGTAAAGAAGTAAAAGAGAGTCTGTTACTGGGTTTGGGGTCGTGTCCATAGTGTCCATACCGTCCATTTAGTCCATATTGTCCATCTTCTGTCCCCAATGCGTCGCCGACTCTTCACCGTGTCTTGCAGGACTCTTCCCGAGCAAAGTGTTCGGGAAGAGTCGGCCAAAACACGGTGAAGAGTCGACGAGAGATGAGGGAGTGACGAGTAGCAAGAAAAATCCCAGTCCCTTTTCCTTCCTCTCTCCTTCCTTGCAAAATGAATTGATAGCAGGATCAGAATCCTGCTCTGGTATCTCCATTACTCCTTGTGATGCTGTCTTTTAAGGATGGACTAAATGGACGGTATGGACACTATGGATACGACCCCAAACTCCAGTAACAGACTCTCTTTTACTTCTTTACTCTTTGTTAATTAAAACTAATCTTTCCCAGCAGCCCAAGTGCTTGAGAGGCAGGAAAATAACATAAAATAGATATTGACAAAAACACCTCGTATATTATTGTTGCATTAGCTATTACGCAACTAACAACAACGAGGTGTTATAATGAATTATCTG
>JAKPXC010000149.1 GCA_029567705.1 Candidatus Cloacimonadota bacterium
CAGAAGGAATTAACAATGTCATTAAAACTATCCTAAAAAGAGGTTATGGATACTCGGATTTCTTCTACTTCAGACTGAAAATCCTACAACGATGCGGATATCTTATGGAGCATTCTACCCACACATTTTGAAATAGAGCCATAAGGATGGATAAATGCTGATTTGACGGACTGAACTGGTTATGGGTTACTCCAATCTGAGTGATCTGTTTAATCGGTATAAGCCGTAATCAAAACTCCCGGAAACCGGTGCACATGCTGCAATACAAGGCGTAAGCTGGGAAATTCTCCCATACTTCACACAGTCTCCTTCGCTGGAATGACGGCATTGAACCTACTTAGATTGAACTTGAGCCTTGAATTATAATCAGAACCCGCCTTAACGGCCTGTTACTGTGCTGAACAAACCTTCTTCCGGCTATTGTTTCTGTACCACAAAGCCATTGTCATAGAAAGAATTCCCCCAGCCAAACTGCACCCGGTAATCTCCACGTCCGGCAGGGAAGTTCACCGTAATGGAAAAGCGTTTTCCACCCATCCAGGATGGCCTTTGAATCTCGGCTCCTTCCAGATACTCATTCTCATTCACAAAGAATTTTACAGAAGCATCCGGATAACGTATGGTAGCCACCAGATCACGACCCGGACGAGGAGAGAGATAATCGAAGACCAACCTCAGGTTGTTAGCTCTGGAGCGCAGCGGTAATGGTGTGACGATCTTGACAATGGGCGTCCCGAAGTTCTGGGTGGCATAGAGCTTACGTCCGCTCACCACCACTCCCACTCCAATGTGGGTAAAATCCCGGTTGAGGATATTGGCGCGGTGTCCGGGGCTTTCCATCCAGCCTTGCACGATTTCGGCTGAAGAAAAGCGCTTGCGGCTATCCTCTATCTTGTAAAGATTTTCTCCAATGCTGATCAGCATAATCTGGGGATAATAACGCTCCTGTCTTCCACCCACCTGAAGCCCTTGCCTGTCCGTATGATCAAAGAAATCCTGATGCAGCATATTGCGGCTGTGCCCTCGTGCCAGGTCTGCCAGACCGGGTTCATAGATCAAGGCAGGGAGATTATGCCGCTGTCTTTCCCGATTGGTGTGTTCAAAGATACGCTGTTCAAACTCAGCTATGGAAAGTCTTTCCGCCCCCAGAATCCCCAGCCAGAGTAGCATAACTATGCAATACAGATGCTTTGCCATACAAAACACTCCCTAAAACTTAATCTGCAGCCCCACCTGTCCATCCTCGTAGTGAAGATGTATTCTCTGACTCTCGGTCTCAAAGTCCACCAAGTGTGCATCTATCCAGGCATCTATCACAGAGAGAGCCGTTGTTATCCCCATCCACCAGTAATCACTTCGTAGCCTGTCCGCATAATCATCGGCCTGAAGCTGATAATACTGCTGGTCAAAGGGAATAGAAGCATTATCTGCAAGAGCCTGGAAGTCCTTTTTCTTGGTGTTATGATGCAGAGCTGTGCCTATCAGATAACCCTGAACGCCGATTACTATCCCGGCCTTGACATAGGCCTTGTTATAGATCTGGCCTGCACCGGGCAGGATCAATGAGTATGCCCCGGCCCGGTAAGGCCGGCTGATCTCTATCCCGGACAAGGCTACGAGTGAGGCAAGCAGCAGGAAAGAGATAATCAGCTTTTTCATATTGATTGGTAGTTTATGTGGAAAGACCCCGGTCTGCACCGCGGACGAATTCCACAAAGACCTTCTGTTCCGGGCTCAGATCATTCCTCTGGTCACATACCGCCAGAGCTTGGCTGGTATTGAGTCCCTTGCGGTAAAAGAGGTTGTAGATCTCCTTGATCTGTGCGATAGTCTCGTTTGAGAAGCCTTTCCGCATCAGACCAACACTATTAAGACCCACCGTTTTGTAGGGATTACCCTGTCCCCGGGTATAGGGAGCTACATCTTTTTTAATAGCGGAAGCACCACCCACAAAGGCATGAGTTCCCACATGCACAAACTGATGCAGAGCTGTTTGACCACCGATGGTGGCAAAATCTCCCACCACGATATGTCCCGCCATCTGCACAGCGTTGGCGATTACACAGTTGTTCCCCACCTGGCAATTATGCGCTATATGCATATATTCCATCAAGAGGTTACTATCTCCCACCACGGTATCTTCTGCCATCTGATTGGAGCGATTAATGGTGACGAATTCGCGTATAGTGTTATTACTACCGATTCGGAGCCGGGTGGGTTCTCCCCCAAACTTCAGATCTTGAGGATCCGTGCCTAACACGGCATAACTAAAAATGCGGTTACCATCACCAATTGTGGTGTGACCTTCGATAATCACGTGCGAAACCAGAATGTTATTCTTTCCCAGCACCACGTCTTTACCGAGGATGCAATATGGCCCAATTATGCAGCCATCTCCCAATATCGCAGTGTCCGGAACTATAGCTGTGGGGTGGATATCAATCATTTATTACGCTCCTGTATCATAGCCATAAAATCTCCTTCTGCCACCTTCTCGCCATCCACAAATGTATCTCCGTGCATCTTTGCCAGATTCCGTTTGAGAGAAATCACCGTCAGTTCATACCGCAGAGTGTCTCCCGGTAACACGGGTTTACGGAATTTAACGTTGTTGATAGAGGCAAAATAGGCCACGTAATCCTGAGGATTCTCCAATTGGTTCAGGAGGATGATGCCTCCGGCCTGTGCCATGCCTTCGATGATAAGCACGCCGGGCATGATCGGATGCCCCGGGAAATGCCCCTGGAAGAAGGGTTCGTTGATCGTGACATTCTTGATGCCGACCAATCTCTCGTCCGGTGTGAATTCTATAATTCTGTCCACCAAGAGGAAAGGATATCGATGGGGCAGAATGGACATAATGGCATTTATATCAAAGACCACGTCTTTCTTCTTGGTTTTTTGGTAAATCTGCTTCAGTTCATTGGTTTTCTGGATCTGGCGCAGCTTCTTCACCAGTTCCACATTGGTTTTATGCCCGCTTCTGGCTGCCAGGATATGCCCCTTGATGGGTAAGCCCAAGAGGGCCATATCTCCCAGGAGGTCACATACTTTGTGGCGCACAAACTCATTGTAGTAGCGTAGAGAATGGCTATTGAGGATGCCTTCTTCGGAGACGGTTACCGGCTTGTGATAGCCAAAGATATCCTGAAGCTGCTTGAGTTCCTCTTCCTTCATGTTTGGTTCCCCGATCACCAGAGCGTTCTCCAGGGAACCCCCCTTGATTAGTCCGGCTTTCTTGAGGTAAAGGATTTCATTGATAAAACAGAAGGTACGGGCTCCGGCAAACTCTTTCTCATAATAATCCAGGCTGGGAAGCCAGGTGTACTGCGTGCCCAGATAGGGATGCTTGTAATCTATCATGAAGGTTACTTTCAGCTCGTTGGAAGGAATGATCACGACATCGACATTCTCTTCCGGGGCAGAAAAACTGATTGGGGCGTCCAGCTCAAAAAAGACCCTTTCGGAATCCTGCTGAACTATCCCGGCTTGCTTGATCAGATTGAGGAAGACGATGGGAGAGCCATCAGCCACCGGGGCTTCAGGTCCATCGATCTCTATGCGGATATTATCTATCTTGAGGCCCTTAATGGCCGAAAGACAATGCTCGATGGTACCAACCGTAGCATTCTTGATGCCTATGGTCGTTCCTCTGGAGATATCCACCACATGGTCGATATCGGCGGGAATCTCCGGTTTTTCCGGCAGATCGACGCGGATGAAGACGATGCCTTCTTCCGGCCCGGCCGGCTTGAATCTGATCGTGGTTATCTCTCCGGAGTGCAGGCCAATGCCCGTGTAGGAAATCTCCGAAGCGATAGTGTGTTTGTATTCCATTAAACTCTCCTGGGCTCTGTCTTATTTCTTGGACCTGAGGTAGCTTTTATAGATCTCAGGCAAGCTCATTTGAGCGGCCATAATTCTTTTCATGGTATTGGCATCCCGGGCGGGATAGCCGAGGTAACGGGCATCTTCGGGAATGTTGTTGCTGATGCCGGATTGTGCACCCACCATGGCGCGATCGCCAATCTTGATGTGCCCTGCGGCACCGACCTGACCGGCCAGATATACATAATCGCCCACTATGGTGCTACCGGCAAGACCTACCTGTGCACAAAGGATGCTGTGCTTGCCTATCACGCAGTTGTGGCCAATCTGCACCAGATTATCGATCTTGGTGCCTTCTCCAACGATAGTAGCGCCCAAGGTAGCCCGGTCTATAGTGGAGTTTGCCCCGATCTCGACATCGGAGTGTATCTCTACTATGCCAATCTGAGGTATCTTCACCTGTTTACCGCCCACCAGCAGGAAGCCAAAGCCATCTGCTCCGATCACACAACCGGCATGGATGATTACTCTCTCACCCAAGGAGCAGTGGTCGTAAAGTTTTACGCCGGCATAGAGATGGCAATCTCTGCCCAATGTGCTGCCTTCTCCGATAAAGCAGCCAGAATCTATCCTGCTGCCTTCACCAATTCGGACGCCTGCTTCGATAACCGTGTAAGCACCGATGGATACTCTCTCGCCCAACACTGCCTCCGGCGAAATCACCGCCAGAGGAGATATCTCGGGTTGATAGTCGCGGCTTTCCAGACTCAGCCAGATGCTCACCAGAGTCATCAGCGCCAGATAGGGCTTATCTGCCAGCAGCAGGTTTCTGCCGGGAAATTCCTGGGCCAGGCTTGCTGAACAGATTATCAGGCTTGCCCGGGATAGACGGGAAGCTTCCAGATACTTTTCCTGCTCCACAAAGATGATGGAGCCATCGACTGCATCTTCTGCCGTGGCTACGGAATCAAAGCTTAAACCCTCATCTCCACGGTATTCTCCCCCGGTGTATTGCACCAGGTCTTTAACTGCCAATGAAAGCTTGAATTTCTTCATTGCAGCTTAATTGCGCCCTTCTTCTCTGGGGTCGCCTGTGGTATTCTGCAGAGGATTTCTGGGGTCTGCGGGGATCTCGGGAGTAACCTCAGGCCCGGTGGGAGCCACAGTGTCACGGTTCAGCTCCAGGATAACTTGATCTGTAATATCCAAGCTAGGAACCACATAGAGGAGCACCCCGTAGCTGGTATCCAGAATCATGGTGTAGCTTTCATCCTGGGCTATTCTGTTCACGATATTCTGAACCTTCAGAGTAAGAGGTTCCAGAAGTTCACGATAGCGTTGTTCCTGCCGGCCACCTTCTCCAAAGTATTCTTCGATGAAGCGTCCCACTTCCGCTTTTTTGGCATCGATACGGGCCTGAGCTTCACGCTTGGCTGCTTCGTTGCGGGTGAGGGATTCTATCTCAAATTCGCGTTCCATGGTCTTGACTTCTTCATCCATAGTGCGGAGCTGACTGCGCCAGTTTTGCAGATCCAGGTTAAAGAGACGGGATATTTCTGCGGCTTCATTGCTTTGAGCCAGTACACGGTCTGTATCCACCACACCGAGCTTAACCGCCTGAGCATTGATCAGGCCAACCAGCCCGAGGGTCAGTATAAGTGCCAAAAGTATCTTTTTCATTTTATCTCCTTGAATAGGCAGTCCCCGCCCGGAGACAGGGACTGCGTCAAGTTTCGCACAATTAGTTTTTCGTCAATCAATTATCTCGAATTTCGGTTCCAGCACCTTCACAGCCCGGACGTCATCAACTCTGCGAACAGGGGTGCTCAGGGGTGCATCGTGCAAGAGCTCGGGATTCTCCTTGCATTCTTTGGCAATCTCAATCATGGCCTCAGCAAAGGCTTCCAGAGATTGCAAACTCTCGGTTTCGGTGGGTTCTATCATCATGGCTTCCGGAATGATAAGAGGGAAGTAGATGGTGGGAGCGTGATAGCCTTTGTCCAAAAGACGTTTGGCTATATCCAGAGTGCTGATCCCGTCCTGCTTCTTCTGCCAGGTGCCATCTGCCACAAATTCATGCATGCAGTATTCCTTGTGCTGGATATTGAAATAGGGCTCCAGCACCTTCATCAGGTAATTGGCATTGATGATGGCATTCTCGGATACTCTTCTCAATCCCTTGGCTCCCAGCATTTTGATGTAGATATAGGCTCTCACCGAGATGGCAAAATTTCCATAAAAGCTGTGAACCTTACCAATGGAGCTGGCTTCATGACTGTAATCAAAGAAATAGGTATCACCCTTCTTGCCGATCATCGGAACGGGAAGGAAGGGCAGCAGTTTCTCCACCACACCCACCGGACCGGAGCCCGGGCCACCACCACCGTGAGGAGTGGTAAAGGTCTTATGCAGGTTAAAATGCAGGATGTCAAAGCCGATCTTGCCGGGTTGAACTATACCCAGAAGTGCATTCAGATTGGCTCCATCCATATACATCAGGCCATCCACGGAGTGAATCAGCTTGCTGATCTCGGTAATCTGGCTTTCAAAAAGTCCCAAAGTATTGGGATTGGTAAGCATAAAACCGGCCACATCGTCCCCGATCACGGCTCTGAGGGCTTCCAGATCGACCCTGCCTTCGGCATTGGACTTCAGCTCCACCACTTCAAAACCTGCCAGAGTACAACTGGCGGGATTGGTGCCGTGAGCGCTATCTGGCATGATGATCTTCTTTTTGTGAGTGTTACCTTTGGCTCTGTGATAGGCTTCTATCACTTTCAGCCCGGTAAATTCTCCCTGAGCTCCGGCCACGGGCTGCAGAGTGACGTTTGCCATACCGGAAATCTCGGCCAAATCCTGCTGCAGTTCATAGAGCAGTTCCAGAGTTCCCTGCAGGGTGGCTTCGGGCTGGTAAGGATGTATATTGCCAAAACAACTGTGACGCACCAAAGCTTCATGCAGCTTGGGGTTGTATTTCATAGTGCAGGAACCCAGCGGATAGAGGCCTTTCTCTATGAAGTGATTCATGTGGCTCAAGCCGATAAAGTGGCGCATCACATCCAGTTCGCTCAGTTCAGGCAGGCGAGCTGCATTCTTGCGGTGGAAACGGGAAGGTATCAAGGTATCCAAAGGCTGGTCACAATCCCGTTTGGGTAGTGTGTAAGCCTTACGTCCGGGACTGCTGAGCTCAAATATCGTCTTAGGCATGGCTCACCTCCTTAAAGAAATCCACCAGGCTCTTGAGCTTGGCCATATCCTTGGTCTCTGTCACTGCGATCATAAGCTGTCCAGGAGCGCCAAAACGTCCCAGATCCAAGCCGGGATAGATACCGCGTACCAGGGCTTTTTCCACTAGTTCAGCAGCGGGGATGGGAGTATTCACCACAAATTCCCGGAAGTAACTGGCTTCAGGATAAGCTATGGTAAAGCCGGGTATTTCCTTGATCTGCTCTGCCAGCCAGTGTGCTTTCTGTGTGCTCTGAGTGGCAACTTCGATCAGACCCTGACGTCCCATCAGGCTCATGTAAACCGTGGCTGCCAAGGTGCACAAAGCCTGGTTGGAACAAATGTTGGAGGTGGATTTATCTCGGCGGATATGCTGCTCGCGGGCTTGCAGGGTGAGAGCATAGGCTCTGGCACCCACTTTATCCAGGGTTGCTCCTACAATGCGGCCGGGCATCTGACGTGCCATATCCAGTTTGGAGGCAAAGAAACCAAAGAGCGGTCCACCCATATTGATGCTGTTGCCCAAAGCTTGCCCTTCGCCCACGACGATATCGGCATTATATTCCGCTGGAGCGTTCAAGATGGCCAGAGATATCGGATCCACTACGGCGATAAAGAGGGTCTTGGCTTGGCTGTGAATAATGCTATCCAGCTCAAAGACTTCTTCCAGATTGCCGTAGAAATTGGGAGTCTGCACCACCACAGAGCCGATAGTCTCATCCATCATGCCCTTGAGAGCTTCAAGATCCAGCAGGCCGTTTTTGGCAGGAGCAAAGAGCAGCTCAATTCCGGTGCCTTCGGTATAGGTCTTGATCACTTTGATGTATTCCGGATGAATCGTGGCCGGAAGAATGGCCTTTTTCAGGCGGTTTTTCCGCACAGCCATCAGGATGGCTTCTGCTATGGCACTGGCACCGTCGTACATACTGGCATTGGCTATCTCCATGCCGGTAAGTTCGCAAATCATGGTTTGAAATTCATATATATACTGCAAAGTTCCCTGGCTCACTTCCGCCTGATAGGGTGTGTAGGCAGTGAAGAATTCCGGGCGGGACACGATGCTATCCACGGCGGCGGGTATAAAGTGGTCGTAAACTCCTGCCCCCAGGAAGGAATTGGCGGTTTGAATGCAAAGATTGCGGCAGGTCTTTTCTTTGATCCGGCCGGTGATTTCAGGTTCGCTGAGAGCCTCGTCCAGGTTCAGATCGCCCTTGATACGCAGATTTTCAGGGACTGCCCGGATCAGATCGTTGAAGTCTTTTACCCCGATCTTCTCCAGCATCTGGCGCCGTTCGGCATCAGTATTGGAAATATAAGGCATGTCTATCTCCTTTATTAGTGAATAAAAGTTCAGATTTCAGACTACTAAAAAAAGAGGCTCTGATTATGTCAACAGGATTTACACGGGAGCGCTCAACTCTCGTTTTCCTGCTTCGGATCACCTCTTTTTCTAAATCTCAAATCACTATATACGCTGTTTGAAAGAACCAATGGAATGAGCTCCCTCTACTATTTATACGTGGACACTTTCTCCATTTTATGGACACTTTTCTGTGGAATCTTTTCCTCAGGCGCAGAACTTACTATTTATCAGGAGTTTATTAGCCCTGTTTTTTCTGTTGGTCATGGTGGAATAGAATTAGAGATAAGTCAAACGAATGCCCCCCCCAAAAAAACCGAGAAGCCCCGGTTTCCCAAGGCTTCATATCCGTATGCTACAGTTACTAGTGTAGTATTCGATCTCTATCTGAGTAAGATAAACTTGCTTACTTGATCTCCCTGTTGATTCCTGATCGATGTGCAATCTCATCAATACCTATCTGCTCTAAAGGAGGTATTTTAGAATCATAATCCTCAGCTAGTTTGGTCAATTCGTCCTTATCCATTCTGAAGACAGTAGATTTGGATAGTCCCAAAAGAGATGAAACA
>JAKPXC010000150.1 GCA_029567705.1 Candidatus Cloacimonadota bacterium
AGATGCTCGCTGCAGGGATAACCGGTGTACTGGGATCTTCATTTCCTACATAAGGCTCAGAGCCAAACTCTAAACAACCCATATCAATCCTGCCATCCCAAACCCGCTGGTTTCCAGCCAAGTCGTATGGAGGCAAGAACAAACCAAGAGTATCAGGAGTACCTGTATTAATACAAGGTGACAAGGCAGAGAGGCTGTAATACAGTGGATCATGGATATCATCTCCACCCAGGAAGAGAGGATTGCCAGTGATATTGGTTTCCGAGTAGTTGATTGTATTGCCCGCAGCCTGTTGAATGCCACTTACTCCATTTGAAATGAGTGAATGCTTAATATTAAAAGTGTTTAACTCTTCAGTATCGGACATTGGATTAACTTTGATCTGATAAGGTGATTCGTTGTAGAAGATACTATTGGTGATAGATACAATGCCGTTGGTAGTAAGAGTAAAAGAATCGCTCTCGTTACCTGCAAACGTGCAGTTGAAGAAACTTATATCGGGATTGTTCTTGCTGCTGACAAGCACTATCCCGCCTTGGGAAGTGTTATTGCTGAAGAGACAATTCTTGAAGCTGAAGTTATTCCTTTGCTGGGGGAACTGCACCCCAACAATCTGTATGGCATGAGAATTATCGTCTGATATTGTCAGATTAGAGAACTCGCAATTCTTAAAACTCAGATTCCCATCACCTCTAATAGAAACCAAAGGATATGCCCATACTGATGCAGAGCTAAACGTTGAGGTAGCGTTTCTAAAATTGCAATCGGTAAATGATCCTGATAAACCACGATTTATATCCACCAAACCCATGTCAGGTGTATTGATGTTTTCGATAACAACGTTATTCCATACGCTGTCATGCTCATTATCCAGATACATCCATATTGCAGAGAAGTAGTTTGGGGTAACGTCATGAATTCTTATGTTACCGAGATTTAAGCTGCCTTTTTTTGATCCATGGATGACGCAGCTATTTTCTGAATTCTGAGTTGTAATCGAGAAACCTTTCAAACTGATAACAGGCTCCATATATGTCATGAAGACGGTGTCTGCAGATCCATATCCAGCCGGAATCAGCGGATGCGGACTGCCAACCACTTCGGTACTATCCATCCCGCTGCCCTGTACAATAGTCCAGCTTTTCAGAGCAATGGGAAAGACCTGATTATTGTTTGTGCGGGAGTAGGTCCCCGGCAGCAAGTGAACTGTGTTCTGGTTCAGACTATCCGGGGCTATCCTGTAGATAGCTTCATGGATAGTCTTTAGTGGTGAAGAGGGACTTAGACCATCGTTGGCATCGTCACCCGTGGAGGACACATAAAGGTCGCTGTCGATTTCCTGATGATGGGCGTTCTGGATATCGATCTGCATCTGATAGTTATTCAGCCCTTGAGATAGATAGATAGCATAGTATGTGGTCGGTACTGCCACCGAAAAAGTATCCAGATAGACATTCAGATCACTGTAGGCATTTTGGATATAGATATCCTGCCCTGAGCCGGAGCGGTTATTATAGATTGAGCATCGGTTAATGGGGTCAAAAATTATCGTGTTTACGTAGCCGGTACCTGCGGAAGCAAACAAACCTCCGCCGAATGTTTTAGCATAATTCGAAAACATTTTCACACCGGATAAAGTTACTGTAGCTCCTGCTATAGCTACACCACCCCCGTTGTTAGCCATATTGTTCATGGAATTGCAATTAGTTAGATATGCTACTGATCCTGGCCCAAAATTTATTCCGTTACCCTTACTATTGGTAAAAGACAATCCTCTTACTACTATATTCTGAGCGTTTTGGTCTACTCTGACTACAGAACTTATTCTGTTGCCATCAATTACTGTAGAATCTATATAAGCTTCGTTTCCAGTGAGAGCTTCCAGGCTAATTAAGCTGACTTCATTGGTTTGGATAATCAGATTTTCATAATATCTGCCGGGATAGACCAATATCGTATCTCCCGGACTGGAAGCATCGATAGCGGTTTGGATTACGGTATAGTCTCCGCTGCCATCCTGTTTTACACTGTACATTACACCATATACCAAACAGGGTAGGATCAAGAGAATTATATAGATCAGCTTTTTCATTGTTTCTCCAAAGTATGGGTGGGAGAGAGATTCTCCCTCCCACCCATACACCAGTTACTTCATTAACAGCATTCTTTTCGAGATGGTGCCGCTATTTGTTCTCAAACGGTAAAAATAAACACCGCTGGAAACGAAATTACCGCTTTGATCAGTGCCATTCCACACTAGTCGGTGATCTCCAGCAGATTCTTCACCATCAGAAAGGACATTTACCAATTGACCTCTCAGGTTGTATATCTCCAGTTTAACTTGTCCCGGTTCAGGCAAGCTGAAAGAAATCGTGGTGTTGGGATTGAAGGGATTGGGATAGTTTTGCTTGAGCAGAATCCTGGGGCTTATTGTATTCTCCACATCTTCAGGAGTAAGGATAACATTGTAATAGACATACCGGTGGCTTCCTCTTACGTAGTTCTCACCTAGTCTATCCGAATTGAATCTGATTGTCTTTCTTTCCTGATGCTGAGCTTTGTTATCGTCATAGTAAAACACGAAGTCAACAACCCCGTCTGTAAGCTTCTCATTGATACCAAGATAAGCGCAGATCTGTTCGACATTGCTCTCTACCACAACTGCCCCTTTGCACACACCATCAATGTACAATCCAATTTCTTTGAGGTCTGTCATCAGGCTATCAGGAATACTAACATACACCGGTGTATAGTCCTGCTTCTCATCAAAACTAAAACGTTCCGGAGCACTTGATGAGGAAGGTGGAACAACTTCGATATCATCGCTCCAGTGGAAAGTATGATCATTATTTGTAGTTACTACCACCATGTCTCCGTAATTCAAGCGACCTATCTTCCCGGTTAAACCCCAATAATTTCCCGGGGATCCAGGCCGAACCAAACACCAATTCTTTGTCTTGATCATATTGATATCGTCCCAGATATCGGCAAAGACTTCATGAGGGAAGGCTGGTCCCTCAAGGAAGTAACCCAACCAGTTTTCAGCATTCCCATGTATTGTGAACTGCGTAGTTGAAGGTGTTCTGAAACCGCTTTCCCGAAGGGTCAATAAAGGAGTGCGGGGAAGCAGCTTAATCTTGTAACCCTGAGGGCTGGACACATTGTGAATATACTGATTATCAGACCAATTGCTAGTATTCCAAACTACGCTATTGAGATCCCCGTCCTCCATCCAGTCTATCTGTTGAAGGTATGTGGGGATATCAACCCACTCTTCATCAATCCAATCTTGGTGAACTGGCAGCAGTTCCTTAAAGAACTCATCTGCATACAAGACATCTTCGGTTCGGTTATTCAGCACCGGATAGCTCACCCAGTACCACTTATCCTGATCTGCTTGATTTGAGAAAGTGTATTGCCAGTAATCATGATCAATGGCACTAACTGCACCAATCTCTGGAGGTGTGCCATCGGGATCATTGTCTCCACAACCTCCATCTATTAATGGGCTAATCACTGATTCATTCCACAATAGATTATAAGTATGGTTTTCAGAGTCGTAATCTATCAGGGGATCGCCAGAGCTCATGCAATTCCCCATTACTATGGAAGGATCTGTGGCATCAAGCCCATTGCTGAAATGAGAGTAAGCAATGGGAATTCTACTCCCTTCAGGTAGTGTGATTAGTATGGGATTCCCATCTAGTCGATTATAGAATTCAAAGGGGAATTCAGATGTACCTGTGTATAGGTTATTTGTGAACTCTGAAATATATGGCACATTCTCTACATAACCTAGTTCACAGTGATATATATGACTATCAAGCCTAGCTATTATTCCTTGCCCTAAAAAACTATTCCCCGTTATCTTGAATTCGATTCGTTGGAGGAATCCAAAGTTGTTCGAATGAATAAACCCGTTCAATGGCAAATTTACATCAATAAACAGATTGTTCTTAATCAAGCATACAGGAGCTGTGGGAACTAAACCCTGCACAAAAATTGCGGTATATGTAGAATCATCTGGTGAACCAATAAACTTATTTTTTTCTAAAATCATATCGCCACCCCATGTCCCGATTCGTACTGGCGCTTTGGTGAAAGTGTTGCCATGAATCAATACATGCTGTTGAAATTGAGTATATGGGTAAAAGTAACCGCCTCTACCAATTAGAACTGAGCTATTAACAAACTCGTTGTTTTCGATGTCTACAAGACCAGTAAACCTAAATAGATCAATCGCCTTAGAAGCAAATTGAGAATCATCTGACACGAAACTACAACCAGAAACTTGAACTAATTGAATAGAGGTTACATCTTGGTAGCTGTCGATTTTGATCCCACTGCAGGAATCCAAATCCAAGTTTCCAGTATAGAACTTCGTATTCGTTACCCAAATCGAGTTACAAGATGATTCTGCCGTTGAATAGTAAAATGCTTGGGTGCAGCGATTGAATATACAATTATCAACCTTTATATCGTTCATACTATTGGTGAGTTCATGACTTCCCACAATCTCTATCCCCATAGCTACTTGATTACCAGCTTGAGATTGATGTTCAATCGTGACACCTTGAATCGAGAAATTGGTGGTGGCATGGCCCCAAACCTGAATCACATTATTACCAGGATTCTGAGAATCAATTATGCATTGCTGAGGATTGTTTGAGATGCTTTTGATAGTGATGTCGGATACGTTACTTACGTGTTCACTATTCACAAAACGTACTAAAAGATTCTCTGCGTAACCTATGGGATTATCGTAGAGTTTTATTACGACGCTGGGGCCGTTCTGATTGTCCTCGATCGAATTGTTCAATGCATGATCAATAGCTGCTTGAATAGTCTGGTAGGGATGGTCCTCGTGTCCAGTTGCGGAATCTGGATCAGCTTCGGGATGAACATACAGATCATACGCAGTTAAGCTGCTGCTTATAATTAGCAACAATATGGTGATAAGAGTGAGCCTCATGGAAGAGCTTGAGATAGAATTACCCCCCCCCCGATAAATGATGCTTGCCTAGTTCATTCATGAATTTCTCCTTTTTTATTATGTTGTATTCGTGGATCCAGAGAATCTTCCTGATCCCGATTCCACAAATTGGATACTAATAAGAATCAAACAGATTTGTCAAGATTGTTTCTAGATAAACAATCAAAAATCGTATAGCACTGTCTCAGACTTTCAACAACGTTGCTATAGTGTCTATCCTGCTAAGCGATGTGATATATGTTTTGCCGCGAATGATAGCGAAGTCTTAACTATGGGTATACTATCCATTCACAGCCTTCTTTTCCTAAGCCTATCCCCCGCCGGAGCGCAGAGCGCTCCGGCGGGGGATAGGCTATTATTTTTATTTTCTTTATACCGTATCGCCTACCCATGGTTCGCTACGCTCACCATGGGCTATGATATATCACCCGGACAAGCCGGGTTGATCTGAAAAAGAAAGCTGTAAAGCGAAGATTGGGTTGATATCACCCGGACAAGCCGGGTTGATCTTGATCTGAACCAAAGAGTATTCTCGAGCACCAGTAATTTTGGTCAACCTATTTCAGGACGGTACAGCCTCACCTATGCCTTCCTAATACGCTTCCTTAACCCATCCTTAACCTCAGCTAAGGAAATGCTTATCCTACATCAAGTTATCGAATAAGAGGCCTATCAGAAAGGATAATGCGCTGATAAACATAGACTTAGCACGCAAATAATGCTATTATAAGCCAGCCCCGGTGTGGAAGAATATACACTTCCAAAACACCGGACACTCGAGAAACAGGTTGACAAAAGCCTTAGTCCCGGGTAGAATGTCTGTAAATTTAATACTGGAGATAGGTATGAAGAAAACACTGTTTAGTATATTACTGATCTTGGCCTTCGCAATTGGCCTTGTAGCACAACCCACGGTCGCTCCCGTAGCTCCGGCCACCGGATATTTTGGAGTTTATCTGGCTGATTTGGATGAAGATACTGCCGAAGAACTGGGTTACCCCTATATGTTTGGAGTGTTGGTCAGTGGTGTGGTGGAAGACTCCCCTGCCGATGATTACGGCATCGAAGAAGACGATATCATCATGAGTGTGAATGGTGCTCAAGCCAATGACCGGGCCACCTTTATGCAACTCGTCGGCAATGTTATGGCAAATCAGAGCGTGAATTTCTCCATCTGGAGAGCTGAAGCTCCGATAGAGATAGCTGTTGTTGCCGGCACACGTCCCACCATGGCTCAGGATGTGCAGATCACGCCCACCCGCAAGCAAGGGGTTGGCTTCGGTGGCGGTTCCTGGATCCCTGCTTTCCAATTCCATGATCCCACAGATGTGAATGCCATCATCGTGCCGCTGGGCTTCAAAGCCTTGCCAGAAGACGGCGTCTTTATGCAAGGCGGAGCCGGAAAAGGCAACGTTGGCAAAGGCATATTTATTGGCGGAATGGGGATGAGTTACACCGTTGAACGCAAAAAAGCCGAAACCGATCCTGCTTTGGCTGGGTTCCATACCAATATGCGCTACACTATGAGCATGGGTGGTGTTACTCTGGATAAACGCTTCCCGATCTTTAAAAACGTGGTGGGTTCCATCGGAACCATGCTGGGTGCCGGTGAACACAGTCTTGAGCTGGCCCGCACCAACGGTTCATATAACTGGGGAGATATCAATGGTACAATGTTGAATTCTGCCAATAGCTATGTACGTCTCAACCGGGACTTCCTGGTGGTTCAACCCCGGGCAGAACTCTATTGGAAATTGCTGCCCTGGTTTGCTCTGAGAGGTGAAGTGGCCTATACCTATGGTTATGCTCCCGAAGAAGGCTGGACTGCTGAAACTGGTACTAATGAGGAATTTGAAGTCACCGGTTCTCCGAACACGGACTTTGGCGGATTGAGCATCTCAATCGGCCCCTGGTTTGGCTTCTAACCTATTAGAATATATTGACGATAAGGGGTAGCACTTGCTGCCCCTTTTTTTATGACCTGCGCATCTGCCAGATGAAGAAAGGGCAGCCGATTGCGGCAGTGATCACACCCACGGGGAGCTCAATGGCCGCAATGTTTTTGGCGATCAGATCCGCCAGAAGCAGAAAAACTGAGCCCACCCAGATGGAATAGAGATAGATACGCTTTTGTCCTGAAGGAATGAAAAACCTCACCACATGCGGAATGATTAGACCAATGAAGCCAATGATTCCGGCATAGGACACGCTGATCCCCACTATAATAGAACTGAGAATAAAGATCTCCAGCCTGAGCTTGGAAGTGTTTATACCAACGCTTCCGGCATAGAGATCTCCCCCGCTGACTATATCCAGGCTGCGGGACCGGAAGTAAAGCCGTGCCATCAGCAGCAAAGACAAACCTGCCAATATCTGGAAAAACAGCCATTCTTTTTGGCTGAAAATCCTGCCCAGATTTCCCATTAGAACTCCCAGAATGATCATTGTGTCCTGACGGAAGATATACATCACCAGCGATATAGCAGAAGAGAAGAACATTCCGGCTATAATTCCGGCGATCAGTAAACGGCTGCGGTCGAAGCTGCCATTCTTCTGTGCCAGAGACCAGACCAATACCAGGGTCAAACCTGCCCCGATGAAACCTCCCAGAGGCATCAGTATCACCAAACCCAGGACGCCGAACAGGATAGCTCCGAAAGCCGCTCCCGAAGATATTCCCAGAATGTAAGGCTCAGCAAGGGGATTGGCCAGCATGAGCTGATAGATAGAGCCTATCCCGGCTAGAACCATCCCGGTAAAAAGAGTAAGGATAAGCCGGGGAAACCTGAGCTGCCACATGATTCCGCTTCCCGGAGAACCGATCAGCATATAGAGGCAGATCAGCCCGGCTGTGATAATGAACAGAACAAATGGAAAGATGCGCTTCACAGCTTTTGTTCCCACTGGTTACAGAGCTCACGCAGACGCTTGGCACCATCTACAATCCTGGGGCCAGCTCTCTGAATCCAATCCGGATTGATATCCGCCTCAAAGTACACCCGGCCATTCTTCAGAGCAGGAATGTCTTGCCAGCCTTTGCGGCTGAGGATGGATTGCAGGCTATCCTGAGAGTAGCAGATCATGATGTCCGGAGCTGCCTCTATCACCTTTTCCGGATCAACCCTGGCATAATCCCGCTCCAGGCGGTCAAAGACGTTATCCCCTCCGGCCAGTTCGATCAAAGCACCTACAAAGGACTGATCCGAAACGCTCATCAGAGGATCTCGGTAGATTTCCAGATATATCCTGGGACGGCGTTTACCTTCAGCTTCCTGCATCACGGCCTGCAAGCTCTGTTTCAGGCTGTCGCTGAGGGCATTGGCCCGGCTCTGGGTACCGGTGATCTCTCCCAGGCGGGTAATACCTTCATAGAGCTGCTCCAGACTGGTGGGGTAAAAGGATTCCACCCGTAAGCCAAGCTTGGTGAATTCTGCAGCAATTGCTTCCTGTTCCAGAGCTGAGCTGAAAATAATCCCGGGCTGGAGCTGAATTATCTTCTCCCTATCGAGTGCGCCAAAATCTCCCACTATCTCTTTTGAAGCTAGGGCTGGAGGGTAGCTGCACTCTTTGGTAACGCCCACAATGCGGTCTTCCAAACCCAATGCGCAGAGCAGTTCCGCCACTTCCGGCGAGAGCACTACATAGCGCCCGGAATCCTTTTGCCCGGTGGTTTTGCAGGAAAATAGCAGGGCCAGGGAGATTAACAGGACAAGGTAAAGCTTTATATTCATCGTTCCTCTTTGGGTAAATGCTGAGGGTTTTATCCCGGAAAAAGGGCAGACTTGTCAAGCTTTCGTTTTTGATTGACAGCATACGCAGCCCTCCAAACTGTCACCATAAGGAGATTTAGCCAAAGCATGAGCCTAATTCAAGCCATCGAAATCAGCCAGGAATTCTCATCGCATTATGTCCTGAGAAATGTTTCCTGCACCATAGAGCATAACAGCAGAATTGGCCTTATCGGTTCCAATGGATCCGGAAAATCCACTCTGATCAAGATTATGCTGGGAACCCTGCAACCAAGCGAGGGTAAGGTGCTGCGCGCCAAGAAGTGCCGTGTGGCTTATCTGCCTCAGAACCTGCAGCTTGATCCCCATCTGGTGATGCTGGACTATGTGCGCAGCTCCAGGCCGGATTTTGAGCATCTGAACCACGAGATACAGAGGCTTTCGGAGAGCTTGCGGGAGAGCTTTGACAAGGCTGTGGAAGAGAGACTGGAACAAGTGGTGAATAGCTATCACAACACCGGAGCTTATGACTTTGAGAATCAGGTGAAGTATGTGCTGGAATCACTCAAGTTCCCCCCAGCCCTCTGGCATAAGAAGATTGGGGAATTCAGCGGTGGCGAACAAACCCGGATCTGTCTGGCAGCTATCCTGCTCTCCCCCTTTGACCTCCTGATTCTGGATGAACCTACCAATCACCTGGATATCGCCATGATAAGCTGGCTGGAATCCTATCTTTCCAAGCTGAATCAGCCTTTCCTGGTGGTATCACACGATCGCCGCTTTCTGGATAACACAGTACGCAGCATCTACTCTCTGCGAGGCGGGAGCTTGAGCATCACCAAAGGCAACTACAGCAGCTTCAAGGAAGCCGATGAGATTGCCCGTCTGGCTCAGGAGAAGGCTGCCAAGGAACAGGCCAAGTGGATTGCCGAAACTGAAGACTTTATCGCCCGGAATATGGCAGGACAGAAGACCAATCAGGCCAAGAGCAGGCTGAAGCAATTGGAGAAGGTAGAGCGCATCTCAGCCCCGCAGGAAGCTACCAAACTCAAGCTGCATCTTGGTGCTCAATCCCGTACCAGCAATACACTTTACCGGCTGGAATCTGCCAGCTTTGGAATTTGTAATCTTCTGCTGGCCAGGGATGTTGAGCTCTATGCCCATTATCGGGATAGAGTGGCAATCATTGGTCCCAACGGCTGTGGCAAGACCACCTTGCTCAAGTTGCTGCTGGGTAAAGCAGAGCCTCAGGAAGGAAAAATCTACCGGGGAGCAAACCTGGAGATCGGTTATTACGACCAGCATCAGATCAATTTGGATGATAGCCTCACCGTGAAGGAAACCATCTGGCAATTGGCTCCGCTGGAGCCTATCGGCTACGTCCTGGGTTGGCTGGCACGCTTTGGTTTTATCGGTGACGACGTGGATAAGCGGGTTTCCATCCTCTCCGGAGGTGAAAGATCCAGGCTTTACTTGAGTGTTTTGATTCACCAAAAGCCCAATCTTTTGATACTGGACGAGCCCACCAATCATCTGGATATTGAGCTAACGGATAGTCTGTTGGAAGCTCTGCAGGATTACGACGGCAGTATTATCTTCGTTTCGCACGATCGCTATTTTATTGAAGCTTTGGCCACACGCTACTGGGTTTTCAGACGCAAGATAGATCCGCTGGAGCTTACCAAACTCTATCCCACTATTGAAGATATGGATCAGGACCTGGCTGCGATAATCAATGCTTCCTTCACCGATCCGGAACTGCAGACCGAGAAAGTGGATAACCGGAGCCGGAAGAAGAAGCTCAATCCCTGGTATCTAAAGCAATTGCACGAGCAGATTGAGAAGCTGGAAGCGGAGCTTGAAGACTTGGCCAAGAGTTTGGAGAGTATTCATCTCAAACTGGCCGCTCCCGTGACTTATGCAGACCAGGCTTTGCTATACAAGCTCAGAGAGGAAATGCAGGAACTGGAACGTCTGGAAGCTCTTAAGAAACAAGAGCTGGGCAGCTTGGAAGAGAAGTATCTGGAGATGTCTTATGAGTAAGAGAATCGGCTTCACCACCTCCTTCCCGGTGGAAGTGATCTTTGCCGCGGGGCATGTTCCGATTGATCTGAATAATATCTTTATCACCGGAAATGCCTCGGAAGCCGTGTATCAGGCGGAACTAAAAGGCTTTCCCCGCACTATCTGCGCCTGGATCAAGGGGAATTACAAAGCTGCCCTTGAAGCCGGACTGGATGAGGTGATCGGCATAGTGCAGGGAGATTGTGCTAATAGTCAATCCCTGCTCTCGGTGCTGCAGGAAGATAAACTGCCGGTCTATCACTTTTCTTTTCCGCTGGAGAAATCCCGGAAAGCTCTGGATGAAGAACTTAGTAGGCTGGAAGAGCATTATGGCGTGAGCCGCAATCAAACCCTGGAAGCTAAGCAAG
>JAKPXC010000154.1 GCA_029567705.1 Candidatus Cloacimonadota bacterium
AAGCCCTGGGAATATATGACGGTAACGTATATCTTTACAAGATCCGCTCCCCATAGCTGGAACATCCCCGATTTTCCAGCTATGGGGAGCGGATTAAAACGTTCTAAAACAATATCATGCATGTACCCCGGGGCTTCGCCCCGGGCTTGCAGATGGCACCCCTTCAGGGCGCTTGCATGGCGAGCCCCAATAATCGGCGATGATGACTTTACCAACAGCATGAGTCCAGTAGTTACTCTGGTTCACTGTGGTAGACTTATGGAGAAAAACCTTGACGAGATTTCACAAGTAAACATGTTTACATCATAAACCTGCTAAGGAGGTCTTAATGATAAAAGATCCTGTCAAAACTGCCGAGAATGAGCTGCTGTGGGAGGCGAATATCACTCATGGTCTGGCTTGGATCAATAAGGGATTAACCCTGATTATCATCATGCTGGCTGAAACGAATTCTTTGCTGTGGTATCTGCTTTTCATTCCCGTGTTTGTGCTCTATTCAGTTGCCCGCAAACATTACATCTATCCACGCACCGGTCAGGTTAAACTCAAGAATGACTTCAAAACCTCAGATGCACTAATCTATGGCTTCGTGGTGTTTGCTATCCCGATTTATTTCTATTTGTTGGGTATGTGGAAGAACTATGTACCGGGTGATACTACTCGGCTTGGTCTATGTGTGGCATTTCTGGTTGGAAGCTTAATGTGGCTTGACTATAAGGCCTGGGATGGCAAGAGTGCTTTTCCGATCTGGGAGAAAATTATTATCATAGTCGTTTTGCTATCTTTGTTCTGGTTGGAGCCCAACAAACTAACTCTATTCCTGCTTTTAGGGTCATACGGCCTGTTCAATTTCGGATACGGCCTGGTTACCTTTATCCGTTTTATAAGAAACAATCCGGTCTTGCCCAATGAGTAACGATAATACTAACCCGCAGTCCGAGATCGATCGGATAATCCATGAACCGGCCAGACTGAAGATCATGCTGCAGCTCAGCCTGGTTCGGGAAGCTGACTTCCGCTATCTGCTTTTTAAGACCAAGCTTTCCCGGGGAAACCTCTCGGTGCAGCTTCAGAAGCTTGAAGCCGCAGGATACATCGAATCCTTGAAGCAATTTGTCAAGCGGGTACCACGAACCGTTGTCTGGATCACGGACGAAGGCAAAAAAGCTTTCCGGAACTACAAGCACCAATTGGTCGAGCTTCTCGGCAGCGAATCCGAACCGGAAGAATAGAAAAAAGCACCGAAGCCTGTCCGGTGCTTATCTATCAATGTAACTGGCCTATTTCGAAGCTGCGATACTGATCATCTTGCCGGGGATCACGATCACCTTTCGGACAGTCAGTCCTTCCAGGCTTTTCTGCACATTCTCCAGTGCCAGGGCTTCCTGTTTTAATGTCTCTTCCGGAGTGTCCGGTGCCAGCTCCAGCTTGCCGCGCAGTTTGCCGTTTATCTGCACCACCCAGGTGATGGTTTCCTGCAGCAGATAGCGTTCTTCGTAACCCGGCAGGCCGCCTTCATGCACCAAACCCTCAAAGCCCAGCATCTGCCAAAGCTCCTCGGCGATATGAGGTGCAAAGGGATAGAGCATCTGAGGGATGATGCCGCAGGCCTCGGCATAAACAGCCAGATCGGCATCGTTCAGGTTCTCGGGATTCTTCACGGCGATGCAGTGGTTCAAGTGCTCCATAATCGCTGCAATGGCGGTGTTGTACTGCATGCGGTGCAGGGAGTCGTCCAGCCATTTCTTCACCGTGATATGAGAGCTGTGCAGGAGCGGACGCATCTCCCGGGAGATATCTTCCAGCTCTGCAGAGAGATTCATGCCACGCTTCAGCACTTCCAGATTGCTTTCAATCAAGCGCCAGATGCGGTTCAGGAACCTGAAGGAACCCATCAGGCCGTCATCGCTCCATTCCACATCCTTTTCCGGAGGTGAGGAGAAGAGCATATAGACGCGCAGGGTATCTGCTCCAAAACGATCGATAATGTATTGGGGATCAACCATGTTGCCTTTGGATTTGCTCATCTTGGCACCGTCTTTCAGAACCATTCCTTGGGTGAGCAGCCTGGCAAAGGGTTCATCACAATTTACCCAGCCCAGATCTCGCATAAACTTATGGAAGAAACGGGCATAGAGCAGATGCATACAGGCGTGTTCAATGCCTCCGATGTATTGATCCACAGGCAGCCAGTAGTTGGCTTTCTGGGGATCGAAAGGCAGATTCTCGTTTTTAGGGTCGGTGTAACGGGCAAAGTACCATGAACTATCCACGAAGGTATCCATGGTATCCGTCTCACGGCGGGCCGCTTTGCCGCATTTGGGGCATTCGGTATTGACCCATTCGGGAACGGACAAAAGAGGATTGGATGTGGTTCTGCCCACTTGTACCTGTTCGGGCAACAGCACGGGAAGATCCTCATCCGGCACCAGCACTATCCCGCAATCGGGACAGTGAATCACCGGGATGGGATTGCCCCAATAGCGTTGACGGGAGATTCCCCAGTCCCGCAGGCGATAGGTAACGGTGCGTTTGCCATAGCCCTGTTCTTCGATCCAGAGCGAGATGGCTTCTTTGGCAGCGGTGCTTTCCAGGCCGTCGAAGCTGGCAGAATTCACCATGATTCCGGGCTCGGTGTAGGCTGCCTGCATCTCTTCCAGAATCAAGTTCTTCTCAGGAGTCTGAATCACTATCTTCATGGGAATGTCGTATTTCCTGGCAAAGTCAAAGTCGCGCTGGTCGTGAGCCGGAACTGCCATCACTGCACCTGTGCCGTAATCCATCAGCACGTAGTTTGTGATCCAGATCTGGACTTT
>JAKPXC010000155.1 GCA_029567705.1 Candidatus Cloacimonadota bacterium
GTAGTCTGTGATAGTTTGATGGGAAGACGTTGCCATGTACGGTGGTTAAAACCACCGCCTCTTGTCTGGAAACCCATTGAAATGGGTTGGGGGGGGGGGTAAGGTTGAGCCTGGTGACAGGTCATCTGGAGATTAGGAGAATTTTCAGGTATTGGGGTGGTGAAGTGGTGAAGTGGTTTTAGGGTTTTGAAGTGGTGAAGTGGAGGCGCGGTAGCGGCGCAGCCTACATCATACATCGTAAATCGTACATTGTACATTGAATCCTCGCTCCTTCCATCTTTACTCCTTGTGGATAAAGCTTCTGAAAGATGGATGATATGGACAACAAAACTTGGCTCTGGGACTTGATCCTCTTTTCCTCCTTACCTCTGTTTTGGGAAATCCCTCTGCTGTTCTCCGTGTCCTCTGTGGGAGTTGATAAGAAGTGGTGGAGTGTTGGCGCGGTAGCGGCGCAGCCTACATCATACATCGTAAATCGTACATTGTACATTGAATCCTCGCTCCTTCCATCTTTACTCCTTGTTTCAAAATCACTTATCTCTATTACTCTTTTCCTCTGTTTTATAATTCCACTCCGTGTCCTCTGTGGTAATCCAAACTTTTTTTGCCTTTATAATCCTCTGTGTTTGAATCAATAACGAAAGTGTGGAAAAGATTCCACACAAAACTGTCCAGTTTTTACCAAAAGTGTCCACGTATAAAAGGTGAGGGCGCAGTTCCGGAATGTGACCTACAATAAAAATTGGAGAACAACAATGAAAGTAACCCTGAAGTACAACCTGGGCACCTACTCTGGTACCCTGAACGACATGACCTACGGATCCTATCGAGACGGAGCCGTGTGCATCGGACGCAAATATGTGAAACCTGCCGAGACCAGTCAACAAACCGCGCTTGGCACTGTGGCTCAAAACCTGGCCGAGATCTACAAAGCCATCGATCCCGCTTACCTGCAGGATCTGAAGGACTATGCCACCGCCTATGGCAAAGAGATCAGCCCCCGCGATCAGCTCGCTCCCAATGCCTATGCCATCTGGCTCAAGCTGATGTATGCCTGGCGCAAGAGCGACGTGGAGCATGTGTTTCTGGAGAGCGTTACTCTGCAGGACATCGTGAGCATGGAGGCACCCATCGTGACCATCAAGGATGCCATCGAGAGCAATCTGCTGCCCACCGTTTCCAAGGCTGAACTGCTCGATTCCCCCATCGACGGAGTCTAAAGATGAATCGCGATAAAATCCAGAGCCTGGCAAAGGAACTCTCTGTCTTTATCAACCGCCTGGTAAACGTGCCCTTCATCAACGAAGAGGAAGAGCAATTCTTCTTTGAAATCGTGCTGCTCAAAGCCCTGCAATTGGTTTTGGGAGAGCTGGAGGCCTGAGGCAGGCAATGCACTGTGTGCAAACCCAGTTAAAAAAGAGGGAGGGGCTCCGCTTGGGGCTCCTCCCGGGATTTATCTTATGGAACTCTTCTACTTATGTTACTGCATCGGGCAGGCTTTACTGCTTCTGCTTAGTCCCGGCTATCTGAAAGAGACTCTTTTTAGTATCCGGGAAAGCCTGAAGCAAGCCTGGTTTCTACTTCATCAAGGTAATCTTGCGGATAAGCTGATTACTTCCGGTGGTGAGGCGCAGCAGATAGATGCCGCTGCTCAGAGCCCGGCCGGATTCATCCCGCCCATCAAAGGCAAGCTGATGCGTTCCCCGGCTCAGCTCTCCATCCGTAAGGCATTTCACTCTCTGGCCACGCAGATTAAACACTTCCAGCCGTGTGGAGGCATCTTTCGGCAGGACAAATTCGATAGCGGTGCTTTGGTTGAAAGGATTGGGGTAGCAGATGAGGAGCGGAGAGATGGGATTGGGAGTATCCGTGACATCGGACGATCCTGAGATCAAAGCGGGGATAAGCTCTTGAAGAAAATCTCTCACGCCCTGGGCTTCCATGAAATAGAGAGGCAGGCCAAAGAGCACCAGATTCTCGTGCCGGAAGGAAATGGGATTGCCGGCTCCGGCGGAGGCTGGGGACATCTGAGCTGTGTGATAAACGTTCTCGGCTCCCGGGAAGGTGTAGATCATGGGCAGCATGTTGTTCCAACTGGGAGTGAGCTTGTCTGTATCCACAATCAGATCGGGATAGTTCTCGGATTCGGCGGAGATCAGACTGGCGGTGTTGTCATAAACCAGGCCCGGTGCACCGGCAAAGTTTTGCAGGAAGCCGTTATTGAGCACGGAGCAGGTCTTCCAGCCGGAGATAATCAGGTTTCCGCCACCAATGAGATAGCCACCCAGCTTGTCCAGAGCATCGGAGATCTGAATCTGGCTAAAATCATCACTGTGCCAGAGCACGACCTTGTAAGTACCAAGCAATCCCAGAGAGGGAATCCCCTGGGTATCCGCATCATAGGTGCTGTGGGCGAGGGGTTCTATGGCCTGGGTGTAAAAGGCATCCACCATGGCGTCGGTGGGGCTGATGGCGGCTCCGTTGCCATCTCTGGTTTCGTTCACTATCAGCAGATCCTGGGCAAAGCTGAAGGCTTCCGGCTGAGCGCTGAGGACATTCGAATTCCAGGATTCATAGTTCTGGTTATCTACAGCCCGGATCACATAGTCGTAATTCACTCCGTTCTGAGCTGTATGATCCACAAAAGAAAGTGTGGTAAGCGGAGCTTGATTCAGCCTGCTCCAGAGGCCTGGGAAAGGATAACCGGCGGGTTGACGGTAAACGTTGTAGCCAATCACACCGGGTTCATTGAAGGCTTCCCAGGAAACCATTACAGATGCATTGGACGGCATGCATCCGGTGATATGAGGTTTTTTATAGGTCTGACCGCGGAGCAGAGTCCAGTGATTGACGTTGCTTTCCACCTCGCTGCCAAAGAGATCCCAATCCATGGTGGTATTGACGATAAAGCTGTTCTCCGTTCCGGTGGGACTGGCCTGAACAAAGAGGGAATCCGCTGCCGTACCTGGAATCCGGAAAACGGTATCAATCCAGAATTGGGTGGGAGTGGGACTGGTGGTTTTGGCGATGATTTTGGTGTTGTGCAGATCACCGCCGATACGGGACCAGACGGTGTATTCCAGGCTGGGAATGCCCCGGCCGTAGATCCACTGGTCAAAGAATTGCTCCAGGCTCCGGCCGCTGAGGCTTTCCGCCAGGCTGCGGAATTCGCTTGTGACCACATTGCCGTGGCAATTTTGGATGAACCACTGGTTCAGGAGGTTAAAGAACTGGGCATCTCCCAGGCGCAGACGCAGCATGTGCAGCACGGAAGCGGCTTTCTCATAGGAAGGCGGGGAAAAGTAATCTGCAAAGGCGGGATCGTAGATTCTGGGGGTGAGGCCGTAGGCGTTTTCCCAATTAATATAGTAATCATGGTAACTGCTGGTCACATAGGCCACTGCAGAGGGCCAGCCAAAGCGCTTATCCGTCCAGAGGTGCTCAGAATATGTGGCAAAGCCTTCCGAAAGCCAGACGTCTTTGAAGGTGAGGAAGCTCACCGCATCGCCATACCATTGATGCGCCAGCTCGTGGGCGATGGTAACTTCATAGGTGCCGTTGCCGTTGATCAGGAAGCTGCTGAGTGTGGTCATGGTTTGATGTTCCATAGCTCCATACACGGAGTTTGGTACGATGGAATTGCCATATTTCTCAAAAGGATAAGTGCCAAAGAGAGAGGAAAAATAGTCTATCATATTGGGAAGCTGCGCCAGATCCGCCACGGCGTTGTTGTATTGACTCTGGATGGCGTAGTTTTGGATGGGCAAGGTGCCGTTCAGAGCAGTCTGATTGATGATCTGATAAGGCGCACAGGCAATGCTGACCAGGTAGGTGGTCATGGGATCTGCGCTGTTCCAGCTATAGGTAGTGGTGCCATTCCCGTTGATGGTGGTACCGATCAAAGTGCCGTTGGAGGCTACTTTCCAATCGCTGCGGATGGTGATGTGGAGCTGAACTGTGGCTTTATCCCAGGGGTGGTCGTAGCAGGGCCACCAATAGCGCGCCGCATCCGGATCGGAGATAGTGTGGATGCTGCCGGTGGCAAAGATCATCCCCGCCCGGTAGGGATTGGGGCTCAGGATTGGGTTGCCGGAGTAATATACTTTGGTTTGAAAGATTTGGCCGGCGGGGATGGTGCCCAAGTTGATATTCACCAGGCCGTTGGCTTGGGTAAAGGTGGCAGGGGCGTTGTTTACTTCCACAGAGGAGACGGTGAGTCCCATCAGTTCGTAGCTGATGCTGTTGAGATTTTCCTCTGCTTCAACCGTGGCTTTTACATAGCCTGTGACATAGTGGGTTTGGTCATCTATGCCGAGATTGATTTCATAGTGCTGCATATCAAAGCCATGGGCAGAATCTGCCCGGCTGAGTTCCCGGATTTGCACGGGATCGTAGCTCCCGGAAGCCGGCCTGATCATTTCAGGGGGCAGGAGCCTGGGGCTGGGTATAGCATGGAGTCCGACGCAGAGCAGCAAAAAGAGCCAGCAAAGGGCTGTGATCACGTGAACTTTGGCCATATATTCACCTTCTTAAAACTTAGTAAGCTTTATAGGATGCAAAATGTTTTCCATAGCCCAAAGAAAAATCGCCAAAAAAAGACTTTACGAAATCAAGACTCTTTAGAAATGGTCATATCAGTAATAATGGAGGAATTATGCGCTGTTCAGTTAAGCATATTCTGTTAAGCCTCATATTCTTGCTCGTCCTCGGAAGCCTGATGGCTGTGGGCGAGACCATATATGAAATACGCGTGGAAGGAACGCAAAATATAGATCCCGCGCTGATCACCTCGGCAGCGAGCCTGAGAGTGGGAGATGCGCTCGATCCAGAGAAAGTGGCAAATACCATCAAGACTCTTTACCGGATGGGCACTTTCAAGGATATTCAGGTGCATTCCGAGCCCTTCCGCAGCGGAGTGAATCTGATCATACGCACGGTGGAGAATCCCATTGTGGCCGGTGTTTCCTATATCGGGCTCAAGGCTGTGAGCCGGGACCGGTTGGATGAGCTGGTGACCCTCCGGCAGGGAAGCTACTGGTCGGATCAGGTGAAAACCCAGCTACTGACCAAGCTTAAAACAGAGTATAAATCCAAAGGCTTTGCCAATGTAACCCTTGAGATCAATGAACGCAGCATGGAAGGCAACCGGGTAGCGCTGACCGTCTTTGTGGATGAAGGCAGACGCGTGGCTGTGAGCAAGATCACCTTTACCGGTAACGACCACTTTGAATCCCGCACTTTGGCACGGCGCATGAAGACCAAGAGCTCTGGCTTCTTCCGTTCCGGCCGGTTCGACCAGGAGAAGTTTGATCAGGATCTGGTGAATTTGGCAGATTTCTATAAGAAGAATGGCTTCATAGACGTCCGGGTGGGTCCTTATCAGATCGAGCAGGTCAACGAACGTCAGCTTGAGATCAATATCAATATCCGGGAAGGGGCACGCTATCGCTATTCCCGCACGGATATCAGCGGTAATTCCCACTTTACCACCGAGCGCTTGGCCTCCGTCTTCACTCTGAGGGAAGGGGATATCTTTGATCAGGAGAAGTATGAGAAGCAGCTTGGGCAGGTTTATTCCCTCTATTTTGACGAAGGTTTTATATACGTAAACATAACGCCCAATTACGATAAGAGCGATAGCCTGGTGGTGGTGAGCCTGGCAATTGAAGAAGGCTCCCGTGCCAGAATCCGGCAGATCCATCTCACCGGCAATATGCGCACCAAAGAGAAAGTGCTGAGACGGCAACTAGAGATTGCCCCCGGAGACTTCTTCCGGCAGAGCCAAGTGCTTAGCAGCCAGCAGAACATCTATAATCTGGGCTTCTTTGAGCCTGATATCAAGCTGGATTATACCCGCATCAACAATGCCGGAGATATTGATCTGCATATTGATGTGCTGGATAAGAGCTCCGGTGTGGCCAATGGCGGCATCGGATACAACAGCCAGGATAAATTCGTGGGGCAGCTTTCGCTTTCGCAGAACAATCTCTTTGGCAACAACTGGTCCAGCAGCATCACCTGGGAGTTTGGTGGCTCTACCCAAAATTTTGAATTCAGCTTCACCAATCCCAATCTCTATGATACGGATATTCTCTTGGGCTCAAGTGTGTATTACACGGAAAAGGATTGGAGCACGGGTTATTACAAAGTTTACAACCGGGGTGGAAGCCTGAGGCTGGGCCAAAGCCTGCCCTGGGTGAACCGCACCCGCATCGTGGGCGGTTATTCTTGGTATTCCAAGCGTTATCGCATCACAAACATGAATCAGGTGCTACAGGATCCGGTCTCGTTTTCCAATCTGATCGAGCTGGATAGTCTTTCCTGGCAATACACTTCCGCAGTGAATGTGACTTTGAGCCGGGACACGCGGGACAACGTCTTTTTCCCCACCCGTGGCACGCAGGTGACTTTTTATACGGAGCTGGCAGGCGGACTTCTGGGGGGGGATTTTGACTATCTGAAGAACATTGCCCAGGTCAATTGGTATATGGAAGCCTGGAAGAAGCTCACTCTGTGCACCAAGTGGCGCTTCTGCTATATCTCTCCCTTTGGAGATTCCAAGGAAGCTCCGCCGGATGAGAAGTTCTATCTGGGCGGCACCGGGCCGGATGGCATCCGGGGCTATGCCGATCGCTCGGTGGGGCCGGCCGGTGGTGGTTCCAGAGCTATTCTCTTCTCCACGGAGCTGGGTTACCCTCTGGGTGGAGATCAGATCATTGGCGTGCTCTTCTTTGATGCGGGAAATTCCTATAACCAATTGCGGGAATTCAACTTCCTGAAACTGAAGAAGGGTGTGGGTGCCGGAGTGCGGATACGCAGTCCCTTTGGCTTGATTGGTTTTGACTATGCTTTCAATCCCGAAGACCGCACCTGGGAACCGCATCTCCAGTTTGGCACGACCTTCTAGCTAATGAAATACACTCATCTCTTCGGACCGGTTATGTCCCGCCGTTTGGGGATTTCCCTGGGTGTGGATCTGGTGCCGTATAAGTATTGTCCGCTCAATTGCGTTTATTGTGAGGTGCAGCGCACCACGCATCTGGAGACCACTAGGGAGGAATTCTTTCCTCTGGAGGATATCTGCCAGGAGCTGAGAGCCTTTCTGAGAGGTAAGCCGGAGCTGGATCACATCACCTTCTCCGGAGCTGGAGAGCCGACGCTCTACAGCCGGATAGGGGAACTGATCGCTTTTATCAAGACGAACTTCCCGGCTTATAAGCTGGCTCTGCTCACCAATGGAGTGCTGCTGGATGATCCGCAGCTTCGGCAGGATATCCTGCCTTGTGATATCGTTTTACCCTCTCTGGATGCAGTGAGCGAGGAAGTCTTCCAGAAGCTGAACCGTCCCAAAGCCGGGCTGCTGGCCTCCACTCTGGTGGAGTCTCTGGTGGCTCTGAGGCAGGAATACACCGGTAAGATCTGGCTGGAAGTCTTTATCATCCAGGGATTGAACGACCACGATGAGGAGCTTTACCTTCTGCGGGAGGCGATTGGCAGGATCAAGCCGGACCTGGTGCAGATCAACAGCCTGGATCGTCCGGGAGCGGAGGACTGGGTGCAAGCTGCAGATACCGAGCTGCTTTCGCGGATCAAGGATCTCTTTTCCGAGACACTAAATTGCCCGGTTGAGATTATCGCAAAGGTGGAGTATAAGAAATATAGCCATCCGGTGGACAGTGAAGCCCGGGAAGTGGTGAAATCGCTTCTGGTGCGGCGTCCCTGCACCGCCGAGGATATGGCCAGCATCCTGAATCTGCATATTAATGAGATCTCCAAGATACTCAGGCAATTCAGCTCCGACGGCAGGGTGGTTTCCCACCGGGAAGAGCGGGGAATCTTTTACCAATGGAAGTCCTGAGCCACAATACTGCCATTGTCACCGCTGCCGGATCCGGCACCCGCATGGGAGGCAGTGTCAAGAAGCAGTTTCGCAAGCTGGGGGGAATCCCGGTGCTGATCCGTACGCTCTCCGTATTCATGGAATCTCCCATCATAGGGGAGATACTGATCACTGCTCCAAGTGATGAATTGGATGCCACGAAGAGCCTGATCCAAGGCTACTTCCCAAGCTCTGCCAAGCCATGGAGAGTGATAGCCGGGGGAGCACAGAGGCAGGATTCAGTCTATCTGGCCTTGCAGGCTTGTCCGGAGGAGACCCAATACGTCTTCATCCATGATGGAGTGCGTCCCTTTATCTCGCAGGAGCTGATTGCAGAACTCTATGAAGCAGTGAAAGAATGCGGGGCAGTGATACCCGGAGCAGCGCTCAAGCATACCGTCAAGGAAGTGCAAAACGGCATGGTGCAGAGCACTCTGGAGCGCAGCCGGCTGATGCAGGTCTTCACTCCGCAGGTCTTTGATTACGCTATGATCCTTGAAGCCCATCAAAAGGCCGGGGAAGAAGGCTTTTACGGCACGGACGATGCCTCCCTGCTGGAGCATTATGGCAAAGCCGTTCGGGTGCTGCCGAGTTCGGAGCTGAATCTCAAACTTACCGATACCAATGATTGGCTACTGGCCGATCTCCTGATAAAAGAAAATATAGAAAGCATAGACGAGGACTGAATGAAACAAAAAAGAAAACCAAGCGTAGCAGTCAGAATTTTAAAGAAGCTCGAAGGCAGGAAGTTCAGCTTCCGCCTGCCGATACCCGGATTGGGCTGTGGTGTTTTGGGTCTGGCCCTGCCCAGAGTGAGCATTAATATGGGGCAATATGCTTCCACTTTGCTTAAAGCTCTGGAATACAGGGGATATGACTCCACCGGAGCAGCCTTCCAGGATGACCAGAAGAACATCACACTGCTCAAAGACGTGGGTGCTCCCAGCCATCTGGTGCGAACTCTGGGTATCGAAAAGCAAGCGGGGAAGATCTTCTGCGGACAAGTGCGCTGGGCTACCTTTGGTCAGGTGAACAAGGTGAACGCCCAACCGCATGAAGTGAAGTGCAAACGGCATATCTACGGTGCTCACAACGGCAATATCACCAATACCCGCGAGCTCAAGGTTTTTCTCACTCAGGAAGGTCACACGGTGCTTTCGGACAACGATGGCGAGATGCTGGTGCACAGTGTGGAACACTACTTCGATATTGAGATGGACAAAGCGAAGAATCCTATCATTCCAGAAGAGCGTAAGGCCTGCATGCGCCGCGCCATTATCAGCACGGCATCCCGCATGGTGGGTTCCTATGCCGCAGTGATCGTGGACCCCGAAACGGAGACTTCCTGGGCGATCAAGGCCGGAAGCAGCCTTTACTTTGGCGTTGGTGAACTGGAAGATTCCCCCTTCTGCCTGGCCTCCAGCGATCTCACGGCCGTGCTGCGTTTCACCAAGCGTCTGGTGAATCTGCGCGAAGGCGAATTTGCCGAATACACTGCTGAAAGCTATCAACTCTATGCTGCCAAAGACCTGAACTTCAAGAAAGTAGGCCAGAAGGACGAGATCTACAAGGCCGGAGATAAGATATACACCCAAGCCGTCTGGTCCAAGCTTCGGGCGGAGGACATCGCTCTGCTGCCGGGATTTGAGTACTTTATGGATCAGGAGATCAAGGCGCAGGTGGATAGCACCGGCAAGCTGATCAAGCTCTTCCAGGGTGGTTCCAATACCGGTAAACGCATGATTCAATTGCTCTCCGAAGAGAAACTGCTGGATCATATGAATGGCGTAATGCTGGAGATCGTGGGTATCACCGGAGTGGACGAGCGTGCCAGGCTCTTTGATGAGCTTCTGGAGAGCTCCACCTTCAAGCTCTTCTACCAGAAAGCGGGAGATGAGTATCAATCCATTCTGGCAGCCGCCCAGCAGGAAGGCTTCCTGCAGAAATATTTCTTCTCGGATGAGAAAAATATCTTCCTGGATCTGATCGGCAAGGATTACGAGATCAGCCGGGTCTTCCTGGCCAAGGTGCTGGATTCCCTTTCGGAACGCCTGGATGTGGCAAAGTTTGAGCACACCGTGCAGAGCTTCCTGAAAGAACTCAAAAACACCATCCAATGCAGCCGTAATGCCTATACCATTGCCTGTGGAACCTCCTTCAATGCCACCAAGGTTGCGGCGCTCTTCTTCAATTCCATCGCCGAGATCGAGATCATCCCCATTCTTCCCGGAGATTTCCGTGGAGAGTACTCCAACTGCATCAAGGATCACGACCTCATCATCGGCGTTTCCCAATCCGGAGAAACCAAGGACCTCATCGATATCTTCAACGATATCACCCGCAAGGAACTGAAAGTCCATAAGGTAGTGTTGGTCAATAATATGAATTCCACCCTGGGACAGGAAAAAGCCGATACGGCCATTCCCATACTCTGCGGTCCCGAGATTGCCGTGCCGGCCACCAAGAGCTTTATGAACCAGATCACGCTCTTCTATTATCTGGCCATCAGAGCCGGACAGATGAAGCTGGAACTGCTGGAGGCCGATGACTCCAAACGCAGCAAAATGGCAGAGGATATCAAACGCCGCCTGGACAGTCTGGGAAGCATTCCTTCCTTGCTGGCAGAAACCATCGACAACACTTCAGATGTAATTGATGCCATGGCTGCAAAGATATACATGGAGCCTTCCCTGCATATTCTGGCCACCAAGATCACCGGCGTGGCTCTGGAAGGCGCATTGAAGATCCGTGAGACAGTCCTCAACCATGCCGAAGGCCGTGAAGCCTCCGAATTCAAGCATGGCCCCAATACCATCCTGGGCAAGAATACCGTCTTTGGCCTGAAGCACGTACGCAACTTTGTGGATTCTTATGGCGAACTGGTGGATAAAGTGGACGATCTGGGCCTGCAACGCGGCTTGGGACACCAGGAGATCAAAGAGATCTTTAAAGCTATGAATACCTATATGTTCACCCGCAATCAACCCTTTAACCTCAGTAAAACAGGCTTGGAAGTCTTCAACGAAGTGATAGCACATCATGATTTCTTCGAGCCCATGTACCGCAGTTATCCCCTGATCTATGTGACCGGTCCGGAAGAACGAGACGTGAACCTCACAATCTCCCAGATCAATACCCACAAGATACGGGGAGCCCGTACTTATGTGATTGCGGAAGAGAACCCCAACCTCTTCAAAAATGCCAGCACCAACCCCAACGAAGGAAGCTATTACGGTTGGGCTTACATAATGCTGCCCAAGACGGGAGACAGCCTCCTGACCTGCTTCTCCGCCACTCTTGTACTGCAGCTTCTGGCGCTCAGAATGAGCGTCCGCAAGCTGAACAAACTGGATCGCCTGGGCGTGATTGATCACGGCGTGCATCCCGATGTGCCCAAGAACGTTTCCAAATCTATCACTGTGGACTAAAGCATGAGTTCCTTCCGGATTGGTTACGGCTACGACGTTCATCGCCTGACAGAAGGCCGCAAGCTCATCCTGGGCGGCGTGGAGATTCCTCACACCAAGGGGCTTTTGGGACACTCCGATGCGGACGTCCTGATCCATGCCATCATCGATGCTCTTCTGGGAGCACTGGCTCTGGGTGATATCGGTGCCCTCTTTCCGGATAACGACAATAAATACAAGGATATAGACAGCCGTATCCTCCTGCGGGAAGCTTACCGCCTAGTGCATGAAAAGGGCTACAGGCTGGCCAATCTGGATTCCACCATCTGTGCTCAGGAACCGCGCCTGGCGCCACATATCATCTCCATGAGAGAGACCTTGGCGCAGGATTTACAGACGGAGCCGGAGCTCATCTCCGTGAAAGCCACCACCGAAGAAGGCCTGGGCATCAGCGGTTCCCGGGAAGGTATCACTGCCTCGGCCGTTGTGCTTTTGGAGAAGATATGAAAGCCATCGCCATCATCGGTTACCATCACACCGGCAAGACCACTGCCGCAGTTGCCCTGATCTCCGCTCTCAAACAGCGTGGCTACAAGGTCTGCAGCATCAAGGATATCCATTCCGAAGCCTACCATGCAGATAAAGAAGGTTCAAACTCCGCCAAGCACGCAGCCGCAGGAAGCTCAGCCGTCTTTGCCAGAGGTATCTACGACAGCGCTCTTATCCTGCCGGGAAACAAAAGACCCGATGGCAGCTACACCCAGCCTGATCTGGCGGAGATCATCAGTTACCTGAAGGCCGACTTTTTGGTGATTGAAGGCATGAAAGAAGCTCCCGTTCCCAAGATTGTCTGCGCCCAAAGCACTGAGCAACTGGATGAACTGGTGGACGAGACTTCCATCGGCATCTCCGGCATTATCGCTTCAGAGCTGGATTCCTATCACGGCCTACCCGTCTTCTGCCTGGAAAAGCACAAAGACGCCTTTGTGGACACTGTGCTCAAGCGCAGCTTCGAGATTCTGCCCTGTTCCCCTCCAGAGTGTTGCAGCGCCTGTGGCAAGGATTGCTACCAAATGGCCTGTGACATCATCCAAGGCAGAGCCAAGCGCAGTGACTGCGAGCAGGACAATGCCAAAGAACTGGTGCTGAAGATCGGCGGAGATGAGTTGGTAATCGTTCCCTTTGTTCAGAAGCTGCTTAGAGACAGCATCCTCAGCTTTATCCACAACCTCAAAGGCGTCGATAAAGCCGGAAAGATAGAGATCAGTATCAATCCTCTTGCCCAGGAGGAAGACCCGAGCTCCCCGTTTTAGGACGCTTCGTGCTTTCTATCTGCGAGATATTCTACAGTTTGCAGGGTGAATCGACTTATGCCGGTTTACCCTGCATTTTTGTGCGCTTAGCCGGCTGCAACCTGCGCTGTGCCTGGTGCGACACCACTTATTCCCACGCCGAAGGCCAAGCCATGAGCCTGGAAGCCATCCTGCAGCAGATCCAGAGCTATCCCGCCCGGCTGGTGGAATTTACCGGCGGAGAACCTCTTTTGCAGAAGACAGAACTGCTTCCACTTTTGGACAGGCTGCATCAAGCCGGTTACACTCTCCTGCTGGAGACCAATGGCTCCATCTCACTGCAGGGTTTGCCGGACTACCTGGTGGCCATTGTGGATATCAAATGCCCCGATAGCGGCGTTTGGAAGAGCGAAGCGGAACTGGGTGCCTGGACCAATAATCTGCCTTATCTGAGGCCTCAGGATGAGCTTAAATTCGTGCTCTGTTCCAGAAAGGATTATCTTTTTGCCACAGACTTCATCCGACAGAACAAGCTGCAGACTCATCAGATAATCTTCTCTCCCGTCCGGGAACGCCTTGCTCCCACCCAGCTTGCTTCCTGGCTGCTGGAAGACGGCCTGCCCTATAGATTGCAGCTTCAACTCCACAAACTCATAGATCTCAAGTAAAGCCTCCCGGCTCCCCGATTCACGCTCCACAAAAAAAGTACTTGCAGGAAACTGCAAGGTTTTTTGTATTGAATTAAGATTACTGTGGAGTATAGATGAAAAGAGAGCAGTTTGAGAGTTTTCTCACTCAGCACGAAAGGCGGATATACAACTACATCTGGAATTTGGTTCGCAATGAGACAGATGCTCAGGACCTCACCCAGATCACATTTCTGTCCTTTTATGAACATATAGAGAGCATAGAAGCCGAAACATCCCTGGCTTATCTCTATCGCATAGCTCATAATAAGAGCTACTCCCACTTGAAGAAGAACTCCCGTATTATCACCAAAGACCCGGGAGATTTTAACCTCATTCCGGCACCCAAGGAATACTCCGAGCCGGATTATTCACCTTTGCATGCCGCCCTGGCGGAGCTTCCCCCCAAACTCTCATCTGTGCTGCATCTGCAATACTTTGAAAAGCTTAGCTACAAAGAGATTTCTGCCCGCATGGGCATTTCTGTGAAGGCAGTGGAATCCCTCTGCGTTCGCGCCAAAAAGATCCTTCGCAAAAAAATGATGAAGGATGAGAGCAGCACGGAGGTATAGACTATGAAACGAATTATAAAGGAGACAAAGCGATGAGATGCTCAAAAGCCGAAGAACTGATCATTCACCAAGTCGCCGGGGAACTGCGGCTCAGGCTCAAATCTGCTCTATTGCAGCATCTTGAAGCTTGTCCCGCTTGCCGGGCTTATCAAAAAGCCCAAACCGATCTGAACGCCCAGCTCTTTTCTGCTACCGATTTCCCTGCAGGGCTTCACGCCAGGATAATGGCAGAAGCGAGCACCAAGAGAGCCGGACAGATTCATCACTCTAATCTTTTCTCCCAAAAGCTGCCTGTGGCCGCCGCTCTGATCCTTAGCCTCTACATCGGCAGCCTGGTGGGAATCAAGACTTATAACAGCCAAAATCAAAGCGCAGCCAAGACCCAGGAAGAAGATAGCACCGAACTCGCCACTTTCGGCGAAAACAGCATCCTGGAAGACTACGCTTATGGAGTAGAAAATGAGCAAGAAGCTTACTAATATCCTGCTACTGGTCTCTCTGGCCTTCAATCTGGCCGTGGTGGCAGCTTTTATATACATGACTCTTAGAGGCCCCAGGCCTCCACGTCCCCGGCGTGAGAGAAGCAGAATGGAAGCTTTCCATCGCCGGGACCGGGATGGCATGTGGGCGGATTCAGATAGTATCCGCGCCCTCAGAACCACCTTCCGCCAGACCAAAGAAGAGTTTATGCAGGAACTGGCCAAGGAACCCATCAACGAAGCTACATTAAACACTGTTCTAGAACGCTCTCTGGCCGAACAATCCGTGCTGGAACGCCAGCTTGGTCAACGCCTGATCGAACGCCGCAAAGAGATGAGCCCCGAAGAAGCAAAAGAATTTTTCAATCGCAGAGCCGAGCGCATTCGCCGCTTCTCTGAAAGAATCAACCGCATACACCGGGATTTCCGGGATGATGACGGCCCTCGAGAAGATCGTCCCCATCGCCGGTATCGCCGAGAAGGAGAATAAATGAAAAAGATAGTCATACTTGCACTTGCCCTTAGTCTGATGACCGTGATCCTGCTGGCTCAAAACAGCGAGCAGAACCAGACCAATCCCCCTCGTCCGGGACAAGCCGAACAGAATCACCGTCCCGGCCATAACCACAACATGAACCAAACCCAACAGAATAACCCGATGCCTCCCATGCACATGGGTATGCATCATGGTCAGAACAACGGCCTCGGAATCTGGGAACGTTTAGACCTTAACCGTACCCAACACCGCGAAATCAGCGCTATGGTGGAGCGCTTCAGAGGCGATATGAGAGCCAAACACGAAGCCATCCGCACTCTCAGAGACGAACTCAAAGACGCCATGATGAACGAGAACTTCCGCAGAGCCCGTAACCTCAACCGCAGAATCAATAACCTGCGCAATGAGATCTCCGAAGCCAGGCTCAACCATCACGAGCGCATCCTGAACCAACTTAACCGCGATCAGAAAGCCCAGCTTCGCCGCATTATGCAGGAAATGCGTGAAAGAATGCAAAACTCTCGCCAAGGACGCATGGGAAGAGGCAGTATGGGACACGATTTGGATTGTGAAGGCATGGGAGAAGGTGGTCAAGGCCACCATAACGGACAAGGCCAACACGGCAATTGTACCGATTGCCAATCCGAACAGAATTAATACAACCCTCCTCAGTAAACCAGTCACCGTCGGTGTTTACCCAAACACCGACGGTCTTTTTTTAGTGACAAGTAACTAGTAACTAGTGACTAGAGCTGCGCTGCTGACGCAACCTACATTGGGCTGCCAATCTCCGATTTGGCAGAAACCTCTCTCAGTTAATGGTTAATCGTTAATGGTTAATAGAGCTGCGCTGCTGACGCAACCTACATTGGGCTGCCAAACTCCGATTTGGCAGAAACCTCTCTCAGTTAATGGTTAATTGTTAATGGTTAATAGAGTTGCGCTGCTTCGCACTTGGGCTGTCGACCTCCCGGTCGACAGAGGCAGCGAAGCTGCCTTGAGTAGAGGCCTTCGGCCTCTTTGGAAACGAGACGTCTCCAACCCATGTCGCAATGGTCTTGCGCCAGTCACAATGTGCTGCTCTCTTCACTCACCAATACGCTGCCGACTCTTCGCCGAGTCTTGGCCGACTCTTCCCGAACACTTTGCTCGGGAAGAGTCGGCCAAGACTCGGCGAAGAGTCGGCGACAAGTGAGCAGAGAGAGGGAGCTTCGCAGGTCTGCAACAATGGACGAAATGGACAATATGGACGAGATGGACACAATGGACGGTATGGACACAATGGACGGTATGGACAACGCCACCAAGCCTGGGGAAAGAGCTCTCTTTTACTTCTTTCCTCTGTTTTAGTAAAAATTTCTCTGCTGATCTCTGCTTTCCTCAGTGTCCTCTGTGGTTAAAAAAGTGGTGGAGTGATGGAGTGATGAAGTTGTGACGCTACTACCCTGTATACATCGTACATCGCTCTCTTTTACTCCCTCCGTCCTTCTTTACTCCTTGTTTTCAAATCACTTACTCTCTTTTACTCCCTTCTTCCTTCTTTACTCCTTGTTATCAAATCACTTACTCTCTTTTACTCTTTTCCTCTGTTTTAAGAAAATCCTCTGCTGTTATCTCCGTATCTGGTACAAAGATCGTTTTTCCGGCGGTTTTGCGCACTCGGGTGCCTTCTGCCGTATAGCGTTCAAGCACCTCAGGATGTGGGAAGCGGAAACGTGAGCTACCGGAACAGCTTATCCAGGCCTCTTTTGCTCCCACCGCCTTCACGAAATCCACCGAAGAAGAGCTGATACTGCCGTGATGCGGCACCTTCAGGAAGTCTGCCTGGAGCTCATCCGTATGATTCTGCAATAGATATGCCTCGGCTTCCTCTTCGATATCGCCGGTGTAAAGGATGCGCTTTCCCAGCCAATCCAGACGCAGCACCAGAGAACGGTTGTTCAAATCCTGCTGTTCAAAGCCGTCATCGGGATGCAGAATCCGAATTATGGCCGAACCCAGCTTCTGTGAGTATCCTTCCTCCACGCCCAGCACTTCGGTGTGGCTAAGATCCATCTCCTGCTTCATATCCTGCCAAAGATCGCTCTCCAGCGCACTTGAATCCAGAAGCAGCCTCTTGACTCTCGCCGCCTTCAGCAGCGACGCCAGGCCGCCAACATGATCGTTGTGCAGATGAGTGATCACCAGAAGCTCCAGCTCACGCACCCCGCTTTTATGAAGATGCCGCAGTAAACGCCGCTGCATCCAGTTATCCTCCTGCCATTGCTTGGAGCTCAGCCCTTCATCCACGTCGACAAGGCCACTGATCCCTCCGGTATCAATCATCAGTTCTGTATCTTTATCCAAACGAATCAGGCTGCAATCAGCATCGCCGCAGTTGTAAATATAGATTCCGGGACGAAACCGTCCCAGTCCGGGGACGAAGATCAGGAGCAGGATAATGGCCAGAGCAGGCAAAGCCCAACGCTTCAGCCAGAACCATCTGCCACTTGTGAGCCATAGCAGCAGCATCACCAGAATCAGCCCTGCCAGCAGTACCCGGAAGCTAATGTAGCTCCACTGGATCAGGAAAGGCAGCTTGGCAATCCACTCTGCCCAATCCATAAAGAACTGGCTAAGAAATAGATAAGAAAGGCTGAAGATGCCCGTGATGCCCCATCCGGCCGGTAGAATCGCCAAAAGAAAAGCCAAGGGGAGGAGCAGGCTGGTGAGCGGTATGGCCACCAGATTGCCGATAATTCCATTCAGACTACCCATGCCAAAGTGATAGAGAGTCAGCGGTAAAATCCCCAGTGAAGCGACCACGCTGGTGAGGACAAAGTGAAGCAGATTGCGGGGGAAGCGCTTTAGCCAGGGATCTTCCGGATGCACCCAGATCTGCGGAACTCCCTGAGTGATAATGAATACGCTGAAGTAGGATAGCTGCAGGCTGAGTCCGAAGATCTCCTTGGGCGTGATCAGGCTTACTATCCAGAGGCTGAGTGCCATCACCTGAATGGAGGATATTCTGCGGCTCAAGAGCTTGCCCACGCTGAAGATCAGGATCATGAGCAGAGACCTCAGTACCGGTGGAGACCAGCCATTGAGTGCCGTAAAAGCCAAAGCCAGCAGAAGCGCTGGGAAGAGCGCTATCCGACGGGGCAGGAAGAAGCCCAGAATAGTGATTATCAGATAGTAAATAAAGTAAATATGCAAACCGCTTACCACGATGAGGTGCACCAGTCCACCCCGGCTTAGGACGTCCCGCATCTCCGCTTTGGAACTCAGGTCTGAAAGCAGCAGAGCCTGCGCCAGGCCGGTGTCGCTGCCGGTATTCTCCTTCAACTGCCGGAAAAGCTGCTGCCTCAGAGCAGGGATCAGTGAGAGTTTATCTCCTCCCTGCACAAGTTCCATCCCCAGAACGGGATAGATCTTGGCGTTGTACTTTCCGGGGCTGAAGTCCAGGATGGGATCGGAGACCAGTTCTTTGAGGTTTCCAATCAGTTTGTAGCGGGCACCGGGAATCAGGGTGGAATCAGCATAGAAGATAGCCCGTTCTTTGAGGGTAACTGCTCCCACTCTTCGCACCAGTACATCGTAGCTATTATACTCTGCGGAAAGCAGTTGCCTGGGCTCGATCACCAGGTTTTGTAGCTTGCCGGGTTCATCCTTCAGGCAGGTTGCCAGGAGGCTTTTGGGCTGCTCGGAGTAACTGAGGCGGATGAAGCCCAGGCAGATACAGAGCAGAGGCAAGATCCACAGCCGCAGCCTCTTGAACCACGCAGCCAGGACAAATAACAGCACTGCTACCAGAAACGCCGGCAGCAGGTATGCTCCACCCAAATGGTGAGCCAGAACCATCCCGGCTAACCAGAAGAGCAGCGGCAAGAGCAAAGGAGAGGGGAGCTCGTGCCTCTGGATCACGTTGCCTTACTTGCGGTTAAAGAACCCCAGGATAAGCCCTAAAAATACGCTCCAAAGTGCTGCCAATCCGATTCTGTAAACGGGAGGCAAGATAAAGGTGACGGTGTGAGCAGGAATCCAGAACCAGAGCAGGGAATAGAAGCCCTTGTGGAGGTTTTTCCAGTTCTTCTCTTTGAGGGGGATATTATCCAGCACCCGGTGGATCAGCACCAGGAAGAGGCCGAACTGCAGGTTCATAAAGCTTGAGATGGCAAAGGCTTTGCCAAATGTACCCAGTTTGGGCAGGTAGCCGTGTTCCACCAGATATTCCGTATAGCCGGTGAAGCCCTGGAAGGCGTATTTGATCCCGATAGCCAGCGTGGCCCAGACCAGCATCTTCCATAAAGTCATAGCGGCTGTAAAAGGATAGCGGAAGCTTTTACGAACTATCCACTGGGAAACCAACTCCCCCAGGGTGCCCAGAATGGCAAATTGCAGCATTGCCATCAAGATGGGATGGGCAGTGGTGAGCTCCACATAACTGATTGCTGCAGCAGTATTAATCATCTATTCTCCTTGTTCTTCCCAGGCTTCGTCTTCCCAGGGATAAATTCTGTCCCATTTAAGAGGCGGTTCTTGTAGCAGACGCTGGCATCTCAGAAGCATGCGCCGGGAAGGATTGTCCTTCTCCAATTGTTCAAACTGCTCTATCGCCTCAGCCCAGAGTCCCTTGCGATATAGCTCCAGCCCGTCTGCATAAATCTGCAGCCAGGAGTAATCCGGCATTCGGGAAGCTCCTCGCTCTGCCAGCAGTTCATATATACGTGTGGGGATGCTTTTACCCTTCACTTTGATCAGGTCCAGCTCCCGGCAAAGCATCTGGTCTTTGACCATCAGATACGTGCTTTCACTGATTATGATGTTGGTGCGGAAGATTTTGTTCACTCCTTCCAGACGGGAGGCGAGGTTACCGTATCGCCGATGCCGGTGTATTCCATGCGGCGCTTGGAGCCTATATTGCCGGCTACCAGCTTTCCTGTGCAGATGCCCAGGCGGGTATTGAGGTGAAAGTATTGGCTGGCGGTGAGTTCAGAATTGTCTTTGTCCCGGAAGGGACGGCAGAAATCCCGGTGTGACAAAGCAGCGCGGCAAGCCCAAAGAGCATGGTCGTTACGCTCCACGGGCACTCCAAAGATCGCCATCAGACCATCACCGGTGTATTTATCCAAGAGGCCGTTATGATCCAGGATGCTGTTTGTGAAGCTGCGGAAGTAGTCATTGAGCTCGTTCACCAGTTGGGGTGGCTCTTTCTTCTCCGAGTAGGTGGTAAAGTTGTAGATATCCGAAAAGACAACAGTGGCGTGATAGCTTTTCCCGCCCAGTTCGGTGAGCTGGGGATTCTTCATTAGTTCATCCACCAGGTCTGGATGAAGGTAGCTATCGAAAATCTGCTTCAGTTCCTGCTTGGTGCGGCCTTCCATGATGTAGCTCAGGGTGAGGATGCCAATCCAGGAGACCACCCATACTAGCAGCATGGAACTGTAATCCAGCACCAGTCTCTGCTCCCGGAAGACCTGATAAGTCACCAAAGAAAAGAGCAGCAAGAGCCCCAGCACCACCAGAGGAGAGAAGCCTGCTCTCAACCGAGCCACGCTTGTCAGCACCAGAAAACTAAGCAGGAAGAGCAGCAGGAAGCCTATCCATCCGGAGGGAAAGCGGAGGTAATCTTCCTGCAGGAGGTTACTGAGCGCTGTAGCCCAAATCTCCATACCGGGAAGACCCCAGTCGTATGGACTGGCCTTCAGATCCAGCATGCCGGAGGCGGCAGAACCGATGATTACATACTTGTCTCTAAAGGTCTCTGGAGTGATGGTGGGTGCTTCTCCACGGGAATTCTGTACAGCAGAGGCAAGCAGCTGGCTGAAGGGGATGTAGCGGAAAGTTCCTTCTGCACCGCCTTTGCCATACCAATTCAAGTGCAGTTCACCATCGGGATCCGGGTGCAGTTTCTGCAGATAACCGGAGATGTCCTGCTTGAGGGGATGCTCACGGTTTGAGGCCAGTAGACCCGCCAGCGCCAGATTGGGATAGGTGCGGTTGTTCCAGCGGTAAAGCAGGGGAACCTTGCGCACAGTGGCTTCATCCGTACTGAGCAGGTTAATTCCGCCAAAGCCAGCCGCAGAGGCAGCAAAATCCCGGTAAGGCAGCTTCAGTCCCGGCCAGTTCTGCACCGGAAGAGCGTCCAACCCCTCCAGAGGCAGAACTGCTCCCAGGCTGTCTGTGGGTCCATCGTAGAAAGTAAAGGTAAGGGGCAGAACACTATGCGGAGAGCGTTGCAGAGCCGAGGCAAAGTTTTGGTCGCTGACCTCGGAATCGATATCTCCTCTTTGGAAATCTGCCTCTTCAAAGCTAAGATCAAAGATAGTAGCGGCAGCACCGGCTTTCTGAAGATAGTCCGTCACAACGGCATAGAACTCCCGGGGCCAAGGCCAACCCTGGCCCAGTTCTTCCCGTGCAAAAGCCAGAGAACCATCATCAATAGCGATCAGCAGGATATCCGGAGAAGCCTTTTTGGGATGCGGATCCAGCCGAAAGCGCAGATCCAGGCTCTTGGCCTCCAGCTCCCTCAGAAACGGCCATAGGGAGACACAGTGCACTCCTCCGGCTATAATCAGAGCCAGCCCGCCCAATAGCCAGAAGCTCTTGTAATGCTGTTTTAGCCCTTGATAAAGGCCATGAAGCTGCATGGTTTACTGCAGACGCTGACGCAGTTCCTGCAGTAGTGCCTGAACCTGCTCATCAGGAATGGCCTCGTCCTCGTGTTCACCGCCATCATCAGGATCCAGACTGAGTGCATGCTCGAGGTTCTCCAAAGCCTGGGCATATTGTCCCAGTTCATTCAAAGCATAAGCCATCCAGATATAGGCATCGACGTGATCCCGATTGGTGGCGATAGCTTGAGTGAGCGCTGCCACTGCCTCTTCATACTCGCCCATCTTGTAATAAGCTTCGCCTTTGTGACGCCAGGGGCATGACCAATTGGGATAATCACGGTTGATGGCATCATAGAGCGCTACTGCCTGATCCAGCTTTTCCATGCCCATCAGCACATTGCCGAGGCTAAAGCGTTGCCCGGCCGGAAGGCTGTCTGCTTCTGCCAAAAGCCCATCTATTACCCGTTCCGTTTCCAGATTCAGGACATAGAGCTTCTGAATGCGGCTCAGTACTTCCTGAGCAGGAACTGCTGCCGTTTCATTCAGATAGCTGATGGCTTCCTCAAAGCTTGCGGCATCCGGAGCATCTATATAGTCATCCAGAGGACTGGTGGCTTCCGCACACAATGCCAGTGCCGTTAAAAACAAACAGATCATCAGAATACATCTCTTCATGGTCTCTCCTTATATATCGAATTAAGTATAATTCATCCCTGCCGGGAAGGTGCGTCCAGGCCCTGTTCTCCCGGGAAAACCTGTCTTCTATCAAGAGATCGGGATTATTCTCTCCAGGCTGGGCTTCAGCTTGAAGGCTATGCGCAGGATACCGCCGGTGTAGGTTACTTTGGGATCATCCTTGTCTATAGGCAAGTCGGGGAAGAAGATACGGCGCTCAAAGCGTCCGGTATCTATCTCCATATTGAAGTAACAGGCAGGATGCTGGGCAAAGGTGAAATTGCGGGCTCCGGTCAGGCGCAGATAATCATCGGACAGAGAGATATTGATCTCATCCTTCTCGACTCCTGCCAGTTCCACCACGATCACCCACTCGCTTTCGGTTTGATACACATCGCATTTGGGATGCCAAACCTCGTCCAGAGCGTCCTCTATAGCCAGAGGGCTGTTTGTGAGGCTGGAGACTTCTCCCAGCAGCTTCAGCATTTCCCGCTGGATACCCTTCAGGTTGCTAACAATTCTATCGTTCATAAGTACCCCGTGATAAAAAGAAGGGGAACGGCTCCGTTGAAACCGCTCCCCACCAAGGTTTTAGTACTCGCTGCGTTCCTTGAAGGTGAAGATCTGCTCCGCACCGGCAGCAATGGTTATGGGGAAAGTGACCAGCATATTGTTGTCGGTTTCATAACGCTGGGCACTTTCTATGATGCGGGTGTTGGAATTGAGCTGATATTGCACTTTGATCAGCTTTTCTTCATCGCTGTTGTTGCGCAGGGTCACTTGGATCACGCGCTCGGAGGTTCTCTGGTTGATCACCCGGGTTTCTCTCACGAGGGTCGCACCCACCAGATCAAAAGCCTTTCCGGTGGTGAGCTTGATCTCTTCATTGCGGCTGGTGTGATCGATACTGTCCTCACCAATGAACTCCAGGTTGCCATCGGTATCCTGGCGGTAAATCTTGAAGATACCCTTGGGCAGAGGTTTACCCAGCCCGGCTTCTTCGGTGTTACGGAACACGATATCGCTCAGTACGCCGTCGCTAAAGAGCCGGTAATTATACTCGCCTCTGGCGTGAACGTTTTGCAGGGGATAGAGTTCCAGTTGCTTGGTCTGGTTATTGGCAAAAGAGACCCGTTGATCCAGGGCATAGAGGTGAAAATCGTGGAAAGCGCGCTCTTCAAAAGACGGAGCCATGGTAGTGACGGTGGCATCTTCCATATACATGTTCCTGGCCATTCCACCGGCGAAGGCGGGACGTACCTGATTGACGTCTCCTGCCACTAGCTTGAGATTAACATCGTTGAAAGCCCGGCCGGAGTAGTTCCGGATAGTCACCCAGGAATTCAGAGCCAGTTTTTCACCATCCCAGACGGCATTGTAAGCCACATCCCAGCTAAAGCCGCCGGTGAGGTAGCTGAGCTGTACGGGATATCTGCCGGCGCGGGGAGAGATCAGGCTCCAGCGCAGAGTTGGACGGGTGTAGAAATTGCTGGGCAGGCTGGCAAGCTGGATAACTTCCACTTCTGATTCGTTGAGGATCAGCAGCCTGCCGGTGCCGGCTTCCACGATGCCCAGAGACGAGCCATCGTAAAACTTTAGTACACCGGTGTAACGGCTGGCTTGATCGGAGGTGACAACCGTCACTTCCTGATCCAGATACTTTGCCATAATCTGGGATTTCCCGGCCAGATCGTATTCATAGTTCTGTTCGGCAATGCGAATCTGATTCTCGGGAGAACTCACAATCACGGAGGCGGCATTGATCCGGGAAGTGATATCCGAGAAATTATAATCCAGCCTTCCCTGCTGGAGCTCCAGCTCAAACTGGCTGCGCACCAGGGAAAGGTCATCGTTGTAAATAGTGATCCAATCGGTAGCACTCAGCACTGAGATCATCATGCTGAGCAGTAACAAGATACGTAAGCTATGTTTCATAGCTTCCTCCTCTTTATCTTCTTCAAAGCTTTTGGCTTCTGAATATACTTACTATCGGGAAAGGCTTTTCCTTGTCAAGAAGTTTAGTTTTTTTCAAAGGAGGAGTGACGCAGGGGCTGTTTGCAGTTGGGTATGACAAATGGCTTGATAGGTGAGCTGCGAAAACATCTTGACAGAATGAACAGCTGTTAAGCTTGGTCGAGTAAAGGAAGAGAGAATAATAGATGGCACAGATAAACTTGAAGCGGAACATCTTGGTAAGTGGTAGCTTTCGCATCGTAAACATGGTGATTATCCTGCTTACGAGCTTGCTTTCTACTCGATATTTGGGTGTGGAGCTTAAGGGTAAATACAGCTATCTCGTTACCTTGGCAGGCTTTATCTGGATTGTGTTCGATATGGGTATTCACAAGACTTATCCATACCTTTTGCGCACTGAGCCTAAGAGTCAAAACCAACTTGTCACACTGACTTACACGCTTTTTTTCGCACTGTTTTTTAGTTTAGGTGTGGTTGGGATGATGGTATTGCCCTGGTTGAGTGAACTCATGTCTTTTCCGATGAGTATATTTAGCTGGTGGATTTTTGTGATATTGATCGCTTTCTACCAGCTTAATGCGCACCTTCAGATGCTCTACCTGGGAAAAGATCTGGTGAAGGCAAATTCAATACTACAGATGGTTTATCAGATATTACTACTCCTTTTCATTGGTTTTGCCTTTATCTTCTTGAGGGAGCTGAATCGGTTGTTTGTAGTACTATTATCAATAATAACCGCTTCGTTATTCATTACAGTGGCTTACAGCCGCTCCTTGCTTGGTAGTTTTAATCTTCGGTGCCTTAATCCCACATTTCTATGGAAGAGCTACAAAATGGGTATCCGTGTGTTTCTGTCAACGCTCTTCATCACCCTTTTATTGCAAGTGGATATAGTTATCCTGAAAAGGCTTACCGATTTTTCCAGTGTGGGAATTTACTCTCTTGCGGCACATATAGTGGATATGGTTCAACTCGCCTCCAACCTTGTAGGCTCGCTGCTTCTGGTGAAGCTAGCGGATACGAAAGATGAGGTTGTGCGTTGGATATTGATGAAGCGGATATTCATGCTCTTCTTTGTGATAATCGGGGTGTTCAATATTGGATTTATCTTATTGGGCAAACCCTTGATCCGCATAGTCTACGGAATGGATTTCTTGGCTTCCTATCATGCCTATCTATGGTTGATCCCGGCCAGCTTTGGGCTTAGTTTTGGTTCTCTTTTCAACACCTATCTCTGGAGCAAAGGTTTTCCTCTGGTGAGCACAATCGTTCCGCTGATCGCCTTAATTATCAATATCGGGTTGAACTTTATCCTCATTCCAGTGATGGGGATCGCAGGTGCAGCCCTTTCTTCAAGTATTACCTATATCCTGTGGTTCATTATTATCCTCATGTATGAGCAACATCTCTCCCAGGGAAGGATGATAAAGTATTTGATCCCACAAATGGAAGATGTATCAACCCTGTGGGAGATGGGAAAGACACCTGTATTGAATCTGATCAGGAAGCTTAGACAATGAAAAAGCTGCTGATACTCACCAGCCTCTATCCCAATCCCCAAAATCCCGTCCGGGGAACTTTCGTACGAGAACAGGTCAAAGTGCTTGAGTACGAATATAATGTGCGCATCATCGCTTGGGAGTTCCCGGTTGCTTTTAGCCACGAAATGTGGCGAGACGGTGATTCGCAGGTAGACTATTATCGCTTTCCTGCCCTGGTAAATTTTTTCCCGTCCGCGATACCAGCTTTTGCATGGTGGATGCTACCTGCGATAAAAAGGATTTACAAAGAATGGCAACCGGACATAATCCACGTGCATGAGTATACCCATATTCCCTCGCTATTTGTGCTGAAATACTGGCTGGATGGCTTGCCTACACCCAAATATCTCACTTTGCACAATCTGAAGAGCATTCCCGGCCTGATGAATCATGCTAGTACGGATTTTATCTACAGGAACACCCTGAAAAGGGCTTTAAGTGGATGGAGCCATATCTTTTGCGTGAATAGAAAACTGATGGAATACATTCAATCCTTTTACACTCAAACGAGCTTTATTGGCAATGGCATCAGAGCAATGGATCGGATCTCCTCACCTTCGATCGACAAGATTAAGGATTGGCTTAAAACTGACAGATTTCATTTAATTGCTGTGGGTAATCTATTGCCCAGCAAAGGATTTGATCTCCTCATAGAAGCTGTGGCCATACTGGAAAAATCAGGAAAAACATGCCAACTTCTGATTGTGGGTTCCGGTGAGATGGAACCCAGACTGCAAAGGCTCATTACAAAGAGCAGGTTAAATGGCAATGTGTGGATTCATCCTCCTTTGCCCAATGAAGTAGTGCGCAGTCTCTATTATGAGTTCGATGCCTATGTTATGCCCAGCTATAGCGAGACTTTTGGAATTGTCTATCTAGAAGCCATGTATGCCGATATTCCTGTAATTGGCGTTGTGGAGCAAGGAATTTACGGCCTTTTTGAAGAAAGTAAGGAAGCACTGTTTTGCTTGCCTCAAGACGTAAGTGATTTGAAAGATAAGATTATGCTTCTATACGACAATCCCGCTTTGCGGAAATCTCTGGCGAAAGCGGCAAAGACAAGACTACTGAAAGAATATATGCTGCCCTGTATAGTGGAGAAAATCACCCAAGCTTATGATAATAATCAATCAATAAATGAGCAAAAGAGCCGAATATGAAGCCCAAATGCATCATGCACATCCCCTGGAAACTACTGGGTGAATCTGTTTCTGCAACTGAGATACGGCCAGCAAAGATGCGTCAGGCCTTTGAAGATATAGGCTATGAAGTATATTACATAATGGGAGATGCTGCTACTCGCAAAGCTAAGATAAGCAATCTCAGGCGTCTACTTGACAGGGGGGAGAGTTTTGACTTTTTGTATAGTGAATCCTCCACCCTCCCCATGATGCTCACTCAGAACCACCATCTTCCCACTCATCCTTTTGTGGATAGTGCACTTTTCTCTCTTGCAAAGAGACACAATATCCCAATCGGACTTTTCTACCGTGATATCCATTGGGCATTTCCCGAGATCAATAGGTTTGGCAAACTAAAGCATTGGATTTCATATGTGTTCCACCAATGGGAAGTTTTAATATACAATCGCTCCATCTTTGCTTTTTTCTTTCCCTTGGAAGATAGAGACAAGGTGTACTCCCGGCTGAAACTCCTCGATAAATCAATCCCCTTTTATGCTCTTTATTCAGGATCGGAGATGCTTCCCAGTAAGTACAATAAGAACGAGGATTACTTCGTATATATCGGTGGGATTCGTCCTGATTTGTATGATATGACCGTGGTTTTAAAGGCCTTTGGCAGACTTTCCAATCTGAAACTTAAAATATGTGTTCCCCAGCAAAGCTGGGTAGAATGGCATCATTATTACAAACCATTTTTAAGACCGAATATCGAAGTAGTCCATCTGGTAAATGAAGCTGCCCAAGAACTGCTTAGCAAGGCAAAATATGCCCTGAACTATTTCCCAAACAGCGCATATAGAAACTTTGTTATTCCCTATAAAATTTTTGAATTTATGAGCCACAATCTACCAGTGCTTTGTAATCGCAACGATGTAGCAGGAGCACTTGTACAGCAACTCGGAAGTGGTTTTACCCTGAACTATGGCGAGGATCAGCTCTACGCATGGTTAATGAATCTACCCGGGGACGATGAGTACATGCAAATGCGTACCCATATCGCAGAGATAAAATCGGCACATACGTGGCAAAGCAGGGCAAAACAGGTTCGTGACACCTTAAAGGCACTAAGGACAGACAATTGAATTCGCTGATTGTTTTAGCATATCATAGTATCAATGAAAAACCACATAGTGACCAAACTGCTCCGCTATCTGTTCATCCAGAGGATTTCGAAGCGCAAATCCGCTACCTATTGAGTAGAGGCTATCGTAACATTCGAGCTGATGAGTTGGGTTTGAAGAGCCCATCTTCTGCAATTACGGGGAAACGCCGCTTTTTAATAAGTTTCGATGATGGGTATAAGGACAACTATGACGTTGCTTTACCCATATTGGAAGCATGTGGTTGTTCTGCTCTTATTTTCTTAAGTACAAATGGGATAGAGAATTCATCAACAGGGGAGCAGCGGGCAGATCAGTACCATACAGAAATCTCCATACCTTATATGAACTGGGATGAGGTGCGCATAATGGAGGCAAAAGGAGTGGAATTTGGCTCTCACACTCTGTCTCATGCACATCTATCCAGTCTCAATAGTGACACGCTCCGGCAAGAAATACTACAATCCAAGCAATTGATGGAGGAGCGTTTGGGGCATAGTGTGGAATGGTTTTGCGCTCCCTATGGGGACTATCCTGAAATAGTATATTACATTGTGAGGCAGCACTATCAGCTTAGCTTCCTCACTTATGCATACAGGTCAGTATTACGTTCGAGACCAGATGTAATTTCCAGAATCGGTGTATATGGGCATAACTCCTTGAATACATTCAAATTGAAACTACTGCGAGACCGGTTGAGAATTGTGTGATGAGGTTTATTTTCGTTTGCACTACCATAGACAGGGGAGGGGCGGAGATTCTGCTTCTCAACATTGCCAGTCAACTGGTAAAAGAGCATGCAGTTACATTGATATATTTCAAGGGCAAAGCAAGCCTTAGCGCAGATTTTGAAGCTCTGGGTATTCGTCCTATCCGTTTATCTCTCAAGAATACCATTGTCGTATTCAAAGCACTTTGGCAGGGTCCCAAAAGCATTCTACAAGGATGGATGTATCATGGCAACATCTTGGCTACCGTGTTGTATCTGTTATCAGGAGCCAGGAATAAACTATATTGGTCTATCCACCATTCGGCCTTGGCTTATGCTTCTGATGCTCCGTTAAACGGTTTGAAGCTGAGGTTTACAGCTCTGCTCTCCCGTATTCCAAATAGGATTATCTATGTTTCAGACCCCACTAGGGATGAACATATTAAACTCGGATATAATAGTGAGAACTCTGTGGTAATCCACAATGGGATAGATGTTGAGCGCTTTCGATATAACGAAGCTGCGGGAAAGAGCATTAGAGAAAAGCTTGGCATTAAAGCAGATGATTTAGTATTAGGGGCTGTAGGTAGAAATCATCCGATAAAGGACTACAACACCTTTTTCAAAGCGGCAGGACTCCTGTTGAAAAAACATCCCCAGCTTCATATAGTGGTTGCAGGGAGGGATTTGGTTGCGGATAAATTTACAGATCAATTGAAGACCTTATCCACATCAGATATGGAACGCATCCACTTCCTTGGAGAGAGATCTGATATCCCGGCAGTACTCTCTGCGATCGATATTTTTGCACTATGCTCGCTAAGCGAATCATTCCCGCTATCCCTTTTTGAGGCTCTTGCCATGGAACGGGTTTGCGTATGCTCGGCTGTAATTTTTAATGCCGGGATGTTTCCTGAAGCGATAAGAACCTTTGTTCCAAAGGATTATACTACAATGGCTGAACATGTGGAGTATTTTTTATCCGCCGGAAAAGATGAGCGGGAAAACTGGGGTAAGATTGCACGGCTTACGGTTCTAGATAACTACTCGCAAGAAGCCATGATTAAAGATTTTATGCAACTATGGAAGGGAAAGACTCCCTATAAAGAGGTTCCGAGGACTGAACAAAAGAAGAAGAAAATCATTCGCCTTATTTCCAGGCTAAATATCGGAGGTCCGGTTATCCATGTAACGCTGCTGACCAGAAGGTTCAATGATGCAGAATGGCAAACGATACTGGTGACGGGATTACCTGGAGTACATGAAGGAGATATGAGCTATCTGGCTGAGCAGTATGGAGTAAAACCTATAATCCTAAAGGGAATGGGGCGGGAAATCTCTCCCTGGAACGATTTAGTGGTCATTTGGCAATTGATACGTCTGTTTCTCAAAGAAAAGCCGGATATCGTTCATACCCATGCTTCTAAAGCAGGCACATTGGGCAGATTGGCAGCTAAGATAACATTTGTGCCAAGGATTTACCATACTTTTCACGGGCATACATTCGAGGGATATTTCTCTAAACGAATGTCACGATTGATCATCAATATCGAAAGACTAATGGCTCACTTTAGCACGGCTATCATAGCCATTTCGGAAAAGCAAAGGGAGGATTTGGTTCGCTATCGAATAGCTCCTCGTTCAAAGATAAGAGTGATTCCCTTGGGTTTTGATTTCAACAGGATTTTACCCATAGAGCAAAACCAGTCTTTGCGGCATCAATTCAACATTCCCCAAGACCTTGTAATCATTGCTATAATCGGACGAATTACAAGCATAAAGAATCATTCATTGTTTATCAAAACAGCCAAGGAAATCTTATTGCAACGGCAGGATGCGCATTTCATGGTAATCGGAGATGGTGAATTGAAACATGATTGTATCGCCGAAGTGAAAAGATTGGGGATGAGCAGGAATTTCACCTTTACCGGTTTTATAAAGGATTTGAAGCTGATTTATGGCTCTGTCGATATCGTTGTACTCACATCTCTGAACGAGGGAACTCCCGTTTCACTACTAGAGGCTATGGCTGCCGAAAAGATAGTGCTATCCACACCCGTCGGAGGAGTGCAGGATTTTGTGAACGATGGAGTTAATGGTTTTGTTTGTGACTTCGATGAGAAGTTGTTTGCTGCTCGGATTGTATCATGCCTGGATCAACCGGAGGCCTTTGCTCAGATGCGCAAAAGGGCTTCTGAAGATGTCTTGAAGAAATATGACAAGGAAAGGCTATTTAGAGATATTGAAAATCTGTATTCATAGGGGATACTGTAACCATTGATCAGAATTAAATGAATCTTATCTAGAGTGTAACGGGATATGTCTGTTGCTAAGTCAATTCAGGCTTTTCTCCCATATGAAGGGGTCACATTCTTTGTTCCGTAGAAATCTAAGACTGAATTCGCAGCTAATGCTATATTGCCGCATAGATATATCCACACTTATCCACAATACTGACCAGAAAATCCATAGAGCTCCGTCTAAAAAAAATGATAGTAAAATATGGAACAAATTGTGCTGAATCAAACATTAAGACAGATCTGAATGATCGTAGAACACGATTGCAGGAACGGATTCCTCCTGATTCCGGCTGGCCGGAAAGAGGATTCACGCCCTGCGGTTGTAAAATCCTGGAGGTTAGGATGAAACAAGTTTTATTCGTGTTGTTCTGCTTGCTCAGCGCTAGTGTTTTTGCCAATATTGCCTGGGAAAGCAATCTGAAGGTTCGTGGCAGTGTGGCAGTTGATTGGAATAAATCCAGCGCAGCCACTTCGGATGGAGGGATGCTCTATGTCTGGTCGGATGCCCATGCGGGTGATCGTGATCTCTATGCACAGCGGGTCAACGCCCAGGGAATTCCGGTTTGGAGTACACCACTGGTTCTGGACGACAAGGTCGGGGCACAGCATCACCCCGTGATCCAGAGGACTGCCGACGGATGTTTTGTTGTAGCTTGGAGCGATACCTACGTTTATGATGCTGAACAGATTTACCTGCAAAAAATCAACGAAATCGGACAGATACTCTGGCAGGATGGCGGGGTATGCATCACAAACGATTCAAATAGAAAAAGTGATGTTCGTCTGACTCCTGATGCGGTTGGGGGAGTAATTCTCACTTGGACTCAAGATGGAAATTCCGGCATCTGTTCGATGGGACAAAGCCTCAGTTCCGGGGGAAGCATCCTCTGGCAGGAAGGCGGGATTGATCTGACTCTTGAGCAATACTATACCATCTCCTCCATCGCCATGGACGGGACGGGAGGTTTTGTGATTTCCTACACCTCCAACTATGAGGTGAATTCGAGAGTGTATCTGAACCGCTTTAATGCGTCCGGAAACAGCATCTGGAACACTCCCGTCTGTATCGGAAATGGTACAGATATGAACCGGGATGGGTTGATGACCTTGGGGAACGGAGTAATCTATCTGCTCTGGACGACCTATGATAATAGCAACAGCTTTCTGAGGCTTCAGCTTTTTAATCTGAACGGACAGGCAATAACAACCGAGCCCTACCAATTCACCAATGAGGGTACGAACTATTATATGCCGCAGGAGTTTATCTACTCTCCGGCAGATAACACAGCCATGATCTCTCTGATCAGCTCCGTCGGGAGTAATCTCATTCTCCAGAAGGTCTCCGCCTCAGGGCTTCCTCTCTGGGGAGAGGGAGTTCTTGTGGATATGAACGTATCAGGCTATTACACCCCTCAAACGACGCTATGGAGATCCGTGACCGATGGCGGATGCTATCTGTGTTGGACGCATTATGGAGATAACACGGCACAACCTGCTATCTACGCGCAACGTTTCAATGCCGCTGGAAACAAACTCTGGGGTGATTCCGGAGTCCTCCTGAATATCAATGAGGGATATGACTTTATGCCGGCTCTTATGCTGGTGAATGACCATATCTGGGCCTCCTGGATGGATCAGAGAGGTTCACAACGCGGAGTGTACTATCAGATTCTGACCCTAAATGGCGATCCCTTGTTGGAGATTGATGGCAGAAGCCTGATCAGTGGCCTGAATACCATGTATACTGAAGGAATTATCAGTGTAAACAGAGGCAATGATACGGTGATCTTCTGGAACGATGACCGCTATGGAGACAACAGATCGATGATCTATATGCAGATTGTCCATCCCAATGGCACGACGGGATATAGCTCGGGTGGTATTCCGGCAACACCCGATACAGAGGGTGAGCAGTTCGTCGTGGCAGCTAAGGTCGTTTCCGGAGACAGAATAGTTCTGCTCTGGAAAGAGCGTCATTCCGGGTATTATGATCTCTACGCTCAGTTACTGGACAGTTCCGGAGGCCGGTTCTGGGGCGAGAATGGCATCAGACTGACCTATCTGGAAGGCGGGCATGTCTCCAATACCTCGATCTCTGAGACGGGTGGAGAATTTTTTATCGGCTGGAATCATCAGAACAGCACCGGCTTATACTACACTTCAAAGATCATGATGCAAAAGATCAGCGGCGGACAGATTCAATGGGAACCCTCTGGCAGATCGCTTATCCAGGATGCGGAGAATTGCTACAACCTATTATGTGACATCAAAGATAACTGGCTGGTTTATGAACGAAGACCCTTGAATCAGAGTAGCGCTCCGGATATCTATGTGATGCGCTTCGAAGCTTCGGATGGTACGGCTCTTCCTGGTTGGGGTCCGATTGGCAAGTCGGTGGAACCCGGTTCCGAACAGAATCTTAGCTACGATCCCTTTAACAGCCTTAAGCTCAGACCTGAAGGATTGTTCGTCCTGTTCACAGAGTACTCTGTGGAAGAAGGAAGCCGCCTGATGGCGCAGTGCTTCTCTCCCAATGGACAGGTTCTCCTTGGGCAGACGGCCACTCAGGTCATTCTCCCTTGCGAGAGTTTCAGGGGTAAGACCGAGTGCGGAGAGAACGACTTTACAGTTGTCTGGACTGACTACCAGGAAGACCAGACGCCCACCAGATTGATCAGAGTCGGTTATGACCTTACACCACTCTGGGATGCCATTACAATCAATAATGACGGACACTCGGTTTACGAACTGCGTATCGAACGCTTCCCCAATGATACTGTTACTATCATCTGGAATAACTATGGAATTCCTGGACCGGATCACGTGAATAGCAATCTCAAATATCGTTTTGTGACTCCGGACGGAGTGTTGATCGGAGCGGATACCGATTATCACATTTCTTTCAAAGGTAGAAATGCGTATAGTCTGAGCAGTACCGTTATCGGCAACCGGGTACTGGTCTCATGGACAGACGGTCCGGCGAATGAGAATAAAGATGAGCCTATGGAGCATACAAACCTCTGGGCACAGATGATTATAAACGAAACCACAGCGATTGATGATCCCACGGAAGTACCATCTCTGACGGCGGAACTCTATCAAAATTATCCCAATCCCTTTAATCCCACGACTACGATCCAGTATAAACTCATGGCCCCCACTCATACCGAACTAACTGTTTACAACCTGAAAGGACAAATGGTCAGGACTCTGATGAACAGAGAAGTTCCCGAAGGTGTTCACACCAGCGTTTGGGACGGGCTTGATGCCGGAGGACGTGGCGTTGCTTCAGGAGTCTATTTCTATCGCCTGAGAGCAGGCGGAGAAGTTCTTACAGGGAAAATGCTTCTGGTTAAATAGCCGGTTGCCTTCCATTACTCCCCAATAAGCTGCCGACTCTTCACCGAGTCTTGCAGGACTCTTCCCGAACACTTTGCTCGGGAAGAGTCGGGCAAGACACGGCGAAGACTCGGCGACTCATAGGGAAGAAACGAGTAACAGGGCAGCATGAGGTAAAGACCGGTGCACAAGAGAAGAGCGTTGAATAATTGTCTATAGCCCATAATACCTGGCATACAGGTGTGTTTCTACCCATTGATACCCAATGTCTACATGCTGTCATTCCTGCCTTTCCACCCCAAAACCCTGCTTCGCAGAGCTTTGGGGACCCCGGTCGCAGGAATTACGCTGTGTGAAGTATGGGAGGATACCCCATATTTCGCCTTGTTTAGCCGCATGTGCAACGGTCTCTTTATGCGGGTATGCGAATGATAAATCTCGCTCCTTCACCGGCCTGGCTTTCGATTTCCAGCTTGCCGTTCATGCGATGCACGCAGTCCTTGCAGAGCTCCAAACCAAAGCCATGGCTGATGCCGGGGTCGTATTCACTCTTTCTGCTCTTGTGTTTCAAGCCGGCTTTCAGAGAGTTCAATTCAGCGCTTTGCAGCCCTATGCCCTCATCAGATACGGTGATTTCAGCTCCCGGTCCCAAAGCCCGCAGTCTGAGGCCAATCTTACCACCCGAAGGAGAAAACTTCACGGCATTGTTTAGCAGGTTTCGGACTGCTATCTTCAGCAAATCCTGGTCGATCGGTGCAAGTATATAGCTACTTTCAGGATGATACTCCAGATGGATTCCTTTCTGAGAGGCAATGGGGCGGTAGAGTTCATAAATGGATTGAAGGATTGGCACGATGTTTTGAGAGCGGATATCCTCCAGCTCGCTCATGCTGTTTCCCTGATCCTTGATTCCATCCAGCATCTCGTTCACAATGTTGGTCATCTGGCCACTGCGTTCGTAAAGAGCGGAGATGAGCTCCGGATAATCCGTTGTGGGAATGCTTTCTTCCAGCATCATGTTCAGGAGATCGCGAAAGCTTCCGAGGGGTCCACGCAGATCGTGTGAGATCACTCTGATGAGCCAGTTCAGAATCTCGTTCTTGTTCTCCAGCTCGGCGATAACATCGTTCAAGCTGGCATTTTCCTGTCCCAAAAGCTGATTCAGATACTCCAGAGCAAGCTCGCGTTGAATCATATTCCGGTAGTGCTCCATCAGTTTTTCGGTTTTGCTGCTGTAGGAATTCTCTTTGTTGTCCAGTATGCAGAGCGTTCCAAAGGGTTCTCCATCCGGTTTCAGGATGGGATAACCCAGATAGGAGATCATGTCCAGCTTGATATCTGGATTATGGTCCCACTGAGGGTTTTTTAAGGCGTTGGGTACCAAGAGCATAGTCTTGGTCTTGATCACCTGCTCGCAATAGAGTCCGGAGTTTTCAAAGTGCTCTTTATCCATGGGTTTATATGGATTCTGATCTCCGCTGCTACTCAAAAAAACGCTTATATAAGGCTCTTCCAGGCGCATAATCAGGGCAACCGGAACTTCAGTTACTTCCGCAATAACGTCAAGAAACTCCTGCCAAACTCTTACTACATCTTCACCTATCTTCAGTGCTGTTTCCTGTTTCTGCATCTATACCTCAATCTCTTGAATTTAGTCCGGCTTCCCCCGGAACGGATTCCAGATATGTTTATAACTGTTTCCAAGATGATGTCAAGCGATTTTCTGTTTCCAGTCATTATTTATGATATATATTGCAACGTATTGCGTGTTTGCAAAAAAATGAGGTTCAGTAAGTCAAGAACAGCCTCAAGGGAGTTTCAATTATGGAACTGCTGAGCAGTCCGAGATCATGTTCCTGCTTCCGTTGTTCCTTTAAGGACTTCTCTTCAGTTCTTTTCTGCTTTGGCTTTCTCCGCTTTTTTAGCCAGGTTTTCTTCGCGTTCTTTGCGATGATAGATCAGGTGCAGTTCAAAGCCAACAAAGGCCAAAAAGAGGCCTGCCAGGGCTTCGATGCCCACCCATCCGCTGAGGCCGAAGCCATCCCAGATCAATAGCAGAGCCAGAGCGATGGTGGGGAATTCCACGGCTGCGATGTAGTACTTGTGCATTGTATCTCCTTGAGAGTTAATAGTTAATGGTTAATAGTTAATGAGGTGCTGCCGCTACCTTCTTGTGGGCTGTCAAATTCCATTTACACTGCCTGGGGGTAGGCTGTAACAAGGCAATAGAGGTATATATTGTTCTGCTCAAAGTCGGTTCTCTTTTGACCGCTCAGCGGCAGCAGCGCAGCATTAACCATTAACTGTTAACTATTAACTTAGTACTCCAGATTTATCGTAATCGGTCCGTCATTGAGCAGCGAGACTTGCATATCGGCAGCGAAGATCCCGGTCTCCACCGGCAGTCCGGTTAGGCGGCATTGTCTCACAAACTCGTTGTATAGTTCCAGGGCTTTCCCGGGCTCGGCGGCATGGGTAAAATCCGGCCGTCTTCCCCGGCTGCAATTAGCATAGAGCGTGAATTGGGAGATCACCAGCAGGCTTCCACCCGTATCCAGAAGAGAAAGATTGAGCTTGCCGGCCTCGTCCGCAAAGATACGGAGCTGGGTAAGTTTGGAGATAGCGGTGGGGATCAAATCCGCTGTATCGGTTCCTGTAAAACCCACCAGCACCAGCAGTCCGGGGCCAATCTGCCCCACGTTCTTCCCTTCCACCTCCACTTTGGCGTGCAGGACTCTTTGCAGAACCAGGCGCATTAAGTTAGTCTATACGGAAGGAATGAACGTCCCAGGCTCCGGCATCATCGATCCAGATGGAGCCTTCCGGGAATTGCGGGATCAGGATGGCGATTCTGCCAAAGGCAGCAGTTTCGCGGATAAATCCGGCGCTGATATGGCAGGATTGCCACTCTTCAGAGGTAACCAGGGTGCTTTTAAAGCGGTTGGTGGTTTTTCCGGCATTGGTAAAGGTGAGGAATCTGAGGGTGATTCTCTCTGCCCTGGGCAGGCTGCAGCGGGTCTTGATGCGAAGATAGTAACCGCCGTAACGACGCACCCGGAAGGCATCCGAGACCAGCATAACAGCTTGCTCGGAGGCATCGATGCGGATGCTGTTTTCACCTTCCACGACTGTGTCATAATCCAGCTTGATATTCGCCGGCAGACGGCGATCAACGTTCATGGCAGACCAACCGTGGGGAAGCATCCCGCCGGTATCTGTAGAGGCTTCAAAGCCCGGATTGGCAAGCAGATTGGGCTGTCCCACCGTGTCCTTCTCAAAAAAGATCAGGCTGGAGTGCACAATACATGAGCTCAGCAGCAGCAGGGTCAGGAGGGCAACAAGCCCATAGTTCCATTTTCTCATTTCATAAATCCCCGTTCGTTCATATATTTAAGGATCACTCCCACTGCGATGGTATTGATCAGCAGGTTGGAACCTCCATAACTGATAAAGGGTAAAGGAATACCGGTTGCAGGAACCAAGCCAATATTCATTCCTATATTGATAAAGCTCTGCAGCATCAGGTAAGCCATGATGCCTGCCGCAGCGATACGGCGTTCCCGCACTTTGAGTTCCGTGGTGGTAACGCTGATCCTCCAGAAGAAATATGAGAAGGCCAAAAGCAGAGCCAGACTGCCCAGAAAGCCAAATTCCTCCCCGATCACGCTGAAGATAAAATCCGTATGATGCTCCGGCAGGAAGTTCATATTCTTCTGAGTTCCTGCCAGCCAGCCTTTGCCGGTAAGTGCTCCGCTACCCACCGCAATCTTGGCCTGGATGATCTGATATCCGGCTCCCAGGGGATCACGCATGGGATCAATGAAGGTGAGAATGCGGTTCTGCTGGTAATCCTTGAGTCCGTTCCAAAAGAGCGGCATGATCAGAGCAACGAAGGCATTGGCTATGGAAGCCACCGTAACGGCGACCCAGGAGAGACGAAAGCGGATCAGGATAAAGATCAGAATCAGGAGCCAGGCGATCATGGCCGGCCACCAGAAGGAGCTCACAATGCTAAGCACCGGACTGATCATCAGAACTATATAAAAGAGAGGCAGATCCGCAGCAATAAGCATAGCCAGAAGGCTTGCCCAGAAAACCAGTGTGGTACCGAAATCCGGTTCTATGATAATCAGCAGCACAGGCACCAAAGTGATGACAAAGCCATAAAGAAGCTGCTTGCCTTCCGTTAGGTGGTCCTTGGATATCACCCTGGAGACCACCAGAATAGTGAGCAGCTTGGCACTCTCCGAGGGTTGAAGATTGATTCCTCCCAAAGCGAACCAACGATGAGAGCCGTTCACTGCAGGAGTGAAGAGCACCAGAATCAGGGCAAAGAGATTGATGATGAAGAGTGGAACAACCGCCAGCTCAAAGATCGGCATGGGAATCTTGAGCAGAGCTGCCACAGCCAGAAGGGCTATCACGGCAAAGATAATCTGTTTCCACCAGTGATTCTGGGTGCTGACCCGCTCTCCTATCTTGGTTGTGGAAGCCGAAAAGATCGAGACGCAGCCAAAGACAATCAGGATCAAGAGAGCAATCAGGAGCCGGAAATCGAACTTCTTGCGATTAATCACCAGGAACCTCCTGAGCGGGAACTACCGGCTCTGCAAGCGGTTCAACCGGAACCTCTTCTTCTTCTGCAGGCTGGGCTTCACCAAGGTTTGTGGGAACAGGCACCTGCTGACGGATCATCGCACGGTTACCCAGATAATAGTTAAACAAGTTTCTGGCCACGGGAGCACACACCGCACCACCGCCTCCGGCGTTCTCGGCAAAGACGCAGACCACAATCTCAGGACGGTCGGTCACCAGATATCCGGCAAACCAGGCATGAGTCAGGCGTCCCATGGAGTTTTCTGCGCTTCCAGTCTTCCCATAGATGGTGGCACCCTGCACTTTGGCACCGGCACCCGTTCCACCGGGAGCATTGACCACAGCCCAGAGTCCTTCCTGAATCAAAGCGATATGGGAAGCAGAAACCGGCAGCCTGCTGTGTTGCACGTCCTGTACCTGCTCACGGGTCAGGCGTCCTCGTCCCACACTCTGACGCAGGAGATGGGGCTGAGTCCATAAGCCGTTGTTGGCAATAGCATTGTAGAAGGCGGCAATCTGCATTGGAGTGGTAAGCACTTCTCCCTGCCCGATGGAGAGATTCACCTTGTGCCCCTGCACGTTGATATTGCGTCCCAGCTTCTTCTGATACCACTCCAGAGTGGGGAAAAAGCCGCGCCGTTCATTGGGCAGATCTATCCCAGTGGGCACAGAGAGATGGTTCTGGGCAGCATAGCGGGCGAAGTCTTCCAGCTTGATGCGGAGAGAAAGATCATAAAAATAGACGTCGCAGGAGTGCTTCAGAGCGTCTATGACGTTGGTGCGGCCGTGACCGCCGGAGCTCCAGCAACGGAAAAAGCGATTGCCGATCTTCATTCCACCCACGCAGGGTGAAAGCAGAGTGTTGCGGTCAACCAGCCCCAGTTCCAGCCCAATCTCCGCTGTGAGCGGCTTGTAAACCGATCCGGGAGGATAGGCGGCATGAATCACACGGTCCAGCATGGGACGTTCGGGAGTGTTCAATTGCTCCCAGATCTCCGGACTGATACGCTGCATAAAGAGATTGGGATCGTAAACCGGACGGCTCACATAGGCCAGCACTCCGCCTGTTTTGGCATCCAGAACCACTACTGCCCCCTTGCGTCCGGCAGGGAAGGCTTGTTCAGCAGCAGTTTGGAGATCATTATCGATGGTAAGGATCAGGCTAAGGCCATTTAGCGGCTCAATGGAGCCTTCATTGCGGAAGAGATCCAGGCTTCTGCCCTGAGCATCCACCTGCACTATCTCACGGCCATCCTGTCCCCGCAGCAGCACTTCATAATAGCTTTCCAGGCCAGTCTTGCCAATATAGCTGTTGATAGAGTAATCTTCTTCCTTGTAGCGGGTATATTCTTCCTGGTTTATGCGTCCCACATAACCAGTGAAGTGATTGGGATAGATGTAACTGCGGGTAGTGCCTATGCGGAAACTGAGCTCCGGAAAGCGGTTCATCTGTTCCGAAAGCGTCAGCACCTGCTCATACTCCAGGTTATCCGCCAGCAGAATCTCTTCATAAGTCTTAAAGCGTTGGGCAAATACAAGCTGAGTAAGCTCGGCTTCCGTGATCTGGAAATTGGCAGCCAGGAAGCTCACCAGCGCTTTCAGGTTATTGATCTTCCCGGAAGTAAGATAGAGGTTGTGAGAAGGGATATTCACCGCAATAGGACGGTATTTGCTGTCGTAAATCTCTCCCCGGGTGGCAGGAACGCGCCGGATACGCACAAAATTTAGCTCGGCTGCCTGTTTGTAATACTCTCCCTTGATCACCTGCAGACGAAAGAGCGCAACCGCCAGAGCCAGAAATAGCAGAGCCTGAACGATCCGAAAGATGAGAGCCGGGCTAGATTTTATCATGCCGATAATGGATTTCCAGCCTGGATAGGAAGGTCATCAGCCAAAAAGCTGCCAAGCTGAGCACCAGGTTGTATGCAAAGCCAATCACGATAAGATTGGTCAGCTTCCCGTCAAAACCAAAGCTCATACCCATAATCAAGTAACTTATCAGCGTATAGACCAGATTGCCTATCGCCAGAGTGAGCATCCTGGCCACCACGCTGTCGATCTCAAAAGGCTTGCGAAACAGATCCACCAGCACACATAAAAGCACAAAGACCATGGCGTTCATGCCAAAAGTGCCCGGCAGAGTGGCATCATACATCAGGCCGATCAGAAAAGAGCTCACACAAGCCACGTTCAGAGGCCGGCTCCAGATGTTATAGATCAGCCAGGCCAGCAGGATATTGGGTATCACCTGGGCGATTGCCACCGACGGCATCAATAGAAGCTGGAGATAGAGAAAGACCAGCCCCAATAGGAAAGCCCAGAGATACTTCAGCAGCACCTAATCCACCCGGCGTACCAGACAGAGCGGGGTGAGCTCATCACCCTGTCCCTGAGGATTATCTTTCATGGCCTGCTCGATGGTGTTCTTGGCAACGCCTTTGCTGCCACCGATCATCCAGCTTCCGCCGATATCATTGATATCCATCACGGCAAACTCAAAGCCAAATTCATCAGCCAGTTCCTGAGCCACCTTCCCGGGATTCAGAGGTCCCTTGATGACTGTGTGGTTGTAAGGAGGCACGGGAGAGGTTTCGGCAGCATCGATCAGAGCAGCCTGCATGCCTGCCACCCGGTAAAAGATTCCCTTGATGCCAAAGAGCTTGCCCACCGCTCCACAGAGGGCTGCAAAGACTATCCTCAGCCCACCGCACTCATCGATGGCACACTGCATGCTGGCCGGAGCCCGGAGCCCTATGCCATAGGGAACCTTGGCCACAAAGCGCCACAGGATTTTGGCCAGCCAGCCTATCTTGAGCTGGGAGACCGGAATAGCCCGTCCCTGAGTGATAGCCAAGGGACTTTCACTGATGGTCACAATATCCCCGGTCTTGGCCAGGGGCAGCACAAATTCCCTCACGATCTGGCTCATGGTATCCTGAGGAGTGAGGATGCGGGTCTTCACCGGAATGCGCTCAAAACGCACGCCGGAGACTGTGATGATGGGGTTGAAAACTTTTGCCATTTAACTGTTTATTCCTTTTGGAGGGTTTTTAAGTATAAAGACGTGCTCCAGATTCTCCACCAGAGTAAAGGGAACCAGTTCTGCACTGATGAAGAGGTTGTCCTGAGATTCCCGCAGGCGGGAGACTTTGCCCACCGGGAAGCCTTTGGGGAAGAGACGGGAGAGGTTTGAGCTCACAATCGTATCTCCGGCGCTGATTTCAGAGCCCAGCTTGATCAGATTCATGGAGATAGTGCCGGTGATATCGGCATTGAGGATGCCTTGCACAGAAGCAGCCTGATTCATCACGGGAAGCTGGAAATCCGGGTTTGAGAAGGGCAGAATCACGCAGTAAGTATCTGTCACGCTGATCACTTTGCCCACGATTCCTTCGGAAGAGATCACCGGGTCATCCACTGCAACGCCTGCCAGACGTCCTTTGTTGACAATCAGATTTCTCTGCTGGAACTGCCCCGAATAGCCGATCACTTCCGCCACCGTAAACTCCTGTGAGCCGGTGTAAAAACTAAAATGCGCGGAATTCAGCAGGAGTGCGATCTGATTTTGCAGGGCAAGATTATCCAGACGATACATAGCTATGCCTTTTTGGAGATTGTTCAGCTCGGTGCGCAGCTCCGCATTGGTCTGCACTTGACGCAGCGAGTGCATCATAGGGAAAAAAAGGGTCTTTCCAAAGAAGTTTGCCTTGGCAGCTCGGCTTTCCGCCCCTCCGATCAACATGATCAGGGACAAAAGGATCAGGATACCGGGTATGATATACTGCTTCATCGGGCAGTTGCTTACCTCTTTGCTGTTAATCTTTTAAGGCCGGAAACCAGCCCCGTTTGTTCCGAAATGGTGATTTAATCTTCTATTCTTTTGATCAGGACTTCACGGTAGCTATCGACATCGTCCAGAACCGCCCCGGCACCCTTGACTACGCATTCCAAGGGATCGGGAACCACGTGTACCGGCAGGTCTACCGTACGACGGATTCGTTCGTCCAAACCCTTAAGCATGGCACCACCACCGGTGAGGAAGATTCCCCGCTCGGCGATATCGGCGGAAAGCTCCGGAGCTGTGCGTTCAAAGAGACGCTTGATGGCGTCTATCATGGTGGTAACGGTCTCAGAAAGGGCTTCGCGAATCTCTTCCGAGGTGATCTTGATGGTCACAGGATAGCCGGAAACAATGTCCCGTCCACGCACATCCATGGTCAGTTCCTGCTTGAGTGGATAGGCCGAGCCGATCTCTTTCTTGATCTTTTCTGCCGTCTGAATACCCACGTGCAGGTTGTTTTTCTTGCGCAGATAGCTGATAACATCTGTATCCAGCTTGTCTCCACCCACGCGGATGGAATTGTGCACCACTATGTGGGAGAGGGAGATAACGGCGATTTCGCTGGTGCCTCCACCGATATCCATCACCATGTTTCCACAGGGTTGATCGATGGGCAGGCCGGCACCGATGGCTGCAGCCACGGGCTCCGAGATCAGATAGACTTCCCGGGCTCCGGCATGCAAAGCGCTATCCCGCACGGCACGTTTTTCCACTTCCGTGATTCCGGAAGGAACACAGACTATGATGCGCGGACGCATTAGCAAACGCTTTTTCTGAGCCCGCAGAATGAGGTTCCGCAGCATCAGCTCCGTCACCTGGAAATCCGCAATCACGCCGTCTTTCAGGGGTTTGATCACACGGACTTCATCCGGGTTTTTACCCAGCATTTCCTTCGCCTGGCCGCCAATGGCGATGATCTTCTTGCCATCTGAGGAAACTGCCACCACCGAGGGTTCATCAATTACAATACCGCCATTTTTTTTGTAGACCAGAGTGTTGGCGGTGCCGAGATCGATCGCTATGTCGTTAGCCATCATGCCGAAGAAATCAAAAAAGGACATCAAAAAACCTCTCTATATCACTACTTCCGTAGTAAATCACGTTCTAGTATGTGAACTAAGCCACTATATCACTATAAATTTTCATAGTGCAGGGTTGTCAAGTATTTTGAGAACTTATGCCGCCCTCTTGGTTGAGCTGCCAATCTCCACCTTGGTAGAAATGCTCTGTATCCTGTATTAGGCTGCCAATCTCCGAATGAGCTACCCTGAAAACACCGGACTAAAAATGAAGGAGAAACAGAATGGACACTTCAAGTCCGCAAAGGGTGAGTT
>JAKPXC010000179.1 GCA_029567705.1 Candidatus Cloacimonadota bacterium
CGTTGATGAGATTAGTGTTTATCTTGGGGTGACCAAGGATACCGTCTATAAATGGCTGAGTGAGAGGGATCTTCCGGCACACAAGATAGGCAGGTTGTGGAAATTTAACAAGGAGGATGTGGATCTGTGGGTAAAGAAGCAGGCAAAAACAATCGGCAATCCCAAGAAATGAACAGCTATTCATTCGGATTCACAGCAGCCTCCCTGCTGTATCGTGATTCTGTCTTATTGGCTCAGTTATATCTGGAATACGGGGATTGGGATAAAGTGAAACAGGCTGTATTCCAGAACAATCTGCTCCAGATACGTACTCTCGTAGCACAGAAAAGAATCTACTCCGAAGCCTACACCAGAGTTAAGCCTCTATCTGAAGAAGCTATGGACATTCTGGCAAACGGAACCCGGGAAGAGCAATGCCAGATCATCTGGTATGCCATCTGCAGGAAGTACGATTTTATTCGAGAATTTGCCCTGGAAGTGATGACTGAGAAGGTAAAACGAAAGGATCACGAGATCAGCCTGGCAGACTTCAATCTTTTTTTTAACACCAAAGCTGAGTTCTATGAGAAACTAGCCGGTATCGCTGAGGGCTCAAGAAAGAAGATGCAGTCAAATTTGTTTAGAATGCTATGCAGCGCGGGCATTACCGATTCGGAGATGAAATTCCGTCTGATGATCCCCAGTCCCAGGGTACGCGAACTGATCATCCGGGAAGGGATTCTTTCCCCTGCCATCTTTCCCTCAGTGGTAATGGGTTACTGATATGGCGATCATCAACGAATACCACGAAGCCCACGTTCGTTTCGAGCACTTGCTCAAGCTGATGAGTAGCAGAAAGTTCCTGGATATGACCGGACCTTCGAACGACGTACCCTATTACATCTGCCCCTTCAGGGTGGAAGAAACGAAGGCCATGTACCAATATATCGGGCAACTGAAAGACGCGCTGATCCTAAAGCAGGTCAAGGTGTTGGAGATTAACTTATACCTGCTTACTATAGAACACCTAAAGTCTAACAACGAATTGGACAGGCTGATAGAAGTTCAAGCCACCACACCCCCAAGTGAATTTTTCGACTCTGTCTCCGGAATTACAGACGCGGAGGATTTTATTTGTCCCTTGATGATTGAGAGAATACGGGAAGCGTCTCCGGATATAGTTTTCATCACCGGTGTAGGGGAAGTCTATCCCTACATTCGCTCCCACAAGATACTATCCACCCTGGAGAGTAAGTTTACCGAGTGTCCGCTGGTGCTCTTCTTTCCGGGAAAATATGAAACAGACAGTGTAAAGGGTTCCAATCTCACCCTGTTTGGAATCCTGGACGATAAATACTACCGGGCTTTCAATATCTACTACTGCGAGCCGTGAACATAGGAGAGAGAATGCAGATCAAAGAATTGTTCCAAAAAGATATCGAGCGCAAGATCGCCGGCGTGATCATGGCTGATGATGCCAGAAACATCCAAACTGAGATCGACGAATACGTGCTAACCCACGAGATAAAATCCCAGCTGGATAAGTTGCTACAGTCCTACATCAACAACGACAATCTGCCTGGGGTGTGGATATCCGGGTTCTTTGGCACTGGTAAATCTCACCTTCTAAAGATCATTTCCCTACTCCTGGAAGGCTGGCACCAAGACAAGT
>JAKPXC010000187.1 GCA_029567705.1 Candidatus Cloacimonadota bacterium
TCACCGTTCTTGCTATCCAGATTCCCGGTTGGTTCATCGGCCAGGATAATACGTGGATTATTGATCACGCAGCGGGCAAGGGCCACCCGTTGTTGTTGACCGCCGGAGAGTTGATGCGGGAAATGCCCGGCTCTAGCTTCCAGACCCAATTGCATGAGCATGGCCTCCACCTTGGTTTTACGGCTGGCGACGGGTAACTTTTGATACAAAAGGGGTAGTTCCACATTCTCAAACACCGTCAGCGAAGCGATCAGATTGAACTTCTGAAAGAGAAAGCCGATAGTTTTACGACGCAATCGACTGAGTTCATTTTCCTTAAGACCCGCAGTATTCTTACCCAACAATAGCAGTTCACCCCGGCTGGGACGATCCATCAAACCCAGGATGTTAAGGAGAGTGGTCTTCCCGCATCCGGAAGGGCCTTTGATGGCGATAAAGCTGCCTTCGGGTATGTGGAGATTGATGCTGTTTAGCGCGGTGGTTTCTATCGTATCTGTTCGGTATATCTTAGTCAAGTCCTTTAGTTCTATCATGATTAATCTCCTTAATCTGCTTGTAAGTATTGGTTGGCGTCTGCTTTGAAGGCTTTGATAATGTGCAAACACAGGGGGATAGATACTATCAGCGCCATCACAATGGCAGCCACCGGATATGCCAGGAGGCTTGCTTTAGGTACGATGGCATATCTAGAGTTGTAAAGCCGGATTAGATTGTTCGCCAGATACATTCCGACAAGAGCGGAACCGATATAGAGATAGCAATAAGTCCTGGCATAAAGACGGATGATATCGCTCAGCTCTGCCCCGCACACTTTGCGGATGCTGATGTCCTTCATTTGCATATGGATGCTGGCAGAACTAACCGCATAGATACCCATGACCGCAATAAACACTACGAACATGGCCATGAACAGGCTGATGTCTTTGTGAGCTTTGTCCTGCGCGTAAAACTCTGCTTGAGTGAGTTCTATCTCCTGAGCTGAATAACCAAACACTCCGCTGCCTGCTGCATCAGCAAATAGCTCGGCCAAAGCAGGGAGTACTTCCTGTTTCCGGCCTTCCTGCCAGCTGATCTGATAATACTTGATCACGTATGGTTTGAGGATCGTGACCAATGGGATCATTTCGTGGTAAGTGGGAAAAAACCAAGCATCTTCCACCACGGCTACCACCTCATACCAGTTTGTCTCATCCTCATCGCCGGCTATTCGCAATCTGCTTCCCAGAGGATTGCGTAAATACTTATCAGCAAAGCTTTGATTTACCACAACTTGGGATGCTGAAGCTTCCTCAGTGATAGTTCCGGATACTACTTTGATCTCTCTGGTTTCAAAAAAATCCGGCATAGTGCTGCTTAGATAGGAAGAAACCGTACTTTCCACATTGCCCTCAGCCAGGTATATCTGGACTTCATGCAAGCCATTTTGATCATCAAGGCTTTGGCTAATCATGCTAAAGTTGCTGACGCTTTCTTTCGTCACGCCCGGTATCTCACGAATCCTTGTTCTTAAGAGTCTGGCGTCATAGTAGTTCTGTCGCCCTTCATCATTGATTGTGAGATATTTGTATTGAATTGTGTTCTTATTGTCCCAGCCCCAATCTATGTTTCTGATATAGCTGTAATGAAGAGCCATCGATATCGCTAATGTGATAAAAGCAAAGCTGATGAACATCTGAGCAAAGAGCAGTACCGTGATCCCACGGTTACGATGGATGCTGTGCCAGACATCCTGTTCCAATGACACTCCCGAATAGCGATAGCTCATGATCAAACCGGACACGAAAGCCAGACCAAGCAATGTAATCAGAGTGGAATACGCAGTGGGAAAAGTCAATAAACTATATCTAATTACATCTATCTGAATAAATGAGCTAAATAGGCCCAAGCCGACCCGGTATATGGCCACACCAAGCAAAAGAGACAGGGTAAAATAGGTGCTATGCTCGCAGATTAGCTGATACCATAGCTCTTTCCTGCCGGCACCCACAGCACGTCTGAAATAGAACTCATCAGCACGCTTTTTCCAGGACAGGCCAATAATGATCAGGAAATTGGCTAACGCGCTAAGCAGCAACATGAAAGATAGCAGCAGAATTGTATATACGCTTGTGATGGACATCGTTGGGGCATCGTCTTTTAGGCCTGTCATGAAGTGTATCTTGTTTATCGGGTCAAGATATACTTGCAATTGACCTTTTTGACCGATGATCGCGGCATATTGTTCCAGCATCTCATTCAATTTTTGTTGGACCACACCGACGTCATCTTTATCGGGAATGCGCACACGCACATGTCCACGCAGATACCAGTCGTCTTCGGAACTGCCATTATCCTCTTCATCCTGGAACCAAAGAGAGTAGTGATCATGCTTCAAATGCAGATTAGGGTCAAGCTCCGCAAACACTCCACTGATGAAATAACGTGGGGTTTCTCCCACATAGACTTTCTTGCCTACTGGGTTGATACCGCCAAAAAATTTCTTGGAAAAGCTCTCGCTAATCAGGATTCCGTTTCGGTCAGCCAGCAGAGAATCCGGATTCCCATAGATGATATCCATCTTATAGTGCTGTGGAAAACCGGCTGAGACATAAACCCTCTCCTCCATTTGGAAAGACCTGCCGTCACATATGAGGTTGAGCGCTATCACACTTGGCCAATATACTATGTGATCCTTTACCTCTGGGATATCACGTAGCAGCATCCGGGCAGGAGGGATGAAAAAAGATGCAGTAGCGTGTTCGCCCACCTCGGGATGTGCTTCGCTGTATCTTAGACGGTACCACTCTTGATGGTTCTCTACGTTCTTATCATAATCCAGATAGTATCTGGAATATGATAGGAGAAAGCCAAACGCGGCTAAACTGATGGCCAGGCCTAAGATTGCTATGCCAAAGCTGAAGCGTTGTCTGCCCATTTGCCGAAGTGCCATTCGGATATGTTTCCAGATCATCTTGCCTCCCTGATCCGAATGCTTTCTTTTTCCTTAAGCGCAATGTATGAGGACGTAATCACCTCTTCCCCCTCTTTCAGGCCTTCTACTACTTCCACTTCCCGGATATTGCGAAAGCCCATTTTTACTGCGCGACGAGCGGCACTTTTACCATCCTCATTTATCACATAGACCCAGTGTCCTCCTCCATCGTTCAAATACTGCCCTTGCGGAAGATACAGCACATCATCCAGGCTATCCGTAATGATCTCAATGGCAAGCGATTGACCGGATCTCATCCCAAGAGGAATATCCCCAGTGATATCTACTTGAATCTTGTCGTTTACCAGTCGGGGGTGGATTTTACTGACATGAAGCATCAAGTCCTGACCATGATGACGGATTCTGGCCTCCGCGCCCTCGCTCAGCCTGCTAAGATAATATTGATCCACTCTGCCCTTGATATAATACTCAGTATCATCCTCCAGCACTGCAAGCAGCGATCCACTGCTGATTATCTGTCCCAATTTGAGCTCCATCTGCGTAATCTGACCACTCATTGGTGCCCTTACATCCAGTTCATTTATGCGGTTGCGAATCTGGCGCAGACTAAGCTGTAACTGATTCACCGCTCCTTCCAGCTGCAGCAGCTGTTGCTCCCGATATAGCGAGTCTGTTCGCGCTTCTTCCTGCAGATACTCAAACCTGGTCCGAGCGATTTGGAAGTCCTCTTCTGCCAGAAGGTACTCTTCCAGTGAGATAAAGCCCTTCTGCTGTAGTTCTTGCTTTTGTTCAAAGCTTCGTCGCTCACGCTTCAGGGCATTATGAGCCTCTGCCACTTTGAGGCGTTGACTAAGCTTGCTCTGATTGCTTAAGATCCGGGCATTGCTGAGATTATTCACTTGTTCGGTTACGGCCGCTTCCTGAGCCAGTAGATTGAGCTTCAGATCATCATTGCTGAGCCGTAAAATTGTGTCGCCTTGCTTTACATAGTCTCCGGTATTGAAAAAGATAGCTTCGATGCGGCCTCCGGTCATGGCTTCCACATTGTAGGTACTGACCGGAGTCAAGATGCCATCAGCCGTGAACGATCCCTCCATCCGGCCACGGATCACCCTGGCGGATAGGATCTCGTCGCTTCTCACTGTGCCTGTGCGGAGAATCCGCCGTAGCCATATCTGCCCTGTGATAAGGATCAAAAACAACACAAGTATCCAAGGAACGATCTTCAGTTTCCTTTTCACCTGTTCATGCTTCGGTATCTCTCTATCCATAACCTTCATCCTGTTTGATGCTTCACGAACTATTCTTAGTTCCGCTTAATACAGCTATGCAATTTTTGTTCCATACCCCCCCCCATCTGCAAATACCTAACATAATGGCTACCCAATTCGTCACAACTTGGCTTCGACCCATCTCGTGCCAAAGGCACCTATCTCGCACGAAGTGCCTGTTTTGCAAAGCGCAGCTTTACCCTCCCCTCAATAGGCACAAAGCTCCACCTTCATCCGCATGGGATCTTCAAA
>JAKPXC010000006.1 GCA_029567705.1 Candidatus Cloacimonadota bacterium
TTACGAAACTACCAAGTGGAGCGGGAAATGCCCCCAATGCGGTGCTTGGGACACCTTCAAAGAAAGCTCTGTAGTCACAGGGAAAAAAGGTAAACTCGTTGCCAGTAAACAAACCAAACCCGAAAGAATCAAAGATCTCAAAGCCAGCACGGTGGAACGCATCTCCACCAGCAGCGGTGAATTTGATCTTGTTTTGGGTGGAGGAATTGTGCCCGGGATGCTCATCCTGATCGGGGGAGAACCCGGCATCGGCAAATCCACCCTCATGCTCCAGCTCAGCGAGTGGATCGGCAAGCTCAAGCTCAGTGTCCTATATTGTTCCGGGGAAGAAAGCATGGAGCAAATCCGCCAGCGCAGTAACCGCCTGGGCGTTCACGATGAAAACATCTGGCTGCTTTGCACCAACGACACAGAACAGATCATCGATGCCGTGGCAGAATACAAACCCTCTCTGGTGATCGTGGATTCCATCCAGTCCGTCTCCATCCCTTCTCTGGATTCCATCCCGGGCAGCGTCACCCAGCTTAGGGAAAGCTGCAATCGCCTCCTCAGACTGGCCAAGACCGAAAACATCCCCATCTTCCTGGTGGGCCACGTAACCAAAGAAGGCTTTGTGGCAGGGCCCAAAATCTTGGAACACATGGTGGATACAGTGCTCTATTTTGAAGGGGAACTGCGCAACCACTATAAAATCCTGCGAGCCGTTAAAAACCGCTTTGGCGCCACCAACGAAATCGGTCTCTTTGAGATGACCGGTAGCGGCCTCATGGAAGTGACAGATCCGAATAACGTCTTTCTGAGCCGGGACAACAACCAGATCGGCTCTGCCGCCGCCTGCATCATGGAAGGCAGCCGCAGCTTCATAGTGGAGGTGCAATCCCTGGCTACCGGCTCCAATTACGGCACTCCCCAGCGCGTGGTCATGGGCCTGGAGCAAAAGAAGCTGGCGCTGCTCTTGGCCATTCTGGAAAAGAATCTGGCGCTCTATCTGCGCAGCAGCGACGTCTTCATCAATCTCACCGGCGGCATCCGCACCAGCGATCCCAGCCTGGATCTCTCCATCCTGGCAGCCATCATCTCCAGCCTCAAAGACCTGCCAGTGCCGGAAAACTCCGTCTTCATCGGGGAAGTGGGTCTCAATGGCGAAATCCGCCCCGTTAGCCAGATCGATACCCGCATCAAAGAAGCCATCAAAATGGGCTTTGATAAGGTCTACATCTCGCATCACGCCAAGACCAAGCAGAAGAATAAAGTCTTCCGGCTGCAGGATGTGAAGGATCTGTATAAACTGTTTTGAGAGGGACATGATGGACACTATGGACGGTATGGACAGAATGGACAGAGGAAGCGTCTAGTGACAAACTCATTATTAGGAGAAGCCATAGATGAGTGAGACCGAGAAGCTTATCCCAAAGCATGGAGGCTTTCGCAAGCTAAAGAGCTTTCAAATGGCACAATTAGTCTATGATCTGACGGTTCGGTTCTGTGAGAGATACGTCAGTAAGTTCAGCAGAACGCATGATCAGATGGTGCAGGCTGCCCGTTCCGGAGTTCAGAACATCGCAGAAGGCAGCCAGGCCAGCGGCACTTCCAAGAAAACCGAACTGAAGCTGACCAACGTTGCCAGAGCAAGCCTGGAAGAGCTCAAGCTGGATTTTGAAGACTTCCTGCGGCACAAGTGCTATACCCAGTGGCCTGCTGATGATCCCCGCAGAAATGAGCTGGTGCAAAAGCGCTGCCAAACTGCCGAGGCAGTGGCAGAATGGGTGAAGGAGCTGCATGATAGAGCAGCTTTGAAGCCTGGTAGCACACACGCTGACCACCCTAGCTCCTCTGGACACAATGGACAAGATAGACAAAATGGACTAGATGGACAAAAAGTGCTGTCCCCCGGGCAGTCCATATCGTCCATATCGTCAATTTCGTCCATTTCAGCTTCTCCATCCTCCCCACCCCCATACTCCGAACTAGCCGCCAATGCCATCCTGGTGCTCATCGGTGTAACCAATTCCCTGCTGGACCGGCAGATCAAGTCTCTAGCCGATGCTTTCCTCCAGGAAGGCGGTTTCACCGAAAAGCTTTACAACACCCGACAGCAGCACAGAAAGCATAGCTAGTCTTAGTGCATCCCCGGCGCTTATCTAGATCAGGGCAACTAAGCGCTCATAGTCCCTCACCGGCACCAGCAGACCTGCCTCCACTGCGCGCTTGATGCTGATGCAGGGCAAGTCCTCTTCATATATCTGAGCTCTGCTGAGGCTGGCCAAATCCAGCTCCGGACGCGCCTTGGCCAAGCTATACATCAGGCGTATGTAGCAATTGCTCCAGTTTTCGGTGCCCCGGCTCTTGGATAGCTTGCCCAGCTTATCCGCATAAGTCCGGCAATCATTCTTGAAAGCCTCCGTTGGCTTGAGAGCAAAGAGATTCCTGGCAACAGCACCCATCTTATGATGATTTTCAGAGAGGCTGGGCTTCTTTCTCTTTCTGGCATAGATCTTCCCGCTGCGTTTGTGCAAACAGAACACTATATCTCCCGCTTTGCCGGATAGGGCCGGCATCCCCCATTGAAAGCGTACTTTCATTGTTCTTCTCCTGTATTTCGAGATAGGGCTGAAAAACATAACCCCTCACCTTTTATATAGAGGACAGTTTTGGTGTTTTGTGGACACTTTCGCCGATTATTTTCAATTCTCCCGAACTTTTTTTAGCTCCATTCTGCTAACCTGTTTTGAGGCAGTGTGTTAGGAAACCAACTTTTTTTAGTCTTTTCGGACTCTAAAACAAAGCGCCTCATCTCCCCGAACACGACCGATCCCCTTCCCCTCTCCCCCTGCTTGCTGATTCATTTCAGCCGCAGTTCCGCCGCGATTCCGCCGGATCGGCGGCGGAAATGCGGCAGAACTGCGGTAGTGAATCGGCAGAATCCCATGAGTGCGAAATATGCAAGAGGCAAATCCTCAAACAGCACCGCAATGACACGTGCTCGTTCTTGACCGTAGTATCAAAGAATCGGAGGAGGTGACTTTAATGAGTTCTCCAGATGAAAGCCATTAGTTTTCTAATGCGCAAATACAAAAGTCTGAGCTGCCCATCCCATCCCCCACACGAAGCTTGACAGATTTTGCCACTCTCAATAGCTGTAGAAACATGGAATCTAAACATATCTATTACAGCATAATAACTGCTCTGATCATAGTGGTGCTCTATCACCTCTTTGCCATGAGCAGATTCAGTTATCCGGAATTCAGGCTTAAAGCCGGGCAGGTCTCGGACGCAGAACTGATTGCGCCTTTTGACTTTCCGCTCTTGAAGTCCGAGGAGAAACTGCTGCAGGAAAAGCAGGAAACCATTGCACGCTTAAAGAAGCCGTACCGCATCTCGGATGATCAGCTCTTTGAGGCCAACAGCAAGATCGATGCTATCTTTATGACCGCTTATGATGCCGATAGTAACGATCCCGGAGCTCTGGAAGCCGGATTGAGTGCTGCTGGCTTCATCTTTTCGGCCCCATCGCTTACAATCCTGCAAAACAAGAATCGGGCAGAAACCCTTTATCAACGAGTTAATGCGGAGATGGAGCGTGTTTATCGCCGGGGTATCTATGAAGGAATCCGGGGAGACAGCCTGCTCTTCATCACAGGGGATGAGCTCAAGGAAGTACCCTTGAACAGGTTCCTATCCATTGAGGAGGCAAGAGAAGCTTTCATCTCCAAATTTCAGGGCTCTGATGCCCTTGTCTTGATCCAGGAGCTGGCTCCTCAAGTGATCAAGGCCAATCTGGTGCTGGACGATAACCGTCTGAGCCAGCTCACAGAGGACGCCACCCGCCAGATATCGCAGACTGAAGGCATGATCCTCAAGAATGAAGTTATCATCCGCAAGAATGCCCGTGTCACAGAAGCGGATATTATGAAGTTGAATTCTCTGCAGGCAGAGTATCGCAACCGGGAGATCAGCCGTTCTCCCGTGCAGCAACTCATGATCTCTCTGGGTCTGCTGCTCTTTGTGTTTCTAATCATCTTCCTGAGCAACAAATACTTCCTCCACGTCTCCAAGAATCAGCACAACAAGATGATGGAGAGCCTGCCGCTCAATGCAGGTTTCATTCTGACTGTGCTCTTCTGCTTGATCAGTAATAAACTTTTGGGCTTCAGCAATCTGCTGATTCCCTTTGGAATGATCTCTCTGGCTTCCGCTATCCTGATCGGAGTGGATTTTGGGGTCTTCTACAGCCTCAGCAACCTCTTCGTGATGAGTCCCTTTATCAATTGGGAAACCTACACCCCTGTTGTGCTGGTGATGACTTCGATGATTACGCTCATCCTGATGCTGCGCTATCACTCCTTTCACAACTACCTGAATATCTGGTTTTACATGATTCTTTCCGGGGTGGCGGTGAATCTCTCGCTGGGCATCTACAAGAATGATCCCTTCCTGACGATAATGACCACAACCGGATACAGTCTCATCTCCTCCAGTATCTCCGTGATCGGTCTGGTGATGATTGTGCCCTATTATGAGAAGCGCTGGCACAGAGCTACGAGGCAAACTCTCCTGGAACTCTTGGATTTTGAGCATCCCCTGCTCAAGAAGCTTGCCACAGAAGCAATCGGGACCTATCATCACAGCCTGATTATCGGAAACCTCACGGAGCGTGCTGCCGAAGCAATCGGCGCTAATCCTCTCCTGGCCAGAGTGGGAAGTTATTACCACGATATTGGCAAAGTGGTAAATACGGATATCTTCACGGAAAACAATGAGGATTCCAGCGAGATACACAATGAGTTTGAGCCGGAAGAAAGTGCCAGGTTGATCAAAGGACACGTGTTGGAAGGAATTGAGCTGGCCAAGCGTTACAAGATCCCCCAACCCGTGATAGATATCATAATGCAGCATCACGGTACCGGCAGTATCCGATATTTTCTGGAACAGGCCAAGCGGGAGAACAAGCTAAGCAACACCGAACCTTTCACTTATCCCGGCCCCAAGCCCCAGAGTAAAGAAGCAGCACTGGTAATGATGGCGGATATCATTGAATCCACCACCAAGGCCAAAAACATCACCAAGGAAGAGGATATCAATGTGATAGTGGAGCAGACTATTCAGCGCTTGATCAAAGAAAACCAGTTTGATGAAGCACCGATCACTCTCAAGGAGATCTTCCTTGCCAAGCAAGCCATGATTCCCGTGTTGGTAAGCATTTACCGCAAGAGATTGGATTATCCGGATTCCAAGCCAGATGAAAGCGCAAATTGATCTGGAGATAGCTCCGGAATCCCTTCCTGCTCCCCGTAGCCCCAGGGAGATAGAATCCATTTGTGAGCTGATTTGGGAAGGCGAAGCCGTAAAACAGCAATACCAGATTTCACTGCTCTTATGCACAGATGAGGAGATCAGGGAACTGAACCGCCAATATCGGGGTTGTGATGCAGTCACGGATGTATTGAGTTTTGAGACAGAAGCTCTTCCGGATAGCAGTGCAAAGGAAGCTTCGATCCATCTCTGTGATATTGTGATTGACACAAACCGGGTATTCAGCCAAAAGGGTACAAGAAGCTTCAAGGAAGAGTTTGATGCGGTTTTGGTGCATTCTTTCCTGCATCTGCTCGGTTATGATCATATTAAAAGCAAAGACAAAGAACAAATGGAAGAAAAAGAAGAATTCTATAAACACAAGATTCAAGGTGTGAACTAAAGTGGAAGACGGTAAACCGTTGTTACTTATCGTGCTGCTCCTGCTCTCGGCATTTTTTTCGGGATCGGAGACAGCACTCTTCTCCCTCTCGAGGGTCTATCTCAAGAAATTGGAAAAGGACGGATCAAGCGGCGCCAAGCGGGTGCTGACCCTCCTTAAACGCCCCAAGCATCTGCTGATTAGCTTGCTGCTGGGCAATACCTTTGTAAATATTGGCTTTTCATCGCTATGCACCCTCATAGCCTTGGATTGGGCTGCACTACATCCTCAGTACCCTGTGACTTTGATTATCACCATCCAAGTGATAGTCTCAACCCTGCTGGTGGTCTTTTTTGGAGAGATCACTCCCAAGCTGGTGGCTTTGGCCACTGCGGATAAAACTTCCTTATTGGTAAGCTTGCCTATGCAGGTCTTCCTGTTTCTCACTTATCCGTTGGTGATATTTTTTGTGGGACTCAGCCGGCTGATTTCCCGGAAGCAATCCCTGGATAAGCACCTGGGACAAAAGTTTACGACAGAGGAGTTTCACAGGTTAATCCAATCCGAAAGCTCCAAACACAGCCTGGAAGAGCATGAAAAGAAAATGCTTGTAGGGCTCTTTCGTTTTCGGGATACGGAGATTAGCGAGATTTACGTACCTAGGGTGAAGGTTACAGCCATCGAAGTGAGCCAAAGCCTGGAAGAACTGCGCGAATTGATTGTGCAATCCGGCTATTCCCGCATCCCCGTCTATAAAGAGACCATTGATGATATCATAGGTATCATCTATGTGAAAGACTTGTTGCTTTACCCGGACAGGGGAGAGATCAAGGACTTCATGCGCCCGGTGTGGTTTGTTACCGAAAACATGAAGATACAAGCTCTACTGAACCAATTCAAAAGCAAGAAACTGCAGGTTGCTGTGGTGGTGGATGAGTATGGCGGAACCTCCGGAATCATCTCTCTGGAAGATATTCTGGAAGAGATCGTGGGCGAGATCCATGATGAGTATGATCTGGAGGAAAGCCCGGAACTCGTGAAGCTCGATGAATATAACTACATCCTTGCCGGCACCTATAATGTCAGGTTGTTCAATCACGAATTTGGCACCGAGCTTGATACAGATGAATATGACAACATTGCTCAGTTCCTGCTGGAGGTCTTCAATCATGTGCCTGCGGTGGACGAGACTTATGACCTCAGCGAAACCATGATCCTGAAAGTGCTGGATAGTGATGAGAAGAGCATTAAAAGCGTTCAATTGACTATTGTTCCGGAGACGGAGTGAGGTTTTCTGCATCCCTCCTGTTGATTCTACCCCTATGCTTCACCTGCCTGGGAGCATGGACTGCCACCTATTCTGTCAAGACTCTGGGAATACAGGTGGCAAGCCTAGAGATGAAGGTGGGCCCAAGATCATTGGAAGTATGGTCCCGCACCGAGGGCAGCTCCAGCCTGGCACCCCCCATGGATAACTATTACAGGGCGGAGTTTGATGCAAGGCAGCTCCCCAGTTCCTACCTCAGAATAGTACGCCAGGAAACAGATTCAGATACTGTACGCACTGTTTACGATCAGAATCGCCGCACAGCCAGCCAAAAGAGATTTCTAAGCGGGGAACTGGTGAGTTTTGAGCTGGAGCCAGATACCAGAGACCTCTTTAGCCTGCTGGCTCATATTACCTCAAACCCTCCTCAGGCTGACCGGGCTTATGTAATTGATGCCAATAGTATTTTATGGGACGCAGAGCTCAAGAAGGAAGAAGATGATAACGTCCGAACCAGGCTGGGACGTCTGCGTTGCAAGGCATACTCACTGAGCCTGGTTCCCCGTGAACCGGGAAAAGCTCCCTATGTGGATATGGTCACGAATAATATTCTTAATCCCGAAACCCTACTTAAGCTCTGGATTGCCGACAGTGGTCTGATCACCAAAGCACAGGTGCGCAGGGGACTATCTGTTCTGAACTGGGAACTGGTGGAATATCACCAGTGAAAGCCTTTGTACCGATCATGAAGTCGACCAAAGCCAAGCTAAGCCTCAGCCTCGTCTGGCTCTTACTGATCTGGACGCTCTCATCACTACCCAGTAACGACCTTCCCGGCTTGAAGATTCTATCCATCGACAAAGTGGCTCACCTGGGCATCTACTTGATCCTGGGATTATTGGTAAATGGCGTATTAAAAAGCATTAAAGCCGGCAGAATAACCATTAGTCTGGTTTATGCTATCCTGCTGCTGAATGCCGCACTGGACGAAACGCATCAGCAGTTCATCCCCGGACGCTCAGTATCCATCTATGACCTGATGGCCAATAGTCTTGGCTTAGTTCTGGCTTATCTGTGGATGTTGAGGCAGGCAAGAGGGTATCTACCACATAAAGAGGCCAGCAAGTGATCAAAGTTGACAAGCTCACGGTCGGCTTCTATGGAAAGATTGTCCTCAAGGATATCAGCTTCGAGCTTCCGGACAAGCAGAACCTGGTGATCCTGGGAAAAAGTGGCTCAGGTAAAACGGTTCTGATCAAGAGTTTGCTGGGCATCAATCTACCGGAATCCGGAACGATTATTCTGGATGGAGTCGATATCCACAAAGCTGATGATGAACTGGTGCATGCTGCTAAGGCACATTTTGCCATGGTCTTTCAGAATGCAGCCTTACTGGATTCCTTCACCATCTACCAGAATGTGGCGTTACCTCTCTATGAACGTGGACAGATGAGCGAGGCAGAGATTGAAGAGAAGGTGGATTTCTGCCTGGATAAAGTGGGATTGAAACACACCAAGAATATGGTACCCTCCGAACTCAGTGGCGGGATGAGAAAGCGAATCGGCATAGCCAGGGCTTTGGTTTATGACCCGGCGTACATTATCTTTGACGAGCCCATCAGCGGGCTGGATCCCATCACAGCCAAGGAGATAGTCTATTATATTGCCCAGATTGCTTCGGAACGGAAGGTATCTGTGATCACTATCACTCATGACATCAGAGATCTGGAGCAAATAGCCGATCTGGTGCTGTTCATCCACGAAGGCGAATCCAGATTCTTCGGCAAGATTGGGGATATCTGGCAAAACCAGGATCCTCTGGTTAGTAGCTTTTTGGCCTAAGTGAGCCCTCTGATGTTAAACAAACGACTCTGGCTGGGTTTTTTGATAGCAACGGCATGTGTGATCTACGTACTGGAAAGCCTGATTATGCGAGTGTTGCCCATCCCCTTCATTAGGTTAGGATTATCAAACATCATCGTCCTGTACCTTCTGTATCAGGGCAAATTCTGGACTGCCATGCTGGTAAATCTGGCTAAGACTGTGATCGGAGGAATCTTCACCTTTACTCTGATCAATCCTGGAACTGTCCTGTCTCTCTTGGGAGGAATAACCGCTATCCTCTTGATGTATATAGCCAAAAGCTCAAGAGTGGGGTTCTCTATCTCTGGCATCAGTATCCTGGGAGCAGTGGGGCACAATCTGATGCAGTTGTTGGTGGTTAAGTATTGGATTATCCCGTCGGTTAACGTTTTTGTATTGACACCATTACTGGTTCTGCTTGGAATGGTCAGCGGGATGGTCATTGCTTACCTAACGATCATCTTTGAAGATAAAATCAAGGAATTAAGGCTTGATGAGCATGAATAGAATTAACCGAGACAAATGGAAGGCAATCCTCAAATGGGGTGGAATCTGCGCCTGTATTTTAACGGGTCTGGTGCTAGGCTTGTTCTGGTTCTACCAGGACGATCTGCCTCCCACCAGTGAATTGAGAAATTTCACACTCCGCACCGGAAGCGAGGTCTATGATGCCAATGGCAAAATGATCTACCTCTATGCTTTTGAGAAGAGAAAGCTGGTCTCCCTCAAAGAGCTCCCCCCCTATCTGATAGATGCTTTGTTAGTTACTGAAGATAAGTACTTCTATCACCACTTTGGCATTGATATAATTGGAAACATACGGGCTGTAGTGATAGACTTGGTGAGGATGGATTTCTCCCAGGGTGCCAGCACGATAACCCAGCAGATGGCACGTAATATGTTCCTTACCCTGGATAAAAAGATCTCGCGTAAGATCAAGGAGATCATCCTGGCGATCCGCATCGAGCAGAACTTCACCAAGGATGAGATCCTGGAGATCTACTTCAATAAAATCTTCTGGGGTGGTCAAATCCACGGTCTGGAAACAGCTTCGCTTTATTACTTTGGCAAACACGCAAGGGAACTTACTATCCCGGAATCCGCTCTTCTGGTCGGTATGATCCAAAGGCCAAATTTCTACAACCCTACCAAGAATCCTGAAGCAGCCATGGAACGGAGAAATAACGTCCTGAAAAGGATGTTCAAGAGTAAGAAGATCACACAGGAAGAATACGAGATCGCTATTGCTACGCCCCTGATCACAGATCCTTCCGGTATGCAACGCTTTGCCAACGACTATTTTATCGAACACATCAGGCTGCAGCTTGAGCGCAAGTATGGCACAGACAAGCTCTTTGAAGGTGGCCTGAAGATATACACCACTCTGGATCCCGATCTATCTGCCTATGCAGATTCCACTCTGAACTCTTACCTGAGAAGAATAGAGAACTCCCGGGGCTTCCGCAACAGATACGATGATGTACCCAGAAGCGCTGTGGATATAGACACCAGATATCTCCAGGGAGGCCTGGTTCTGATCGAGAACGCTACCGGTGAGGTTCGGGCTATGATCGGAGGTAGAAACTTCGTGCATAGCAAGTTTAACAGGATGACTCAGGCCAGACGCCAACCGGGCTCCTCCATCAAACCGGTCTACTATACTCTGGCCGTGGAAAAAGGCTATACTCCAGCAACTATAATCAACGACTCTCCCATCACGATCGGAACCGGAGAAGAGAGCTGGACACCCAAAAACTTCTCCCGCAGCTATTACGGCTTTACCAGAATGAGAGTAGCCCTGCAGCACTCCTACAACGTCTGGGCAGTAAAATGCGCCATGGACATCGGGTTGGATACCATGAGCGAAGCTTTTTCCCGCTTTGGAGTTGGCTCCAGTGTCACGGATTTCTCTGCTGCTTTGGGCTCTTACGAAGTTGTCCCGATTCGCCACATCGCTGCATACACAGCCTTCGCAAATGGTGGGCAGCGGGTAGTTCCCATGTTCATCACCAAAGTAGAAGACGAGCGCGGTAAGGTGTTGGAGCGTTATTCACCTCAGCGTGTAAGAGTTTGCAGCCCGGAAGTGGCATATATAATGACCAGCATGCTCCAAAGCGTGGTGAATGCAGGAACCGGTGGACCTGCCAGACAAAATTATTATTGGGATGCCGCCGGTAAAACCGGTACCTCAGAAGATCATAGAGATGCCTGGTTTATTGGTTTTAACCGCAGATTCACTCTCGGCATCTGGATTGGTTACGACAGCAACACAGCCATGCAAGCCAGCGGAGGCAGTTCCCCCGTGGCCACACCGGTTTGGGGTGCCATTATGACCAGGGCTGTCCGAAACGACAACAACCACAGAATGCCAGGAGCCAACGATTCTCGTTATAATTTCGTGCGTCCGGAGACTATCGTTTCCAGACAGATAAACCCCAGAACGGGATTTACCATGGAGTCCGGAGGCATTACGGAAGTCTTTATAGAAGATAATATCCCTCCCGCAGTATCGGATACTCTCAGTATGAATTTCTACCCCACCAGTTACGGATTTCAGGATCAGTTTGAACCGGGCCGCAGAGATAGAGGCCCCAGAGAATGACGTTGAAAACCAGCCTCTACTATCTGCTTGTGGCTCTTACTTCCGGGGGATTCTTCACCTATATCTATTTCTGCATCCGTTTTTACTTCGGATACAAAAACTACAAAGCCGAACTTTCCCATCAGAAGCCGACCGTTTCTGTGATAATCGTGGCCAGAAACGAGGAACACAACCTCCGGAAATTGCTTCTGGCTCTGGTGAACCAAACCTATCCAAAAGGCCTATATGAGATAATCGTTTCAGACGATGGCTCAGAAGACGATACCGAGGAGCTTTTAGCTCAGTATGCAAACCACGAGGTTTCGGTTCGTTACATGAAGATACTGGGCAGAGAGAAAGCTTTCTCACCCAAGAAACAGGCCTTGGAGAAGGCCGTGCTGGCCAGTCAGGGAGAGATAATCCTTACCACCGATGCCGATTGCCTGGTGCCTCCCACTTGGATAGAACGCATGGTCGCAGCCTTCAGTCCTGGAGTATCCATGGTGGCGGGATATTCCCGCACTTTGCTCAAAGATTGGCAGGAAGAATCCATCCTCCACAAGTATGAGCATTTTGATTTTGCTGCTACTTACATGGTTCTGGGCGGTGGCTACACCATCGGCAGAAGCTGGGCCTGCATCGGGCAAAATCTGGCCTATACCAGAGCAGCCTTTAACGATGTGGGCGGTTTCGACCAGATCAGACATCTCTTATCCGGCGACGATGTGAACCTGATGCAGGTGATGCGCAGAAAAGGACACAAGATTATCTTCAACTTTGACCCCAAGAGCTTCGTCCATACCTATCCGGTCAATAGCTGGCGACAGCTTCTCAATCAACGCAGCCGCTGGGCTTCAAACATGAAGTATCAACTGCACTTCGATCCGGAATTCTTCTTCATCCTGCTTTCTATGGGCTTGATGTATTGGGGTGGTGTGATCATGTTCATCTTCAATTGGAAGCTTGCCCTGGGAATTCTGGCTTTCCGCTGGCTGATTGAGAATATCTTCTTTGGCTACACCCGCAAACGTTTTGGCGTTACCTCACGGATGAGCTGGTTCTATCCCGTCTGGTTCGTTATCCAGACCTTCTTCCTCAGTTTTACCATGCTGATGGGGCAGTTTGACCTCTTTAGCTGGCATGGCAAGAAACCCTACCGCAGGAGCACCAGCAATGAAGCTGCTACTGTTTGAAGATAAACGTTCCTCCTTCTTCCCGATCTGCCAGACCCGAATAGTGGGAGACTTGCGCTGCGGAATCCTTAAGCTCCGCCAAAGGCTGGAAGCTTCCTTCCCCGCAGATGAATTGGCTTACATCATCGATGAAGCCTTGATACCGCTATACCGGGAACGGCATCCCGATTGGGAGCTTAATCCCCAAGGCAATGGTGACTGTCTGTACATCAACAACCGACTCCGCTTCACTGAAGCCATACAAGCCGAGATTTTGGAGTTACAGCCAGGAAATGCGCTATTTAGTGGCACAAGCCTTATCGCTCTGCGTGCTTCGCAAGCTGATGGATTCGCCACTGAGCAGAGTATTCTGGAACAAGCAGGCATCATCTGCCACCAGAGCCTGCAACCCAAGGCATTGTACGAGCAGCTTTCTGACCTTATCCATGATAACGACCGGCTTCTGCGTTACGACTTTGAAAACTTCTTTCATGATAAAGAGAACTTCTTTGAGACGGAACCAGGCGTTACCATTTTGAATCCCTACAACGTCTGGCTGGGAGATCAGGTAGATCTCAAACCCGGTGTGATTATCGATGCCTCTGATGGCCCTGTGGTTATCGATGAAGAAGCTGTAATCATGCACAACAGCGTGATAATCGGCCCCTGCTACATCGGTAAGCGCAGCATGATCAAGATCAACGCCAAGATATATCAAGGCTGCAGCATCGGCCCGGTCTGTAAGATCGGTGGCGAGGTGGAAGGCAGCATCATCCAAGCCTATACCAATAAGCAGCATGATGGTTTCCTGGGGCATGCCTACCTGGGAGAATGGGTCAATATCGGAGCTGATACAAATAACAGTGACCTGAAGAACACCTATAAGAACGTGGCTGTCTACAGCTACGCCACCAAGTCCAAGATAGACAGCGGAACTCAATTCATGGGCTGCCTGATCGGTGATCATGTGAAGCTGGGAATCAATTCCACCATCAATACCGGTGCAGTGCTTGGCTTGGGCTCCAATCTCTGGGGACGAAACCTGATAACCGATTACATCCCGGAATTTTCCTGGGGTGAAGCAGGTTTCCTGAGCCGCTACCGCCTCGAAGACTTCATCCAGACTGCCTCAACTGTGAAGGCACGTCGTAAACTGAGCTTGGGAAAAGCAGAGATCGCTCTTTTCAAGCAGCTTTTTGCGACAGATTAGTTTTTCTTTTGCCCCTATACCGTGGGCTCAAGTATATAAGGAGAAATGTGTGAACGAATATATAGAAGTAGAATTCCGTTCCGGACGGCTGGGTTACTTTAAAAATGACTCCGGCTTGCCTATCGGACCGGAAGAACTTGTGATAGTGGAAGTGGAACGCGGTGAAGATATCGCTCAGGTGGTTCACATGGCTGTTCCTGCCTCTGAAATCAACGATACAATATCCAAGACCAAGCTTCTCAACATCCGCAGAATAGCTACAGAAGAAGATATCGGCAAACTCCAGCATCTGGACCAGGAAGAAGAGAAAGCCTCTCATACATTTCTGGAGATTCTGGAGCGTTACCCCTTTGAAATGAAGCTGATCGAGACGGTCTATCAATTTGATGGCAACAAGCTTACTTTCTTTTTCACTGCCGATGGCAGGATAGATTTTCGCCAGTTCGTGCGAGAGCTGGCACTGCTTTTCAAGACACGAATTGAACTGCATCAGACCACAGGAAGGGACGAGGCCAAGCGCTTGGGCGGCTTTGGCATGTGTGGCTTGCACTACTGTTGCGGCAGCTTCCTGAAACGCTTTAACCAGGTTACCATCAAAATGGCCAAAGACCAGAATCTGGCGGGGAACCTCTCCAAGATATCCGGTCCCTGCGGCCGCTTGCTCTGCTGCCTGAATTTCGAAGAAGATTTCTATATCGAAGAAGCCAAGGATTATCCGATTGTCGGCACCTGCGTAAAGCTAAAAGGCACCCGCATGATAGTCTTCAAATGCGACATAATCAACCACAAGATCATCCTGGCAAACGAGAACTCTGAGCTCCTCGAGATCGACCAGGAACAATATAAAGACCTGGAAATCATCAGTGTCCCACAAGTGGAGCAGTGTTGAGACATATCTACGGCATCAGCCCGGAAGAGCTCTCCAGCCTTCTGCAGGGGCAATTCCCAGCTTATAGAACCAAACAAATACTGGATTGGCTCTACAAGAAGTATGTCTTTGAGCCTGACCAGATGACCAACCTTCCTCCGGAGCTTAAAGAGTTCCTCAAGACGGGCTTATCCTGGGAGATTCCGGAGATAGACGCCCGTTTGGTCTCTACCGACGGCACCATCAAGTATCGCCTCAAGCTGAGTGATGGCTCACTGATCGAATGCGTGATGATCCCCGATGATAAGAAGCGAACCCTTTGCGTTTCTTCTCAAGTGGGCTGTTCCCGGGGCTGCAGCTTCTGCGCCACAGCGGCACTCAAGCTCAAACGCAACCTTGAAGCCAGCGAAATCATAGCCCAGGTGATGATTGTGGCCCGGGAGCTTTATCCTCAGCGGCTCACGAATCTAGTCTTTATGGGCATGGGAGAACCCATGGACAACCTGGATAACGTGCTCTTTGCCCTGAAGATACTGCAGGATGAACAAGCTCTCAGCTTCTCCCCCCGCCGCACCACCATCTCAACCTGCGGAGTAGTTTCCGGGATCAAGAAACTGGCAGAAAGCGGGATCAAGACCAAGCTGGCAGTCTCGCTGAACTCCGCTGTAGAAGAGAAACGCAGCCGGATCATGCCTGTGAGCAAGCTGTATCCTCTGAACGAGCTCAAGCAAGCCCTCTTCTACTTCCGGCGGAAGACCAATTTTCGCATTACACTGGAGTATATCCTGATTCCGGATTTTAATATGGGTATTGCCGATATCAAAGCCCTGAGCCGATTTGTGGACGACCTTAGCTCCAAGATCAATTTCATTCCTTTCAACCCGGTCTCCGGTGCAGAGTGGCGCGCACCCACCACCGCCGAGATCGATCTCTTCATGCAAAAGGCTCAATCCATCCGTCAAGCCATCACTCTGCGAAAAAGCAGAGGGAAAGACATCTTGGGAGCCTGTGGACAATTAGTAGCTCAAAAAGGAGAAAACCATGAAAACAGCAGCGCAAATCGCCCGTGAATTGTTTGGCGATTCACATCCCTGTGCCTGTGGCGGAGGTCACGAGATCTGCCTGAAATGCAATGTCTGTCGGGCTCATGAACCGGACAGATTGTTTTCCCCCGCGGATGGTCTGGCTTCTGCCATCGATGCCACCATCCTGAAAGCTGATGCCCGGGAAGAAGACATCCGAGCTCTGTGCAATATGGCAAACAAGTACCGAACTGCTTCAGTCTGCATCAATTCGCAGTATATCGAGCTTATCGACAAACTCCTGGAAGATTCCATACGTAGCTGCACCGTGATCAATTTCCCTCTGGGAGCAGGCTCCGTGGAAGCCATCTCTGCCGAAGCCAAGGCCGTGATCCAAGCCGGCGTTGATGAAGTCGATATGGTTCAAAACCTGGCCGCTCTCCTCTCCGGACAGATCGAGACCGCTTATGAAAGCATCCTGAGAGTAGCAGAAGCCTGCCAGAGCCAGACTGTCCTGCTCAAGGTGATTCTTGAAACCTGCTACCTGGATCGTGAGCGACTTATCATCAGTTGCCTTCTGGCCAAAAAAGCCGGAGCTCACTTTGTAAAAACCTCCACAGGTTTTGGCACGGGCGGTGCCACAGAGGAAAATATTGCCCTGATGCGTGAAGTGGTTGGCCCCAAGATAGGCGTCAAAGCCTCCGGTGGTGTGAGAACCAAAGAACAAGCTCTGGCCATGATCGCTGCCGGTGCGAACCGCATTGGCGCTTCCAATGCTGCAGCCATTGTGGAAGACTAGCCATATCATACTGGGAAGCTTCCTCTTCCCCCTCACCCAATAAGGATAGAAATGAAAGTAAACGTCGCCGGATATAATATAGACAAAAGCCTGATCGACCGTCTGGAAAGCAAGCTCGCCACTCCAGAAGTGATTTCAGCGGCCTATGCCCGAATCAGCCGGAGCAGCAAATCCGTCTCGGAGCTTCGCAAGGAAGCCCTGTTGGAGATAGATAAAGCCCGCAAGTCAAACCAAAACATCATCTTTGAGATGGGGCACTCCTCAATTGCAGAACATGCCGTTTTCAACCTGGATATCATCGATGTATCCCGCCTGCTTACTGATAGCATAGAGTCTATCCGCCTGGCCTCGTTTACGGAGAAATCCCAACGCTATGTAACTCTGAGCAACGACTACGTACTACCCACCGAATTGCAGAACAGCCCTTTGGCAGAACCTTACAGGAACTTGGTGCAAGAGCTGTTTGAAGAATACCGGCTCTGCTTTGAAGCACTCAAAGCCCACTACAGCAAAAACCTGCCTCAGCTTTCCAAACGTGATCTGGAAGGCAAAGCCAAGGAAGACGCCCGCTACATCCTGCCGCTGGCCACCAAGACTCAGATGGGGCTCACCATCAATGCCCGTAGCCTGGAAAACCTCCTGCGCCGCCTGGACAGCAGCCCCCTGGCCGAAGCCAAAGAGCTCCACACCGAGCTTTGTTCTAAACTGAGCTCCATCAGCCCCTCACTGCTGAGGTACACTTCTTCCGAGAGCTTCTCTTGCCAGCCTTTGGATAGCTCAATTCTTACTCAAAACCTTGAGGAGAATATCAAAGAACTGAGCCTGCTGGAACACAGTCCCGATCCGGATGACCGTATCCTGGCCGCCATGCTTTATCCCCAGACTCCTCTTCCCTTTGAAGCCTGTCTTAAAAGAGTGAAAGCACTGCCTCAGAACGAGAAAGAGCGGCTCTGGCAACAAGTCTGGTGTGGTATGAAGGCCTGGAACAAAGTCTCCCGGGCTTTTGAACAAGCCGATCTCAGCTTTGAATGCAGCATGTCTGAAAGCTGCTGGGCTCAATTCAAGCGCCACCGCCTGAGCAGCATGATCAAAAGCATCAATTGCTCCTCTGTTCCTCTGATTATTCCCCCAGCCATCCTTGAGCTGGGAAGAGCAGAGATTTGGCATGAACTCTGGCTTAAATGCCGGAAACTCAGTGCCGAATTGGATTCTCTCAAACCCGGTTTGGGTTCTTATCTGCGCTTGAACCTGGATAGAGTAAAAGTGCTGACCAGAATGAACTTCCGGGAGCTTTACCACTTTGTGCGCTTGCGCAGCGATGAACATGCCCAATGGGAGATTCAACAGCTCTCCCGCAGGCTGGCAAGTCAAACCAAACCCATCGCTCCCCTGGCCCTGCAGGAGCTTTGCGGCAAGAGCGAATTTGTGCAAAAGCATTGACAGATTAGCAGCCCCTTGGATTTATGCAACCACGACTTTGCGTCCCTGTAGCTCAGCTGGATAGAGTGGCACCCTCCGAAGGTGAAGGTCAGGCGTTCGAATCGCCTCAGGGACGCCAGCTTATTTCTCTATTCTATGCCAACTGAAGTTCTTGCCACCCTCGACCGTATCGGTTACCAGATCGGCGATAAAACCATCCTCTCCGAGATATCCTTGGGCATCCACGCTCAGGATAAGATTGGCATTGTAGGCATCAATGGCAGCGGAAAAACCACCCTTCTCCGGCTCCTTAGCACTCAGATCTCCCCCAGTACCGGCTCCATAACCCTGCGCAAAAATATCAAGCTGGGTTACCTGATGCAGGATGCCGAAATAGACTATGAGCAAACCTGCCTGGCCTTCATGCTCAGCACCAAATCCGCTCATATCGAAGAGCACCAGTGCAAAGCCATGATGAGCACCCTGGGACTGAACGAGTTTGACAAGAAGATCATCCATCTCTCAGGCGGCCAGAGACGTAAGCTGGACCTGGCCAGAGTGCTGGTGCAAAGCCCCGACCTTCTGATCTTGGATGAGCCCACCAACCATCTGGATTTAGATAGCATCGAATGGCTGCAGGATTATCTGGCACAAGAGAAGATCACCGTGATCTTTGTGACTCACGACCGCTATTTTCTGGATTCCGTCTGTAACCGCATCCTGGAGCTGGAGAACAGCCGGGCTTAGCTTTATGAGGGCAATTACACAGAATATATCCGCGGCAAGATGCTGCGAGCCACCGATTTGGAGCGCAAGGAAACCCGACGCC
>JAKPXC010000010.1 GCA_029567705.1 Candidatus Cloacimonadota bacterium
CGTCCACAGCAATTGGAACACTATCCGTAAACGCAAGGTATCAGAGCTTGAGAGTCAAATTCTGCTGAGCATGCTGCTGCATCCCAATCGGGTTAAGATCGGCTCTGCCATCAAACTGCTAAAAGCCCAAGCCCGGCTTGGTTACTTTGATTCGGGGAGTAGCATTCCCACCCTGAGAAGGTGGTGTACAGACTTCAGGAATAACAATCCCGATATCTGGCAACAGGCTCGCATGGGCAGTAAGTTCGTGGCAGAGCATATCATCAAGACCATCCACAGAGACAGCAGCTTACTCAGGGTTGGTGATGTCTGGGTGGCGGATGGACACAAGCTTGCCTTTGATATCCTCGATCCCAAAACCGGAAAGGCAAAGCGGATGATGCTGATTCTGGTACTGGACTGGGCAAGCCGTTATCCGGTGGGAGCTTCACTTGCCTTTACAGAGGATAGTCAACATATCCTGGCCGCCTTCCGCAATGGCTTTCTTAATACGTCACAGTGGCAAGACAGAGATTGTATTACCAATATCAGTGGAGGAAACAATAATCCCTTAGCCTTCTTACCCCGATATGTCTATCTGGATAATGGCAGAGCCTTCAAGAGTAAGCTTTTTCATGACAAATGGGAAAACCATGATCTGGCAAAGGAATTGGGCGGTATCTTCCCCAAGCTGAATATCGAAGCCGTTTTTGCCGAAAGCTACAATGCCAAAGCAAAGGTGATCGAGCGGTTCTTCAAGACCTTCCAGGAGCAATTTGAACGCTTTGTTTCATCTTTCCGGGGTGCAGCAGTGGAGGATAAACCTGCCACTCTGATGCGTAACGAGAAATGGGCAAAGAAACTCTACAAAACCGAGCCACCAACGATAGAAGAAGCCATGAGCATGATAGGCTTCTACATTAAACACATCTATGGTGAGACGCTGCATTGTGCATTGGCTGGCAAGACACCCTGGGATGTGTTCAGGACTGCTGAGATCGCTGGCGAGCGGATCATTGAGCCCTCTGAACTGAACTTCCTGATGCTCTCTGCAGAGAGAAAGGCAGTTCGCAACGAAGGCATCCTCTGGGGCAAGCTGCATTACTGGCATCCTGACCTGATATCTCACATCGGCAAGCCCATCATATTTCGCTATGACCCGGCAGACATCAGATGGATATTAGTCTATGACACCAAGGACAAGTTCATCTGCCAGGCGGAACTGCGCCGGGCACAGCATCCCTTTATCAAACTTGCAGTCGATCAGCCCATAGCCCGGAAGGAACTGGACAAGGAATACCGGCAGATCAAGAAAATGCAAAGGCAAACAGAGCAGAGAACCAGAATATTGGTAAAGAACACTCAGGAGACGGTTGATAAGTTGCTCAGTCCCCATATCAAAACAATAACTCAAGCTTCCAATCCCACTTTTATCCAGACACCGATGCTTACAGCCCCACAAGCAGTTATTGATGAATCAGAGCAGTGCGACGGTATAAAGAGCTTTGCCGAAATGCTCAGGCTTGCAGGAATCAGATAGGAGACACAAGATGAAACAATCCAAACTGGTCAAGACCCGCAACGTAGTGGAGGCAGATGC
>JAKPXC010000014.1 GCA_029567705.1 Candidatus Cloacimonadota bacterium
CCATCTGATGTCTGCCGGATCATAGCGAAAGATGATGGGCTTGCCGATGTGAGATATCAGGTCAGGATGCCAGTAATGCAGCTTACCCCAGACGATGCCTTCGTTGCGGACTGCTTTTCTCTCTGCCGAGAGCATCAGGAAGTTCAGTTCAGAAGGCTCAATAATCCGGTCTGAGGGTATCTGAGCAGTACTGAATACTTCCCAGGGTGTCTTGTCAGCCAAAGCACTATGCGGCGTCTCACCATAAATATGTCTAATGTAGAAGCCGATCATGCTCCAGGCTTCTTCTACTGTGGGTGGATCGGCTTTGTAGAGCTTCTTTGCCCATTTCTCGTTACGCAGCAGAGTGGCAGGCTTATCGGCAATTGATGCACCCCGGAAGGATGAAACAAAGCGTTCAAACTGTTCCTGGAAGGTCTTGAAGAACCGTTCTATAACCTTTGCCTTGGCATTGTAGCTTTCGGCAAAAACGGCTTCGATATTCAGCTTGGGGAAGATACCGCCCAATTCCTTAGCCAGATCATGACCTTCCCAGTTATCGTGGAAAAGTTTGCTTCTGAATGCTTTACCATTATCCAGATAGACATATCGGGGTAAGAACGCAAAGGCATGAGTACCGGTATAAGTTGAATCCACAGAATTGCTCGTGACCATCCACTGTGACGTATTCAGAAAGCCATTGCGGAAAGCTGCCAAGATATGCTGACTATCCTCTGTAAAGGCAAGAGAAGCTCCCACCGGATAGCGGCTTGCCCAGTCCAGCACCAAGATCAGCGTCATCCGCTTTGCCTTCCCGGTCTTGGGATTGAGGATATCAAAGGCAAGATTGTGACCATCCGCTACCCAGACATCACCAACCCTGAGCAAGCTGCTGTCTCTGTGAATGGTCTTGATGATATTCTCTGCCACAAACTTACTGCCCAAACGAGCCTGATTCCAGATGGCAGGATTGGCATTCATCCAGTCCCGGCACCAACGTCTCAGCGTTGGAATGCTGCTTTGGGAATCAAAGTAACCAAGTCTGGCTTGCGCTTTCAGCAGCTTGATAGCAGAGCCGATCTTGATCCGATTGGGATGCAGCAGCATACTCAGCAGGATTTGGCTCTCAATTTCAGATACTTTGCGTTTACGGGTGGTATTCCAATTGCTATGGATAAGAGCAAACATATCGTAATCCGCTTGCAGGTATTGCTCTATCCAGGTACGGATACTCCGCTCGCAACGTTTGCTTCGCATTTGATACAGTTCCGGTACCAAATTACCGCTATTGTAGTCCCCAATAATCTGCTTCCACTCTTCTGTTCTGGATTCACAATCCCGCAGCCGGGTCAGCACAACAGAGCAGAAATGCCCCAGCAGCTTTGCCTCTTCCAATCTGCGCAAAGGAAGGTTGGTATCTTTACTCAGATCAGGATACTCCTTTACCGAATGATCTTTGTCCTCAGCAGTAGTATCTGGCTGCTCGTCATGAGATAAAGCTGGTTCACCACACAAACCTACTTTGGGTTCATCAATACCTGGCACTGTGACACATTTCTCGGGAGATAATTTGTCACAGCGTTCAAAGCCTCTCCCATTAAGCATCTCCGGCATTTCATGCTCTTTCTGAACCACTGTGACACAATCCAAAGCCAGTCTTATCTATCTCTCTGCCTGATAAACCCATACGACCACTGTGACATGTGATATCGATTTGCAGATTTGGGTGAGAACTTATATATATCTGAAACAGTGAAAGAAAAAGCGGACGGGGTTTCAAGCCGTCCGCCAATTCCTTTCAGGGCCGCTACCGGTCATCCGAGCAATCCGTGTAATCTGTATGAGGCTCTTTTTCGGGGAAACGCAAAATAAATCCGGAAAACCCATTTTTCTCATACGCACGTTCATAGAGGGAGGCATTTTCACTCGTGCGGAAAAATAAGGCTCACTACACACCTCGCTAACGTTATGTCGCCCTACGGGCTTGATTAACCGGATTACCCACCCGGTTTGAAAGTGAGCCTAAATTAACTTGAACAAAAAACCGGAGCCCAAGCTTGGTCTGGGTTCCGGTATAACCGTTTGAGGGTGGGGTTTTAGAGCTATCTCACCGAGATGACTTCCGCCACTTCGGGGATTTCTTCCTTGATGATGCGTTCGATGC
>JAKPXC010000026.1 GCA_029567705.1 Candidatus Cloacimonadota bacterium
GTTTTCGACTGTGTAGGTCTTTCCAGTAGGTTATGGTTAAAAGCAGGAGGCACTTATCATGAGTTACATTGATGACCATTGCATTCTGACCTACAGCAATACACATCCGCCGTTTATGCGTACTTTGGATATTTGTCTTTAGTTATACAATTGGGGCAGAGAAAGCATCCATATTTATGAGATTATTAGGTTGGGTGATTCCACATCAGCGCCTGCCTACGATGCCAATTGGGAAACAGCCAATCCAAAGACTTGATGCGCCCACAATATCCTCCGCATATCAGCTCTCGGCTTTACTTCAAGCTTACCTCATGTTCCTCTCACACCAAGAGGGGATCATGGGGTAAGCAGGGGGTAAAACCGCGAGCAAGTACCGGGCTTGATTCCCGATGAAGTGGAGCAGGGCGCTTGGGCAGATACGGATTTGGGAAATATGAGCTGTAGGGAAACAAATGCTTTGACATAATCTGATACCTATTATTACTGTGATTTTAAGTGTTTGTCATAAGCTGATGCATAGATAGCCGCAGGACACAAGGCATGGCTTATGACATGGTGGACATAGAGATAAAGGAGTTTTGTTAAGTGGAAGACAGATGGCTTTCCGTTACCGAGATAAGTGAATATTTGGGTATTACCAGGGACTCTGTGTATAAATGGGTAAAGGAAAAGGGGCTGCCCGCTCACAGGTTGGGCAAACTCTGGAAGTTCAAAACCGAAGAAGTGGATGTTTGGATGCGGAAAGGCAACGCGAATGGAGCTAAGGGTGAGACCCGATCAAAACACAAATCTTGAAAACTTTGGGTTTCGGCTCGACTCTGCCGGTGCGCATACTGCCAGAACGATCATGGTTCCTGAGCTGGAATTGTTACTCGTGGCAGTAGAGATAGAATTTGCCAGTTTCGCTGATTATAAGATTGCTATCATCGTGGATAATTGCCTGCACAAACGTTCTGCCAGCAATAGAGAGCGCACCTTGAGCAATCTGAATATCCTCTACGGACTGGATGATAGGATTCCCATATTCCGGTTGCTTAAAACTCTCTGGAAAAAGGACCCCGAATCGCTACCCCAACTGGCGTTTTTATGCGCCTCCGCGCGTGATAAGATGCTTCGGGAACTCAGCCCTTGGATGATCTCTCATCCGGCAGGATCACAGGTCTTGCGTTCTGAACTTGAGGAGCAGATCGAACTACGTTTCCCGGGTAGATTCAGCTCCATCACTATCAGATCCACCAGCCAAAACCTGAACGCCTCCTGGGCTCAAGCAGGATATACTCAAGGCCGGATCACCAAAACGAGGATCAAGATTCGTACCGGTCCGTCTAACGTGACTTACGCGTTGCTGCTAGCCTACATGACAGGGGACAGGGGCATTCGCTTGTTTGAAAGTGAATACGCCCAGCTTCTGGATTGCCCCAAAGATGAGATGTTCAACCTGGCTGAGCTTGCCTCTCGCAAGGGATGGATAAAGATGAAGCGTATCGGGGACGTGGTGGATGTATCTTTCGATCCAATTCTGAATGAAACGGAGGTAAAGATTGTCCAGGATTGACTTGCTGCTACAGAATTACAGTAAACA
>JAKPXC010000027.1 GCA_029567705.1 Candidatus Cloacimonadota bacterium
GTATCATAATGTCTGGTGCTACGGAGGCAGATTTGCATGACCTGACTGATACGGTAGTAGACAAAGTTTTGCAGTTTAGCCCAGTCTTTGTTTCTAAAGCAGATCAGCTTCGGGAAAGCCTCGGCAATCTTCACAATAACATCTTTGCAGGAATAGATAAAGTACAGATGCGCTTCTTCGATGATAAGTTCGTAAGTTCGAACTTGATAAGGCTGGTTTGGCCTGTCTTGTGTTCTTCAAAAGGTACATTGAAAAGGGATTGGCGATTGTCAGTTTATCGCCAAAACAATGTCGACAGATCGGGAAGCATTACTGCTAATTGAGTTTGAGAACCTTTGAGGTTTGCGTGCCGAACCTGGAAGTTAGGCGGATAAAGTACACTCCGGATGCGCAGATATCGCCATTGTTGTTTCTGCCGTTCCAATGCATATTGGATAGACCCTTCTGCAGGATTCCGGAGTACAGGTCTTTCACCAGCTGTCCTCGAGTATTGAATATCTGCACCTCAATAGGGATCTCTTCTTGCAGATAGATACGCAGCGAAGTATTTTCCCTGAAAGGGTTGGGCTTATTTGTAAGAAGCAGGATATCCACCTCGGGTATCAATTCAGAATCTGGGATGGGATCTGTATGATGCCCTATGTGCTGCAGCCAGAGTTTGCCATAGGGAGGGAATTCTGCAAGGACGAACAAACCTTCTTCAGCAAGGCTAGCTCTAGTAATATGTATCAATGGGACACCGAAAATCTGGCTTTCTCCCGGGAGGATGAAGTTGCCTGCGGCATCAAAATAAGCATACAGAAGGCAATCTGGCTGTGTGCCAGAGAAAAGAACTATATACTCATCATCTGATAAAGGGACGACTCTAGCCCAAGAGTACGCATTGGAATCTAGCCCTGGATACTGAAAATGATACTCCCAGATCAGTTCCTGCTGGAGATTGTACTTTCTCGCAACGAGCTCGGAAGTCACTTCCGCTGTATAGATATAATCCCCTCTGAACGATGGGGTAATGTTACCATAATACATTATGTCGCCATTATCAGCCAGAATGTTTCCTTGTGCGTCAATGATACGCAACATTGTTACACTATAGTCGATCATACCAGCGGCATAATAGTACATGAGAACCAGTTTATCTGTCATCAAATAGGACTCAAAATAGTCGTAACAAAACAGATGTAACTGCAACCCATCATCGGGGAAACCGGGGCTGATATTGCCATCAGACTCTACTCTAAGCACGCAGAAATCGTTGCTTTGTGACGTCATCTTAGTCCATAAGAGATATTGCCCTGTGAAGTCTTCCAGTTGACCATATGTACTAACATCTGATTGCACGAGGCAAATACCACCCGGTTGCCATTGAGTAGTACCATTGATAACTTTTTGCAGATAGATGGAGTAAACGCCAGAATCATCTGAGCTATCATACGCAATCATGATGGCGCCATCAACTACGCTGGCGCAGAATGACCCTATTTGACCCTCAGCAATGATAATACCGTCATTACCCCATAGCATAAGTCCATCGGATGTGAACAACTGTGCTTTGAGCTTCTGCACATCAGTTTGTTCGCGCCACAGCACCAAAGCGTTGTCACCAACAGCGAAGATACGTGCAGCCTGCTCTGAATCACCAATGATATTATTTCCCAAACTTAAGGGTTCTGGGTTAAAGACCTGTTCGCCATCCTTGCCAATGATCTGCAGATTTGCTTTCAGATCTGTATCGTTGATCAAAGTTACCCACAAGACGGCGCAAGATTCATCAAGTGTTACTATATCGGAATATTGGAAAACCCCTCTGCTGCCTACTTGCACCGGCAAGCCGTTGTTCGAAAAGAGCTCATCGCCTTGGGGTGAAAGAGTTTGAGCATAGATACCGCTGGCATCTGCGCGAAAATCCATCCATACTACATGCAGCACGTCGTCAATGCATCTTCCGACGAAGGGGTTATTAATGGTATTCATATTCGTGACGTTCAGCAGATCTCTTTCCCAGAGAGTCGCGCCGGAAGAGGACAAGCGTTTGGCTGTAATAACGTCCACTCCATTGTTGAATACTGCATAGCATTCTCCATTTTCCGCAGGATAGATGCCAAAATTGATGTCATAGCCGACATCATATAAGCTGATAAAGTTCGGATATAGCACTTCACCAGTGTTAGAAAGCTTTTGCAGCAGATTTGCAGACTGGGGGTAATCGCACACATTCACGTATACACAATCTTCAGATGGCGTTAGATCTATAAAGTAGGCATCTTCTGCTCCCGTGTAACACAGTATCTGCTCTGCGTCCAAAGCAGAGCCAGAATAACTATAACGTGTTATGCCGGCTCTATCTCCATGGGCAATGCCGAGGATGATATTGCCAGTTCCTGCTGTGCTTACTGCCGCATGGGGAAAGCGTGAGGGTTCTGTGACTATCTCTTTGTGCCATTTTCGCAAACCCGACTTGTTAATCTTATACAGATTCACCATGCCACGCACGGCAGTAGTAACAGCTACGCTGCCATCGGCAAGCAGTACCGCATCTTCCAGGTAAATTCTATCGTTTTCCGCAATGATCATTTCATCACAGGACATGGTTGGCACCCCTGAAGGATTGATATATTGAATCATACAATAATCATTCGAATACTGAGAAGTCTTCCAGACGATGAAGACACCGCCCTCAGAATCAGGGAGCAAGATAAGTTCATGTGTTGAGCTGTATTCATCTGGCGAAAAAAACCGAAATCCACTGCTGCCCCAGTATTGGTTACCATTCTGAGATATCTTGCATACCCGCATGTCCCAAGAATCTGTGTAAATATAGAAGTATGAGTTCGAATTGCCGGAGATAGCTTTAATCCTCTTGTTTATACTATGCTGCCATTGATCCTGCCACTCGGGAGAAAAGCAGCTCATCTGATATTGGGTTTGTTCATAAAGACTTTGCTGCCAGTTGAGCAGGCTTTTACCATTTGAAGCAATATAAGCGGCGTCTAATGAGACGTTGTCAAAACGCTCCAATTCAACGGGCTCCTGCCAAAGTGACATGCCCCCAAGCGAAGTTCCTGCAAGTACGGCTAGCAGTATCAGCCACAACCGGCGCATTCTACCTCCATCAGACAATTACTTTTTTACTACTCGTTTATTGATTTGGATTATGTCAAGCTATTTATTGTTTTTGGTTTTCCCCCAGAACTCTACTCCTGGATTTCAGAGTGTTCATACAGTCTCGGTCACAGGAATGCCGGCACGTAGGCACTTGGCAGCAATGGGTTGAAGCATATCTTTTGCAAGTTTCCATGGGCTTTGGACAATTGTTCAAAGCACTTCTATGAGCTTAGTCATGAAGAAGGGAACAGGGATTGTTACTACTCATCGCTTCATAGATTAATTCTGCCGCACTACCGCCGCACTACCGCCGCGATTCCGCCGCGGAGGCGGCGGAATCGCGGCAGAATTGCCCCGGATAGTCGGCAGCAGCATATCAGTGAGGGTTTACTAGGAGGTGGGTCAGCTATACTTGTGATTGTTCAACGAAGGGGCAGGAGAATATGTCTTGACAAGTATTGGGCTATTTGGCTAGTTTACCAAATACGAAAGTACGAGAGAGGTAAACATGCCCAATAGCGAAAGATACACATACATGGCGGGAGTGATGAAAGCGCTGTCACATCCCACCCGGCTCTTTATAATCGATGAGTTGGAGAAGCAGGACCGGAATGTGAGCGAACTCACAGAGATGGTCGGAATAGACATCTCCACTATCTCGCGGCATCTGACGATCCTCAAGCAGGCCGGGATAATCAGTTCTTCCAAAAAGAATAATCAAATGATCTACCATCTTCTCTGCCCCTGCGTCCTGGATATGTACAAGTGCGTTATGAGGATCAAGGAGAAGCAGTCGTGAAGCTCAATCTCAAAGAACTAAAGATACTGGGCATCATGTTGGCGCTCTTTCTGGCTGCCTACTTCATTCCCTTCGATTCTTCAAGATTTAAAGGTGGTGTCTTGGAAGCCTTCTACATGCTTCAGGACTATGCCCGTCTGCATGTTTTGCTCTGTTTGGTTCCTGCCCTCTTCATTGCAGGGGCTGTGAGCGTGTTTATCAGCAGTGCCAGTGTGATGAAGTATCTGGGTCCCTCTGCCAAGAAAGTTGTGGCCTATGGCGTGGCTTCGGTCTCAGGAGCAATCCTGGCAGTTTGCTCTTGTACAATTCTTCCCCTGTTCAGCGGTATATACAAGCGAGGCGCTGGTTTGGGGCCGGCAATTGCTTTTCTCTATTCTGGGCCTGCAATAAACATTCTGGCTATAGTGATGACAGCCCGTATTCTGGGTCTACAGATGGGGATTGCCAGGGGAGTAGGTGCTGTCGTCTTTAGTATAGTGATAGGCCTGATAATGCATCTGCTCTTCCGAAAAGAGGAAGGAGAGAGGCAACAAAAGGCGGGAGGTTTTGAGGGTGGAGAAGAATCCCGTCCGATGTGGCAGACCATGATATACTTTGCTCTTATGATACTCATTTTGATCTTCTTAAACTGGGCAAAGCCCAATAGTGCCACAGCCTCAGGATTCGTGCTTTGGGCTTATACCTACAAATGGATAATCTCAGCAGTTGTTGCCTTTCTCTTGGGGCTCAGCTTGAATCTCTTTTATGGCTTCCACATGCTGAAGGTGCTGGCAATCACTATAGGAGTGGTGGTGATGGGGCTACTGTTCCCCTTGCAGCCCTTGATTCCATTTGTGACGGGGATAGTGCTCTTTAGCCTCTTTTTGGCTTTTGAAAAAGGTGAATTGAAGGAGTGGCTGGGTTCCACCTGGGACTTTGCCAAGCTCATTATTCCATTGCTGTTTTTGGGTGTGATGATTGCCGGGGCAATTTTGGGACGTCCAGGCTTTGAGGCCTGGATGCCTTCGGTCTGGGTGGAACGTGCTGTGGGTGGCAATTCTCTTTGGGCGAATTTCTTTGCTTCCATTGCAGGAGCCTTTATGTACTTTGCCACTCTTACTGAGGTTCCTATTCTGCAGGGACTCTTGGGCAGTGGAATGGGTAAGGGGCCTGCCCTGGCACTTCTGCTTTCCGGACCTGCTTTGTCCTTGCCCAGTATGTTGGTGATCAATTCCGTATTGGGATTGAAGAAGACTACTGCTTTTGTGAGCTTGGTTGTAATTATGTCCACTCTTACAGGATTGATCTTTGGAGCTATCTTCGGATGATTCTGGAGCTTTTCAATCACCTCAGTAGATCTCTATCCGCCAATCCGGCGATAGCTATGATAGCTGCGTTCGTTTGGGGAGTACTGAGCATCCTGCTTAGCCCTTGTCATCTAGGCAGTATACCGCTGATTATTGGATTTCTCAATGGACAGGGGGGACTCACGACCTCCAAAGCATTAAGGCTTTCTACTCTGTTTACACTGGGGATACTGATGATGATGGCTCTCATAGGGCTGGTGACCAGTTTGCTGGGACGTCTGATGGGAGATATTGGCACTTGGGTGGAGCCCGTGATGGGAGTAGTGTTCATCCTGGTTGCTCTCTTTATATCAGATTTGGTGAAGATGCCGTCCTTTGTTTCCGGAGTAAAGACAAGGGGCCGAGGAGGCTGGGCAGCGATGAGCTTGGGTTTTCTCTTGGGGATTGCTCTGGGGCCTTGTTCCTTTGCCTTTATGGCTCCTATTTTGGGGATAGTCTTTGGGGCTGAAGGTTCTAGGTTGGTCTTTGCTCTGGCACTACTGGGAGCTTACATAGTTGGTCATTGCATGGTGATTATCCTGGCTGGAACATTCGCCGGGAAAGTGCAAGTCTATTTGAATTGGAGCAGCCAGTCCAAGGGTACAAAGATACTAAGGTATGTCTGTGCCGCTCTGGTCATGGTTGCAGGTATATATCTGATCATAAAGTAAAGGAGAATAAGATGATTATCAAGATCTTGGGCACAGGCTGCCCCAAATGCAAGAAACTGGAAGAGAATGCCCGCACGGCTGTAGCTGAGCTGGAGATTGAAGCAAGCTTTGAGAAAGTGACAGATCTGGATAAGATCATGGATTATGGCGTGATGATGACACCCGGCCTTGTGATTGATGAAAAGGTTGTAGCCAGCGGAAAGCTACTTTCAGCTCCCGATATCAAAGCCCACATCCAAAAAGGAGTCTGAGATGGCAGAAAACACTTGTTCTTGTTCCTGCGGAACCGATTGCGGAGATCAAAGCTGCGTATCGAATTCTGCTCCCTCCGGTGTTTATGCCTGTGCTGGGGCCAGCAATGTTGGCATCATTAGCCTGGAACTAGCCAAAGCTCTCCACACTGCAGGTAGATACAAGATGGGTTGTTCCGTTTGTGTTGCTGTTGGAGATTGTGGTTGTGGCAGCGAGTATAACGAATCCAGTCCCAGAGACCTGCTGATTGATGGCTGTAAAGTGGGATGTTTGAAAAAGATCTTCGATAAGCTGGGGAAGACGCATTATCACCATGTGGTGGTAACACAATTGGGTGTGAAGAAAGAACCGACTTTAGAATATCCGGATTCTCTGGTGGCAGTACTGATGAACAAACTCACAGAGAAGGGCTTATGAAGTGCAACATTTTAGTTGGCATGATAGTGCTAATGGTTCTTGTTGCCTGTGGATCCAGCAACGAGCGTACAAAAGCTGAGCAGGATAGCCTTGCTGAAGTCGGTTCTATTTCAGATAGCTTGGTCGTTCAAGGCTATAAGGTTACTTTTCTCGAGCTGGGTGCCGAGAGCTGCATTCCATGCAAGATGATGAAGCCTATAATGCGTGATATTGCTGCGGAGTATCCGGGAGTGGTGGAAGTGATCTTTCACGATCTCTATCGAGACCGAGAAGTAGGTCAACGCTGGAACGTTCGTGTAATGCCCACACAGGTTTTCCTGGATTCAGAGGGCAGAGAGTTCTTCCGCCATGAAGGATTCTATCCCAAAGATGAGCTGAAAGAGATGCTGGATAACTACCTGGCGTCGCTGAACCCAGAATGAAGAAAGTTTTGATCCTCTGTACAGGGAATAGCTGCCGTAGCATTATGGCGGAAGCCCTGATCAATCATTATCTTGGAGACAAGTACAAGGCCTGCTCTGCCGGAGTGGAACCTTCCGTAATCAATCCCTGGGCTGTAAGAGTATTAACTGAGCTGGGGATAGACACCGGGGAGTACTACTCCAAGAGTGTTTCTGAGTTCATCAACCGCGATGATCTGGATCTGGTAATAACGGTTTGTGATCATGCCAAAGAAAGCTGTCCCGTATTCCACAAGCCTATTCCCCAGGTGCATTTGGGGATAGAGGATCCAGCGCCCTATACAGCCTGCCCGGAAGAAGAAGCATTGATGGCTTTTCGCCAGGCAAGAACCGATGTGCTGGAAGTGGTGGTTGGATACCTTGAGAGGTTGTGGGTTAGACGATAGCAGATTGCTGAGCTTTAATCAATATTATCTGCCTATCCCCGGTATTGACCGAGGATAGGCAGTAGCTTGTTTATCAGCTTTTTATAATCACTTTATCTCATCCAAGGGGAGATTCAGTTCCTCGGTGCCGGGAACCACAAAGCGTCCGTTCCGAATTATATCGGTCTTGGTTCCGTCTTTGGCGATGGCGGTAATGGAGGCAAGCATTTCATAAGGCAGGGTGATATCCATGTGCTTCTGAGTGTAAGCTCCGAAGGGATCTTCCTTACGTTTGGCGGAGTGCTCATTCTCCACCGCAATCATTTCCTTGCCGTTTACAAAGCTGGGGTGAGGGGCATCTTCTTCATGGCTGAAGCAGGTGTCGCCGATGGCAAAGTGCGGCCCCATCTTCTCGATGATCAGGATAGGAAGCAGGGAGAGGATATCGTATTTTCTGGCAATCTGATAGGCCAGGGTGTTGGTGCCGATGGCAAATTCACCGATTGGGAGGCTGTTGTGCGGAAGCAGCAGGTTTTCATGGATGTACTTCTTTCCGTCTTCAGGATTAGGGAAATTGGTGCAGGAATAGTCCTTTACCCAGCCATCTTCGAACTGAAGCTTGATATTGAAGTAGCGAAGGCTGCCCAGATAGATATCATCAACGTGCAGAATGCCGTTAGTTCCGGTAAGCAGTGGAGATGTGAAGACTTCGCCCACGGGGATGTTGACGTCTGCCACGCAGTTCTCAAAATTCGTCTGGTTGGCTGGATCTGTGATGGGATGCATCCGTACCATGATGTCTGTCTCATTGGAGCCGTTACCTTTCACATGCACATATTCTGCAGTATCCAGCACATCGATGATATGCTGTTGAATCTTGGCATAATGACCGCTATCCAGGAGGTTGATCTTCAGAGTATCTGCAAAAATTTCCGGGAAGCGTTTTCCAATCTCCGTGGAGGGGAAGGCGATGATGCAGAAGCTTACTTCATCACGCTTGTAATACTTGTAATAGAGCTGGGCATTCTTGCCGGTAAGCTCACGATAGAGGCCCTGCTGCTCATCACTGAGCTTGAGAGCGCTGCTCTTGGCATCCGGTGAGAAGGGAGTTTCGCCAAAGAGTTCCACGTAGACCGGCCCGGCTTGAAGACCGATCACATCTTTGAGCTCTTCCAATATCTCTTCGGCATATTTCAGGCTCATATCCACCATCTCACGATCAAGGATCAAAGCAGAATCAAAGCGATGATCATAGGAAACCTGGCGGTTGATGCCATTGGAGTGAGGTTGGGGAACCAAGGTCTGGAGTCCAAGTTCGTCCAAACGGGAGATAATCATCTTGCCAAGGCGTTCCATACCGCAGGGGACCATCAGATTGGCGTACTTTTTGATGCGATAGTCTTTGCGGGCACGCACGAAGCCATCCACCCAGCTTTTGACAATGTAGGCAGCGATGGCTTCCAGCTCATCGGCAGGATAGGCGTTGATGAATTTGGCCATAGCCAGGTCGTGTTCACTGAGGTATACTCCATAACGGTAGAGATAACGCAGATCGGAGAGATCAGCAGTCTGGATGATATCCCTGTAGAAGCTGAAATCCGGGCTGAGCCTTTGCAGGTTTTGCAGGTAGGATTTGGTCTTCAGGTTTTGCAAACTGATCTTGCGATATATGGCTAGCCAGGCAGTGAAGTCTTGAGTGCCGGAGGTCGCCAACTCATAAAGCTCGAAGTAGAGCTGGAGCATTTCGGAAAGAGTAAGGTAATCCTGTTTCAAGTAGTCCTGGCGGAAGCTTCTGAATTTTGTATAGATAGCGCAAAGAAGCTGTCCCAGTTGTTCTCCGTAGAGTCCGGTTGCGTAGTCCGGATTTACCAGGCTGGAGCCGTAACCATCTTTGGGATCAAGCTCGGAGTAGAAGTCCCTGTTGAGGGTTTCCAATTCTTCCAGGCTAACGCTCTTAAGCTCGGGATCGGCTTCTACAAGCTGATGGAATCTCTCTGCGGAGAAGATTAGAGCTTGGGTTTTGAGGAAGAATTCTGAGTTTACGAGAGCGGGGGAGATCTGAAGTTCGTGGAGGCGTTTAATCTGCTGTGTGTAGGTGGGTTTGTAGCTGAGGAGTTCCTGCAGCAGGTCTTGGTAGGTTTTAGTCATGGTTTACCTTCTATATTTCTTTACTGAATTCTGCGCTTAATCCCGGAGGATTTATCGGATAAGATTGTGAGATGGGGAATTATGTCAAGCCGGAAATGAAAAAAGCCACCCGGTTGGGGTGGCTTGAATATAGATTTAGGGCTCAATCAGAGCAGTTCGATTACTATGAACTTGTGGCGTCTGAAGCTTTGGGGATCCGTGATGGTGAGAACGTAGTTCTGTCCCGTCTTCTGCACGGTATAGCTTCCGGCGCTTTGATCTGAGAGGATGGAATAGCCTCTGCGTGTGGCAGGGAAGGTGATGGTGGTAGTCTCTCCCAGATTGATTTGGGTGAAGTTTGAGACATCGTAATTTGAGGCTACGGTGGAAACTCTACCGATACCCAGGAGACCGCCTCTGCGGTCTACTATGCCTTTCTCGACCAGTTGAGCTCTGGTTGCAGCGATGTAGTACATTGTGTTCTCGCGAGTCCTCTGTTCATCTATAGCTGCCTGTCGGTCTGCAATCTCCTGATCTCTTCTCTGAATCTGCTCGGCTGAAAGCCTGCGTTCGGATTCCAGGGTTTGGTTGCTTCTATTCAATTGAGCTTGCAGCTCACTGAGGATGGTTTCCTTGTCTGCGACGGAATTCCGCAACTGGTTGATCATATTCTGAACCCCACGAAGCTGAGAGTTTGAGGAAGCCAGCTGACGTTCAAGCTGAGCGATACGGGCTTTATCCGCTTCAATTTGAGATCTCATGGTGGCAATGTTTCCGATCAAACGGGCTCGTCTGTCTTCAGGAGTAGAACCGGGAACTTCCTCTGTGGGAGAGATTTGTCCCAGCAGGTCCCGATCCAAAGCGTCCAGGCTGGATTGAATTTCTGTGATCGTATTGGTAGCTTCATTGTACTCGGCGGTTAGTTGAGCATTCTTCTCTTCCAAAGCTTTGGCTTTTTTGGCAGACCCGGAAAACATTATGCCAAAAATCAGTGCTGCAACGGCCAAAACTACTGCCAAGATTATCCAAGTCGTAGCTTTCATACTTGACTCCTTAACTGTATTTTGCTTTCTTGTCCTAAATAAAATAGTAGCCTTGTGTGTCAAGGCAAAACATATTGAGAGAAACGTGGAATACTCATATTTAAAGGCTTGGCAGGAAGAAAAGCAACCCTTAGGTATTGGAATCGAGAAGATCGAGCAAAGTCCCGATCTGCTGGTGATCCGTCACAAGAGTGGGGATTGTCTCATAGTGCTGCTTTCTGCCCAGGAAGCTCTGCTGTATTGGAGCAGAGAGCCCAAGATTACAGAGTTCAGGCCTATATGGGCTCAGTTGCATCATGCAGTGCTGAAGGATGTAAGCTTGGACGACCGTGACCGTATCATTCGGCTGAGCTACTTGAACGAGGATATCTATGGAGATAAGATCACTTGGCAGATAGTGCTGGAACTGAGCAGCAAGCATCCCAATGCCATTCTATGCAAGCAGGATAAGGATAATTGGGTGATAGTGGATGCCCTGCATAAATACAGCTATGCCGATAATCCTCAACGCCAGGTGCTGCCCAATCTGATCTATCAGGCTCCCCAGACCACCTACTTGCCTCGCTTGATTCAGGTGGAGCTTCCTCTGGAACTGAAGTTGCCGGGATCATCCGAAAACCTGATATGCTCAAGCTTTAATCAATACTTTGAACTCTATCACCAAAGAGTCTTGGAGCAGCGTAAGCATCTGGAAGAACAAGCCACAGTCCTTCGTTTCTGGCAGAAAGAGCATAAGAAAGTGCTGCGCCGCAAGCTTCAACAAGAAGGCGATCTGGAAGTGGCCAAGCAGGGAGAGAAATGGTTCCGCTATGCAGAAGCCATCAAGTACGAGCTTTCCCAGATCAAACCCGGTGCCACAATGGTAAAGGCTAGAGACTACCATGATCCGGAGCTTGGTGAGCTGGAGATTCCTCTTCTTCCGGAAAAGAGTGCCGTGGAAAACATGAATCTCTACTTGAAGAAGTACCATAAAGCAAAGAGTGGCCTGGCCGTGATCGAAGCCAATCTTAGCAAGACTGCCTCCGAGCTGGCGCAACTGGAAGCCATTCTGGCACGCATCCAGGCGGGAGAAATAATCTATCCTCCCGGAAGCGGGAAGGTGAAGAAGCTCAGCCAGAAACTGGCTCAGGCAGAGAAACTGCTGAGTGTGAAACTAAATGCCGATCATGAAATCTTCATTGGCAGAAAAGCCAGGGAGAACGACTTTATCACCACGCAACTGGGACGCCCCACTGATTGGTGGTTTCACACCCGCATCTATCATGGTTCTCACCTGCTTCTGCGTTGTTACAGCAAGAAAGACCCTTCATCCGAGCTGGTGGAACTCTGCGCCTCACTGGCAGCCTGGTACAGCAAAGCCAAGTTCTCTCAGAATGTACCGGTGGATTACACTCAGATCCGCTTTGTGCGAAAACCCCGCAAGAGTGCTCCCGGTTTTGTAACCTATACCAATCATAAGACCCTGTTTGTGAATCCGATAGACTTACGGGAACTGAAGGCCAGGCTAGGCTTGTGAAAGCCAAGATCAAAGACTTCGGCATCATCACCAAGCTCAGTCCCTATGGAGACAGCAGCCAAATAATACAGGCATTTTGCCGCAGTCACGGGCAGATCAGTATCCTTGCCAAGGGCTATCGAAAGCAGCAGGCAAACAATCCCCTGGTTCAGCTCTTTGAATATGAGCTCAGCCTTTATGAACCTGTGGAGCAAGGGCTGTATCTTCTTTCTGAAGCCAGTTTGATCCGTGGAAACACACTGCATGAACAAGCGCAGAATTGGGTGGCTGCGGAACTGGGTGCAGAGCTTCTGAGCAAGATACTGATTGCTTCCTCCGATGCTCAGGATTACTATGAACTCCTGAGTTCTTACATAACGTATCTGCATACGCCGGATATTAAGCCGGTCTGCATCTGGTGGCGTTTCTTCAGCCGGATTCTGAGTCTCAGCGGTTATGAGCTCAATCTGGATACTTGTGAGCTGTGCGGCAATTGTGGAGAAGAGAGATTGATTCTGGATATGCGCAATGGTGGTATGATCTGCGTGGATTGTGCAGAAGCCATTACCCAGGAAGATGGCCTCATGGTTATCAGCTCAAAAGCAGCCCACATTCTGAAGCTTCTGCCCGAGATCGGCTTGCATATGCAGGAACTGAAGCTGGGCCGGAATCTGGCTCACGAGCTCAACAGCTTCTTTGTGGCAGCCTTTGAAGGAAGGTTTAACAAAACGCTCAGGTTGAAGAGCCTGAGCGTTTTGGAACAATTCTACCCAGTCTAGGTTTTAGAAAGGTTCGAAGCGGTTTATCTCCCAGTAATACTGCTCTGCTTCCTTCTGAACAGTGAGGAGGTCTTCATAATGCCGTTCTTCCCAACGGGTCAGAATGCCAAAGAAGGATTTCAGGGTCAGATTTTCGGTATCTCCCTCCATCTTGCGGTAGTGCTCTATGGCATCTTTTTCCAACAGCAAAGCCGTGGAGATGGCAGAAAAGAGGTATTGATCTGAGCCAATCCGGCGCACAAACTCCTCTGAGACTATGGGATTGAAACCCTTCTCAGCAGAGAATTCCGGGCTCAGGTCGCTGGGCTCAAGTTCGTTTGAGAGTTCCTGATAATACTTGAGAAGATAGTTATAGTGCTGCTTTTCCTCATCCCGGCGGGAATTGAAGAAGTCCTTTACTTCATTGTCATTTGAGTGCTTGGCGGCATTCTCATATAGAGTCACGCTATCCAGTTCTCCCTGCATAGCTTTCTTGATACTGCGGATTAGAGATTCTTTTAAGGCCATATTATCCTCACATTTACTTATTCTTCTAATGTATAAGATAGGGCAATACCCGACCTTGGTCAAGTGAGGATATATCTAATCTTGGTTACGGCGGTCTCAATCCCAGTGAAATGCTTCATCTCACAACCCTACACGTTTCACAGCCAGAAACAGAGCTCTGGCTCCAATGTTACCCAAAAGAGCTTGCATCAGGTTAGCCGGCAGTTCTGCCACTGCTGCACCTATTCCAAAGGTTGGGAGTATCCAGGTGCCGAAGAAGTAAACAGCCACCATCACCAAGGCTCCCAGAATGGGGAAGAGGTAGTTCAGAAAAGGTTTTCTGCCTTTGGCCAATCCGGAGATCAGGCCTTCTGCCCCTTTGGCCAGCAAGGTGATGGGCGCAAAGACGGGGAAGCCGATCAGATCTGCCAATGCAGAGCCGATTCCTCCTGCCAGGGCTCCACCCAGAGAGCCGGCATAAAGCCCCACAAAGATCACTGTGACATCTCCAAAATTGAAATACCCGCCTCCGGGAAGAGGAATGCGGATAAAGAGGGTGCTCACCATCACAACGATAGTGAAGCCGACCAGATGATACCATTTCATGGTTTTCTCCCGTAACAGTGTTTAATTCGGTTATCAATAGCCTCACCCTTGATCTCCGACTCACGCACCACAATACTCAGCAGTGCCAGAAGGTAGGTTAGTTTCTGATGATATATTTCCCGCCAGCCTTTTCGGTGCTGATGACTGGGGATAAGTGCCACATGCAACCCCAGAGCGGTATGAGTGGAGAAAGCCGTTTCATACAGCGATTTGCCCAGTATGAGGTATTTCTTGGAGTTGATCCCCATAGGCAGAGAGATCAGATCCCGCCACTTCAGCCAGGACGCAGCAATCTGAATGGCAAACAGGATGTTCAAGAGCACCAGCATGCGGCTTATTCCGTATTTCATCCAATAAGCAGCAGCAGAGCTCTCGATTTGCGAGGGTTTGAATTTCAGAATCGCAAAGATGCCATAAACCGCCACCCAACCCAGCAGGAATGGCGCAAGTCCCCGCAGCTCTTTCAAAACAAATCCGGTTCCCTTGCGGAGAGCCAGAATGAGGCTTATGCATAGCAGAAAAACTGCTTGAAGCATCAATCTATCCAGCCAAAGCAAACCCAGCAGCACAAAGAGTCCTGTCAAAAGCAGGATTACCAGGATTACTCTATAGAGTCCGTTCATACAGAACACTCCCGTCACTTTGCTTCGTTATCAATTCCAGTTGATAATCCGGCGTCAGTTCTTCCTCCAAATGACTGCTGTAGATAAGAGTAAAGTCCTGCCCCAATGCTTTGAGCTTTTCCCAAACTTGATTTAAACAGGATGTTTCATCCGCTATGGCAAAGATAGACCTCTGTAACCTCTCCAAGGCTTTACTGAGATCATAAAGCAGATAATCCACGCAATCCTTTTGGCTGTGAAGCCCAGATTGCCATCCGCTGAGAGCAGCATGAGCTTTCAGGGCATAGTATTGCCCTTTCATCATTTGTTCCAGATAAACAATGTAGAAACCCCCATCTTCCCGCAGAGCAGGCAGTAAAACCTTCTTGTAGAAAGAGCTCTTCCCGCTGCCATTCTCTCCGTTGAGGCGGTAAACACCAGCTTGGAAGACTATATCTGCCGTCTGCTCAATGGAGAAATCTGGCCAAACTTGATGCAGGGCTTTCTCAAGCTTCATCGGTCTCTCTCAGGATGATTTCTTTTCCGGCTCCCAGTTCTGCCACAAGCTCCCGGATCATGCTCCTACGCTTAGTATCCAGGGACTTATCTAGATTGAGAAAGGCAATGGAGGAGGCAGGGCTATAAAGCGCCAGCAGGCACATCAGGATCACTTTCTGACCACCGGAGAGTTCCTCGGTCTTGCTCGCCAGATTCAGCTCTTTCTCCGTTATAAGCTTAAACATTTGGGTCAGATGCGGCTTGTCTGTATCTTTCAGATTGTAGAGCAGCATTTCATCTTCCAGGCTTCCCGAGGAGAGGATGGGACAATCGGCGTCACACACCAGATAATGTTCTTTAAGGCTATGAAAAGTAGTCATAACAGTGGCGGAGAGTCAGGGATTCGAACCCTGGGTACCCGTGAGGATACAACGGTTTTCGAGACCGTCCCGTTCAACCGCTCCGGCAACTCTCCCAATCATAATCTTTTAAGGGCGAAAAACTCTTTGAGTAAAGCGGAACACTGGTCTTGCAACAATCCCTTCACCACTGTTGGGTGATGATTGAAGCTCTTGTCCGCCAGCACATTGTATATCGACCCCACTGCTCCCGCCTTGGGGTCGCTGGCACCGAAAACCAAGGTTCCCAGTCTGCTCCAGATCATGGAGCCGGCACACATCAGGCAGGGCTCCAAAGTTACATAAAGAGTATAATCTATCAGATACTTGATTTTGGAGGCCAGAATTTTGTCAATGATCAATTTCTCCGCGTGGGCCAGTGGATTGGATAGCTGGCGGGTGCGATTGTGATCTGCCAATATCACCTGGCGGTCTTTCACCAGTACCGCTCCCACCGGTATCTCGTCTTCGGAAGCTGCTTTCCTGGCCTGAAGCAGGGCAAGCTCCATCCAGTGTTCGTGTTCAGAAATACAGTTCGTCATGCGCACCTAAAATTGCAGGTTGAGACTCACAGAGGTTTTCCAATCCAGCGACTGTAGGTCTTCTCCCACCGGATTGAGGGAAAACTCTACCAAAGAGTTGTTATTGAAGCGCCAAGCCGCTCCCAGCAGCAGCCCATATTCCACCCAGGTTCCCCAAGAGAATTGAGGCTGAATGATGTAATAGAGGCTTTCTATGTCGTGCTTGAAGAGCAGGGAGGCTTGGTGGCGCTGATTGCGAAAATCGATCTCATAGACTTGGATATTGCTGTTAAAGTCAGCATATTCGTTAATCTCGAAAGAGTAAGTCAGATTGGCCAGCCAGGCATTTTGCCCCTGATTTCGGTAAGGAAGCTGCATCCAGCGGAGATCGGAGGAGCGAGCAATGTAAGGAAAGCTGTCAAAAAGCAGGTCATATTTAAGCAGCAGCTGTCTATAGAAGCTCTTCTTGGGTAGATAGATATACCTGATGTAATCCGCCCTGATCAGATAGTCCTGGCTAAATACCAACCTGTCACCAAAAAGTATGGAGCAGCGGGGGCTGTAGCCCAGGCTGTTGGTTTGCTTGTTATTCGCGGAGAGCAGGGCTTTCATATAGACATCATCGATGACATTCCAGCTGAGGCTGTTGCTCAGTTTGATGCGGTCGTGCCAGTAATGGGTGTTGGCAAGCCTCAGTCTGATATTGCGAAGGTCATTATCCCAGCGGTGAGAATCGTCAGGATAGCTGGAGCGTTGAAGGTCGAGGGTGGCTCCAGCGGAGAGGGAATCACCGGGGCTGTATTCCCAATACAGGGTGGAGCTGAGACCGCGGGCTTCGGTATGGCGGCTGTTTTCGCTATATACAAAGTCCTTGATATCATAGCCATGTCTGATTGTATTCTGCCATTTGAAGGCAGGCCAGGGATTGAGATCGAGAGCCAGCAGGGCTTGGTTACTGTAGTCGGCATTGTCTCGCACTTTGTTCGCGGAAAAACCTGTTGTCCGGCGCTGATGCGTTTCCTGAACCCGAATCTGAAAGTTGTCCGAAGGGCTGTATTGCGCCACTCCCAGATAGTTGAGATTGCGGCGATTCTGACTGTCGTAGAGGGAGTAAAAGCCACGGATGCCATCACTCTGCAACACGTAAAGGCTGTCCAGCCGGGAACTGAGTGCAAAGCGGTTGCTTATGGAGAGGTCATTGCCCGGATAGTCCAGATGCGCGCTCAGAGTTGCTTCCCGCATATATTCCCAATCCAGATGCTTCTGGTTCAGAGATAAACTCATGCCACTCTGGGTTCCCCAGACAGCTCCGTTATACATCATCAAGCCCAGAGCTTCATAGCCTTGGCTGTCGAGCTTGTTGTGGAGGGCGTAACGGTCGTCCTCGCGCCTGGAGTAGCCTTTGATGCCTGCCTCCAGATGCAGGCTGTCCACAGGATCGGCGCCCAGGACATAACCCATAAACCCGGTCCTGTTTTCGTAAGGATGGTACTCTGGCACGAGGTCGTTGGCATCATAGTGGTAATTGAACCCAGATAAAAAAGTATGCTCAAACAGTGATCGATCCAGGGAAAAACTAAGTTCGAGGTTGGAGCTGCGAATCTTCTGGTTGAAGTTGACGCGTTTTTCGCTTTGGGTATAGCCCTTTATCTGGAGCAGTGAAGCCCGGATGGGGGTGAGGCTGTATTGGACGTTATTTTCGGCTACACTGGAAGTGCTGCTGTCCATCAGATAGAAATTCACAGCGTTTGCCTGAGCCAGCAGTAGACCGCCGGCGAGGCTAAAGATTATCACTAAGAATGATAAATTCTTCTTCACTGAGAGTTTCGCCTCTGCGATTCAGGTCGATGCCTGTTTTAAGTTGCAATGCTTCCAGACTGTCTCTGTCTGCAAGAGAGGAGAGATTGTTGCGCAGGGTCTTGCGCCGGTGGGAAAATCCCAACTTCACCAATAGCAGATACTTGTTGGTGTCTTTGATGATCGGAGGTACTGCTCTGGGACTTAGGGAAATGACCGCCGAATCTACCTTGGGGACTGGGGTAAAGCAGGATCTGCCGACTTCAAACAGGATCTGGGTGTCAAACAAACGTTTCAGCCTGAGGGTCATCGCACTGTACTGTTTGTTGCCCGGGGAGGCGCAAATGCGTTCTGCCACTTCTTTCTGCACCATCAATACAATACGGGAAAAATACTGGTGATGGAGTTCCAGCAAGCCCAGCAGGGGAGAGGTGATCTGATAAGGAATATTGGCTACCAGTTTGATTGGTGTGTTATATTGTGCAAGCAGTTGAGGCCAGTTCTGTTTTAGAATATCGCCCCTGATTAGTTCCAGGGCGGAACCGAACTCTTTGCGAAGGGGTTCTTCCAGTCTGCGATCGAGCTCGAAAGCTGTTAGAGAGCAATCCGCAGCAAGCAATTCTCGTGTGAGGATACCTTTCCCTGGACCTATTTCCCAGACCTGATCACCGGGGTTAATCCCAGCGGAGCTGACAATTCTTGCGGCAATAGCGCGGTCGGTGAGGAAATTTTGCCCCAGAGACTTCAGCGCTTGCATAAGTAACTACCAGCTAAAAATGAAAAAGGAGTTCGGATCACCCGATGTCCTGTAATAGTCAACAGGGGCAATCTGAACTCCGCCAGCCCCGCGGTACTCAGCTTTAGGCGCTAAGTCGCTCAGCGGCTATGTTTTTGCAGTATTTGCAAACTTTATGGGTGATTTCCCCAACCTTGACTTCATGGGTCACTTTCACGCCGGTCCTGTGGCATACAGGACACTCTCCACGTCCGCGGCTGGGCAGGTTTTTAATACCTTTGCCTCGATGATTCTTAGCCATTCTATTCTCCTTGATGAACTTTATCGACAAGGATTCTCATTAAGAAAATCCATATTCGTTCCAAAATTATGGAAAGGCACTTTACGTCAACTGATATTTGACCGGCTTTCAGCGGATCAGTGGGAAATCATCCTCCAGAGCAAGGATAAATGCGGTGAGCAGTTTAACCGTAGAATCCAGATCCTTAAGCGAGATCACTTCGTTGGGAGAATGCATATAACGGTTGGGGATACCAATCACAGCTGTGGCAGAACCAGAGTTCAGGGCATGGATTGCATCCGCGTCAGTGCCTGTGCGTCCTGGCGCTATCTCCAATTGGTAAGGAATCTTATGCTTGTCCGCAATCTGCCTCAGCTTCTCATTGATAGCGGGATGCAACGCCGCGCCAAGGCTGATGGTGGGTCCTTTGCCCAAAGAAACCTCGCCGTAGGCGCGGTTGTCCACTCCCGGCATATCCGTGGCAAAGGTGACATCCACAACAATGGCTATGTCTGGCTGGATCTGATGCGCGCTGGTACGGGCTCCACGCATCGTGGTCTCTTCGCCAACGGAGGAGACGGCATAGTAGTTTACCACGGGTTTCTTTTTGTGCAGTTCGCGCAGGACAGCCGCAGCCACATACACCCCGACCTTATTATCGGTAGCTTTGGATACCACCAGGTCGTCTGAGAGCATTTCAAACTCACTGTGATAGGTGATGACGTCTCCAATCGACACTTTAGCCAGCGCTTCTTCTTTACTGTTCGCGCCGATATCGATCCAAAGGTCTTCCATTTTGATTTTGGGACTTTCCCCATCGCCCCGCATCATATGGATCGGTTTCCTGCCGACGATACCTCTGACGATTTCGCCTTTGTGATAGATATCAAGGCGAAGGCCGGGCAACAGGTTGACATCGAATCCGCCCAGGCCTTTCACATACAGGTAGCCCTGCGCATCGATGTGGTTGACGATCAGCCCGATCTCGTCAGCGTGGCCGACCACCATCACCTTCAGTTTCCCGCTTCCCTTTTTGAGGGCGATCAGGTTTCCGTTGCGGTCGCTTTTGATCTCATCTGCAAAGGGTTCCAGATAGTCGCGCACCACCCTTTGGGCTGGTTCTTCGTAGCCGGAGGGACTGGGGGCAGCCATCAGGTCTTTGAGAAATTGCAGGTTTTTTGCGTTTGGCATCTCAGTCACCTAACAGTTATTGGCCATTTCGTCGGCAAAGGGATTGATGGTTTTCTTTTTAATTGGCTGCTCATGAGGTATGAGGCAGAGAAACTTCAGGGTTTTGGTGCCTGTGTTTTTGTAAGCATGAACCATGCCCGGATCAACATAGATGGTATCTCCGGGACCGAAGGGCAGGTCTCCCTCTTCCGTTTGCAGCACTCCCTCGCCTTCCACGATGAAGTTTTCATGTTCCCATTCGTGCGAATGATAAGGAGTGTGCCCTCCCGGGGCCACTTCAAAGAGGCGCATGGCAAAATTTGGCGCGCCATCTTTCTGACCTATGAGCCACCTGATCTGAGCGCCTTCCGCTCCTTCAGTGTAAACTGGTTCGAGATCGACTTTGCTGTAATGGACTAATTTCATTCAAACCTCCTAAAGCTCATCTGAAATGTATAGTAGTCTTTCTTTACATATAATAAACAGGAATCCCGCTCACGCTATCTAAATTCCGGATATCCGGTGCAGAGTAGGTCGTCTCCAATCCTGCGGAATTTTACATCACGCAGGTTGATGGCTGCCTCAAGAGTGGGAAGGGGCAGTTCCCGCAGAACAGACCGGGAACCTCCAATCAACTTGGGCGCGTAAAAGATCTGGCACTTGTCCACCAATTTCTCCGCAAAGAAGGCGGAGGCAAGGCTGCTGCCACATTCCAACAGCACACAATAGCATCCAAGCTGGTGCAG
>JAKPXC010000029.1 GCA_029567705.1 Candidatus Cloacimonadota bacterium
CCAATAGTGCCCTCTCCTAATCTCTCCTTCCTACTTTACTCATTGTTCAAAAACAACTTATCTCTTATCCTCTTTCCCTCTGTGTTATGATCTACTACAGCAATCCCCATCTTCTGCGGAAGAAGAGTTCCAGGCAAAACGCCAGGATGAAGAGACTGATCAGGTACCATTTCCGGTAGATGGGCAGTTCCCGGCTTTCGATGCGCTCTTCGGCGCGTCCCGGAATAGGACGGTAAGCATCATCCACAATTCTGCCTCCGCTTTCTGAAGCTATCCAAGCCAGCAGGGGAAGGTTATAATCATAATCCCGGTCTTCGATGGAAGCGCTATTGAGACTAAAGCTGCCAGAGGCTTGCTGACCGCTCTGCGCATCTCGAATCTCAAAGCGGTAGTCTCCGGGTTTATCCAGATTGGCTTTGAAGAAGTACTCTTCTCCATCCCGGGTCAAGTAATCGGAGATAATCTCTTTACCTTCTGAATCCATGATCTTCAGCCGTGGATTCATATCCAACTGACTACGCCGGATGGAATCGTCGGCCCGAAGCCGGATGAGTATCTCTTCGCCCATGAAGTAGCTGTTCTTGTAAAGAGGTTGAAAGCTGCCGTTGGAGCGGTTACTTAGCCAGGTAAGGGATTCTGAGACGAGGCGCTTAAAAGCTCCGCTGCTGCCTTGCAACTGCCATTTCCAGAGGTTCAGGAAGGATAATGCCATCACTTTCCCGCCTGTGCCACCATTATCCACCACGATGGCGGGAGAGGATTGAGGATTGTTGATTGCTACAACGGTTTCAGCGCTGCGTTTGGCGGTTACATAGTAGTAATCGATGGGCGGAATCTTGCCGGTTTCCCCTTCTTCGAGACCCAGCATGGGATAGGCAGCGGCTGCAGGCAGCCAGGTGAGAAAGCCGTTGTAGGCGGCTGTAACATTGGAAGGCGCTATCGGCAGCAGATCCAGGCCGAAAGCCGGAGCTCCCTGCCAGAGGATGCCGGTGCCCCTGCGGTGAGCCTCTTTGATGAAGCCTTGCACCGCCTCAGTGAGCTCCAGCGCTCCATTATTGATCACCACCAGAGCAGCCAGATTATCCATAGGGATGGTACGAACCTCGGTCTCTCCCCGGAACAGCCTGCCGGAGCTGAGCTTATAATGCTCCGCTTCCCAGCGGTTGTTCTCGCCGATCACATCCAGGATGAACTTGTTATCCCAGCCCGGACTATCCGAGATCATCACGATCCGTTCCTTATCCGCCAGCACTTCAATAGCGCTGGGATAGCTGTTGTTGGCAATAGAGCGTTCCTGAATACCATTAGCAGAAATCTCCACCCGGTAGTTCACCAAGCCGGTACGCGGAAAACGCACGGTAAAATCTGCAAAAGAACTCTGCCCTGCCTGCATATTGACAGAGTGTGTGCCAGCTAGATTGCCGGAGATAAAGAGCTTCACCTGAGCCGGACCAGACCAGTTTTGCGCCATGATCTCAGCCCTCAGAAGACTGGATTCATTGCGATAGGCATAGCGGTTGTTGCGGGTGCTTTGCACCACCAGATCGGGATTCTGGGTTCTGGCTGTATCTGCCACCACATAAAAGGGAATACCCATGCGGTTGATGATGCTGAGGTCTTCATCTCTCAGCCAGGCATCGGATGCCAGAATTATGCCCTGCACCCGGCTAAGATCGGTACGTTCCGCCAAAGTCACCAGGCTGGGAGCCAGAAGGCTGCCACTGCTTTCGCCTTCCAAGCCTTGGGCAAACTTGTAGCTCTTTGTTTCATACCCGCTTTCACGGAAGAGCTTGGCAAGATCTGCAGCCTTGGCATGCGTGTAGCTTTCTTTGCTGGTGCCTCCGCTGCTGAGCTTCATGCTGTTGGAACTGTCCAAGAGACTCACTATCACGGGTTTATTCAGCTTTTTTTGCCGGTAATAGAGTATGGGGCTGATGAGCAGCAGAAGCAGACAAGCCAAGCTCACTGCCCGCAGAGAAGCCAGCAGTAATGCCGCTTTACGGCTCAGCCTGGGCGTTGTCTGCACATAGAGCCAAGCTGCAATCAGGCAGGCAAAAATGCCAATGATAGCGTATTTGAGCATCAGATCGTAAAGTTAAAGTAAGTCCCCAGGGAGATTCCTTTTGAGCTGGATCCGGGAAGCAGACTGTCAAAACTCTGGAAGCCCAAGCCGATATCACCAAAGCTGGTCATCACTCCTGCTCCCAGAGAGAACCGGAATGGAACCTTGGAATTGCCAAAGCTCATTCCCAGATGAACCGGGAAGTGTTTCAGAGGATTTATCTCTGCACCCAGGGAGAGCTTACCACTGGCAAAATTCAAAGCAGATTCACCGCTGGGAAGCACCCAGTCTGCCGAAAGCGAGGAGTGCCCCATGGTATACATCCCCGCCAACCTGAATTCCAGTGGGAATTCCGTGGTGTAGGAGCTGATATCATAAGTCTCATCCTCTTCGGTAAAGAAATCCTCTTCCATCTGCGCAACGTATACGCTGTCTGCGTCCAGGGAATAGCGGATGCCTTTGGTATCCAAGCCCCAGCGTATACCACCCAGGATGTTATCCACAGTAAAGCCCAGCTTCAGGTTTGGCATGGGCTCTGCCACGGCTCCCAGCATACCTTTGAAGCCTCCACCCAATACCCCGGTGTGCATCTCGATATTCTGATGCAGGGAAAGCCCATCGAATCCGGAGGCAAAACGGCCATCAAACTTATTGGTATAAAGGTCTTCAATACCCACCAGCAGACTGGCGGAAAAGCCCACTCTCAGGTTCGGATCCCAGCCTTCGGGCAATGGCACCCGGAAATCCCCCATGCCCAAAGTCAGGTCTATAAAGCTGAGGGCGGAGAGGTGGTTATCCTCTTTGGTAAACACATATAGGGAATCCTGATTGCCATAGAGCAGAAGTTCCAGATACTGCCGGGAAACCGAGCTGGTGCCATAGAGATGAAACGTGGACGCCAAGCCGACATTGCCAACTGTGAGGCCAAAGATACTGGCGTGAGCTTCCGTGGAAGCAGAAAGGCTTTTCTCCATTCGGGAAAGGATGTATTCCTTATCCAGAGTGGTCAGCGAGTCTCGCGCCATCACGAAGTTATAGGTATCCAGATCCAGAGAGTTGTTATTGACGTAGAATCCCAGGTTTACACCCGGCAGATAGACATCCGTATACCTCTCATTGATCAGAGCGGGATTGTAATAGAGAGCTTCACTGCCTCTGGCACGAAGCATGAAACTATCCGAGAAGAGCAGAGCTTTGCCCACTCCCAGAGCGTTCAGACCGGCAGCCAGCAGCAAGAGGAGCAGGAGGAGCAGATACTTATGCTTCATGATCAATCCTCCACATCCACTTTCAGCTTAGCAGAAAGCATGCCCCGCACCTGGATGAAATCCGCCGGCGAAGCAGTGATGGTTACGAACTCTCCGTGAGTATTGAATCTGAAGCTCATCAGCACATAGATCTTGGGATTGGTAAAGATATCCAGTTCTGATGGACTGATCAGCAGCTCATCTATCACCTGAAACCCACTGTTTACCTGGTAGGAATCAACCGTTACATCTCGCTTCAGGGAGTAAGTGGAGGGGTCGGCAGTATCGATCGAGTCACTTAATGCCACATAGATCGAAGCCTCTGCGCCAAGGGGAAGCTTATTGAGCACTTGCATGCGCAGACCTCCGGATATCCCATATTTCTGGATGCGTTCAATGTTTTCCTGGCTGATCTCTATCTCCAGCGGATCCTGCAGGCGAATCTCATTATCGTTCAACCGGAAGGTGAAAGGAGCGGACACATTGTAGGCAGCCTCGATGTTATCTGTGGATTGCACTTCTCCGATGGCATCAGGATCGGTGAGGCCAAATCGGAAGCTGCTGTTCCGAATCTCGATATGATGCGGCATGATCTCCAGCAGTTCAATGATTCCTGTGGTGATCACCATTTCATAGGTGGCGGGCAATCCACCCGTTGCCGCGGGGATCATAAAGTTATTGTTATTATCATCCTTGATGGGAATCTGCCGGGTCTGTCCGGTGTTGTCGTTCCTGGCAAAGATCTCACCGCTGAACTCGCTGGGAAAGCCGATGTGATTGGTCACGTTTATCACCAAACTGGCCGTCTGCAAGTCGATCGCCTCATCCACACCATGAGGATAAGTAACATCTATGGATTCCACTGCTCCGGCGGAATCCAGCACATAGTCATCCAGATGCCCCTGGAAGAAATCCAGGCTCAGAGCTCCGGGAATCTTCATCTCCAGGTTCCCGGCCATCACTCCATCAGGGAGATTGCTTTGGATTTCCACACTAAAGCCGATCTCATCCAGAAGTTCAGGAGAGTTTAGAACGCCAAAATGCGCACCAACCAGGCTGGAGGATTGCCATTCTCCCCCGGGAACATAGCTCATGGCAAAGGGAGTTCCATCGGGATTATACAGTCCGTCAAACACCACCCTGAGCGCTTGCACCTGGCCGGAAACATCAGTAAATCTGGCTTGAATCTCTCCGGCAGAGATTCTGGCATAGGCCAATCTGAAGCCCGTCTCGGGATCCTGCGCCGGCATCGAACCGGAATTTGGGAGCCCGGTAACCAACGGGATCGCTGGAGTATTCAGCGGCAGGTGAAAACTGAGCTCGCCAAAGGCCGGAGTGCTGAGCTCACCGGAATTTTCCAGATAGAGCACATTATCTTCACCTATCGTAATAAATTCGCTATCCACCAGATCGGAGAGCAGATACTGCTCGTTGATCAGCGGGACATTCAGCTCCACTTCCCAAGAGGGAAGCGAAGGCTTCTCGATATGGCATCCTGCCAGCAGCAGGACGAAAGCTGAAAACCAGATAAAGTACTTATTCATCTTCTTTCCTTTGATCCGAAATTTGTCCGTGGGGCTTTCATCGTATTTTGAGAACTATATTGCAAGTTTTAAGCCTGTCTTCAAGGATTCTGAAGTATCGGCGCCGATGCCCAAGCAGCAGGGAACATTGGCTCTTCTCCAATAAGATAGGCTGATCCGGCTGATAATCAAGCATGATCTTGCGCACTAGGGCTTCCGCCTTGGCAAATTCACCAAAGGCGGGGTGCCAGGGTCCGGCCAATACTTTGGCAGAATCCAGGTTCGAAGGCAGCCCAATCTTGATCAGCTTGATCCCGCTTGCTTCACAGAGCTCCAGATAATCCACGGATTGAGCGATGGCCTCTTCCAGGCTCAAAGCCCGGTAAGTTCCCGATTTCCAAAGCTCAGCCAAAGGAGTGCCTTCTATCACAATAAGCGGATAGACCCTCAGGAAATCCGGCGCCAGCTCTTCCAGACACTTGCGGTTGGCTCTCAGGCTGGCATCTGTCCATCCGGGAAGGCCGGGCATCAATTGGACTCCGAGCTCAAACCTGTTCTCCTTCACCATCCGGCAAGCCCGGATAGCATCACTGGAGCTGTATCCCCGCCGGCTGGCCAGCAGCACCTCATCCGTGAAATCCTGAATCCCCAGCTCAATGGTACGGATGCGCACCGTCTTGGCCCAGGCCAGAATCTGCTCATCGATATATAGCGGATGAGTGGAGATGCGGAGCGTGGTAATCTCATCCATTAAGGGCAGGATAGGTGCTAAAAGCTGGTTTCTTTCCGCCTCGGGAATAGCGGTGAAACTCCCTCCATAAAAGGCAATCTGCTTCTCCCTATCCCTGTTGCGGCACAGGAACGCCTCCAGATCCCGGCTCAGAGCCAGCGGATCAGGCAGAGCGGGTGCACCTGTGATGGCCACCTGATCACAATAGATACAGGTGCCCGGACAGGCTGCCTGAGGCAGGAAAACCGGATAGATCAGCATTTGGGGAGATCCTCTTTGTGGGTTTCTTCTTACTGTGCCCCGCCCGGATTGCTCCCGGCAGGCACCATCCCAGAATTCTGCCGGCATACTGGTTGTCAATCTATTCTTGCGGGATTCCTACCCTCTGCCAGGCACCAATCCTTAGCTCTGCCATGTTTGGGCATCCCTGGCGCTATCCTTCTGCCAAGTTTTTCTGTATCATACACAAACACTCTATGCACTGTTTGAAAGAACCATAGGGTAAAGCTCCCTCTACTATTTATACGTGGACAGTTTTGGTCTTTTATGGACAGTTTTGTGTGGAATCTTTTCCGCAAGAAGCGAAACGCTAATCTTTTCATGGTGTTGCGAAGATGATTTTCCTAACCCTGATACGAAAGATAGATTTAGTAAACAATCCTGCGCATATTGTGACACTGATACTCATCAGGAGCCTTGAGCAAGTTTATGATTGACAAAAAAACAGTCGTACGAATCCTAAATACACTACCTACAAAAGAGGGAAACCGAACGATGACCAATAGGTTCAGTGTTGTTTTAGATAATAAGTCAGTGTTCTGTCTTGGCTTAGAAAAGATATTCGCAGTGCTTTTCATACATCGACTCAAGGATTAAAAAGGGTCACTGCAGAAATGGAAAAGCATATTATCTCCCGTGAGAGAGTTGCAAAACATGGAGAAGTATTCACTGCCAGAAGGGAAGTCATGTCCATGTTGGACTTAGTAAAACACGAAACTGAACGAATAGATTCCAGATTTTTAGAACCCGCTTGCGGGACAGGGAATTTCCTGACGGAGATTCTCAAGCGCAAGCTTGCCGTGGTGGAGAGTCGCTATGCAAAAAACCGGGCAGATTACGAACGAAATGCAATCCTTGCTGTGTCCAGCATATATGGTATCGATATTCAGTATGATAACGTCTTGCATAGCCGACAAATCCTTCGAGGAATCTTTGAAACTGAATACCTTAGACTCTTCAAAAACCATACAGATGATAGATGCCGAGCGGCTGTAGAATTCATACTCGAATGCAACATTATCCATGGCGATGCATTGAAAATGCAGAATCTGGATGCTGAACCTAAGCCTTTGGTAGTTTCCGAATGGTCTTTCATAGACAATAGCAGAATAAAACGCAGAGATTTTTGCTACAATAGTATCGTTGAGAATGAATCTTTAGATGAGTTACCGGTCTTTCGGAGCATCTCTGATCAGGGAGAGGAAGCTTATATACCAACTCCTGTAAAAGACTATCCACCTGTACATTATCTAGATCTGGGAAAAGCCCCCATAGTGGAAGCGACATCCTGTCGCTTGACTAACACACGTCAGGATGACGTGTCTACACCAAGAGTGGAAGCGACATCCTGTCGCTTGACTAACACACGTCAAGATGACGTGTCTACACCAAGAGTGGAAGCGACATCCTGTCGCTTGAATAATACACGTCAAGATGACGTGTCCACTATAACTCTCCCCATTAAAACTAAATCATAGCATGAATTTCTTTGCCAAAGATGCAGCTCTGGATTGGTTCTATGGTAACCTACCTCATTGGAGACAAGATACTGTTTGCTACTTTGTAACATTCCGAACTGCAGACTCGATCCCCCAATCCAAGCTAAAGCACTGGCTTCAAACACGCGACCTATGGTTGAAGGCCAATCCGGAACCTAGAACTGATGAACAAACTGATGAGTATCATAAGCTCTTTTCAAACAGACTTGAGTATTGGCTGGATTGCAGCTATGGAGAGTGCCTGCTTGCAGAAACTGCTCTCAAAGAAATAGTAGTAAAGTCCTTAGCCCATTTCCACAATACAAGGTACCAACTCTACGAATTCGCGGTAGCAGCAAACCATGTGCATCTTCTGATTGAGCCAATAAACGGCAATGAACTATCCATGATTATGCATTCAATAAAGTCTTTTACAGCTAATGAGATTAACAAAGCCAAAGGCAGAACTGGTCAGTTCTGGCAAAAAGAGTATTTCGATCATATCCTAAGAAGCGAAGACCAGTATAGGAAAATCGTTAAGTATATACAAAATCATGATAAAAGAGGGGCAAAACTATGAGAGATATGGCCCCCATAGTGGAAGCGACATCCTGTCGCTTGACTAATACACGTCAAGATGACGTGTCTACACCAAGAGTGGAAGAGACATCCTGTCGCTTTAATAGTTACACACGTCAGGATGACGTGTCTACACCAAGAGTGGAAGAGACATCCTGTCGCTTGACTAATACACGTCAGGATGACGTGTCTACACCAAGAGTGGAAGAGACATCCTGTCGCTTTAATAGTAACACACGTCAAGATGACGTGTCCACTATACTCTCTCTCAAGATGATAAAGCTACAGAGGAGCCATGACAAATTCAAGCCATAACCCAGATGTCCTCTCCTGCATAGCAAACCTCAGCAGTGATGAGGTTTTTACTCCTCCGGATTTGGCCAACCAGATGTTGGACCTTTTGCCGGTAGAGCTTTGGAAAAACCCTAATGCTCGATTTTTAGATCCTGGCTGCAAATCTGGAATCTTCCTGAGAGAGATTGCCAAAAGACTGGATAAAGGCTTGGAAAGCAAGATACCCAATCGCCAGGAACGGATTGATCATATCATGCAAAAGCAACTATATGGCATGGCGATCACTGAACTCACGGCTCTAATCTCAAGACGCTCATTATACTGCTCCAAGAAGGCAAATGGTCCGTACTCTGTAAGCACTGCCTTCAAGAAAGAAGAGGGAAACATAATCTATCACAGCCAGGATCACACTTGGAAAAAAGGCAGATGCACTTTCTGCGGTGCCAATCAAGCCAATTATTCCAGAGATAATGATCTTGAAACTCATGCCTACAAGTTTATCCATACAGATAATCCAGAGGAGCTCTATAAAATGAAGTTTGACGTAATCATAGGAAATCCACCCTATCAATTGAGTGATGGAGGATTTGGACGCAGTGCTACCCCTATATACAACGAGTTTGTAACACAAGCTATAAAAATGAATCCCAGATACATAGTAATGATAATACCTGCCAGGTGGTTTGGGGGTGGAAAGGGTTTGGACGAGTTTCGTAGTTGTATGCTCAATGATAGAAGGCTTAAGAAGCTTGTGGATTTCGAAGACTCCTCAGAAGTTTTCCCTGGGGTTAGCGTAGCTGGCGGTATTTGCTATTTCCTTTGGGACAAGGATTATCAAGGGAGTTGCGAGATTGTAAACATATATAGAGACAAACAAGAGATTTCTGAACGAGATCTTAATGAGTTTAGTACCTTTATCCGCAAGGGATTGGCTGTACCAATAATACGGAAGATTATCAAAGACATGGACACATCTATACAATCCCAAGTGTCTTCCTATAAACCATTTGGATTGAGAACATATGTTACTCCTCAAGAATCTGGAGATTTAACACTTTTTTGGCAGAAAGGCGAGGGCCCATTCAAACGAAGAGATGTGACAGCTGGTACTGATCTGATTGATAAGTGGAAAGTTATATGCTCAAGATCAGGATCGGAACATGCTGGCAATCCTGGCTCAGATGGTCGAAGAAGAGTCCTTGCCAGAACTGCAGTTCTCCCACCAGGTTCAATCTGCACAGAAACCTATCTGGTGGTAGGAAGCTATGACACGGAAACAGAAGCCAACAACCTACATTCATATATGAAAACTAAGCTCTTCCGGTTCTTACTATCACAGTTCATGTACTCACATGGCATTACTAAGGATTCCTTTGCTTACATCCCTGTACTAGACATGCATACAACATGGACAGACGAAATGCTATATCGTAAGTATGATTTAAATCAAGACGAAATAGACTTCATAGAGTCAGTGATTCGTCCCATGGAGTAGGATAATGGCTAAGGATTTCTTTCCACCCCGTTCCGGACTGAAGCCAATCATATACGCCTATGAAGATAGTAATCCTCAATTCAAGGGTTTGTTAAAAGTAGGATATAGCACCCGGACTGCTAAGGAGAGATTGGAACAAATATATCCCATTAAGACGCCCGGTAAGGCTCCCTATAGAATAGTATTGGAAGAATCTGCCATGCGGGCAGATGGAACAGCATTTACTGATCACGATGTCCACTCCATGCTACGAATCAATGGCAAGCTCAATCCGGAGGGAGAGTGGTTTGAATGCAGCGTTTCAGAAGTAAAGTCGGCCATTCTTGCAGTGCGTGAAGGGCAACTGGCTTTTGACCGCCGGTGTCTGGATTTTACAATGCGACCGGAGCAGCAGGAGGCAGTGGAACTCACGGCAGCGTACTTCCGATCTTGGTATCAGGATAAGGCCAACCGGAAAAAAGCGCCGCATTTTTTATGGAATGCCAAGATGCGCTTTGGCAAGACTTTTGCCACCTACCAACTGGCCAAGGAGATGGGTTGGACCAAGCTTTTGGTACTAACCTTCAAACCCGCTGTGCAGGATGCCTGGGAAGATGATCTGCGAATGCACATCAATTTTGCGGATTGGCAGTTTATCAAGCCTGGTGGCCTCAGCTTCGAACAGGCTGATCAATCCAAACCGATAGTCTGTTTTGGATCCTTTCAGGATTATCTGGGAAAGAATCCCAGCACAGGAGGGATCAAGACCAAAAACGAATGGGTACATACAACCAATTGGGATTGTGTGGTGCTGGATGAATATCATTTTGGTGCCTGGCGCGATCGAGCCAAAGATCTCTTTGAAGCAGAAGATGAATACCATAACCAATACATTGAAGATGAATCTCTGTATGATGAAAGCATTATCCCGGTCACTACTGATGCCTATCTCTATCTTTCCGGTACGCCATTCCGGGCAATAGCTTCAGGCGAGTTCATCGAAGAGCAAATCTATAACTGGACTTATTCAGATGAGCAAAGGGCAAAGCAAGATTGGCAAGGTGAGGGTAATCCCTATGCTGCTCTACCCAGGATGGTACTGCTTACATATCAGCTTCCTGATGAGATTGTCGTTATTGCCAAACGGGGAGAATTCAACGAGTTTGATCTGAACCTCTTCTTTGCAGCAGAGGGCTTGGGAGATAAAGCCAAGTTCCGATATGAAGCTGAAGTACAGAAATGGCTGAATCTAATCCGGGGTGAACATAGAGCCTCTAACCAGGATGATCTAAAGCTGGGAGCTCAGAAGCCTCCCTTGCCCTATTCGGATGTGAGACTATTGAGTTTGCTCTCTCATACTTTTTGGTTCTTACCCAGCGTAGCTGCCTGTCATGCGATGAAGAATCTTTTGGCAAAACGGCATAATAGTTTTTATCACGATTATCAGATAATCCTTGCAGCCGGAGCTGCCGCAGGGATTGGAGTGGCAGCTTTGGGTCCTGTTAAGAAAGCTATGGGTGATCCCCTCAAAACAAAAACTATCACGTTATCCTGTGGCAAGCTTACCACTGGAGTGACAATCCGTCCTTGGTCAGGTATCCTGATGCTACGGAATCTAAGCAGCCCGGAGACTTACTTTCAATCTGCCTTTAGAGTGCAATCACCCTGGACAATCATAAATCCCGATGGCTTGAGACCAAATGAAGAACTGGTGCTGAAAGAGGAGTGCTATGTCTTCGATTTTGCTCCGGATAGAGCTCTCCGGCAGATAGCGGAGTATAGCTGTAAGCTCAGCGTAAACGAGAAAAATCCGGAAAAGCAGGTAGAAGAGTTTATTAGCTTCTTGCCAGTGCTTGCCTTTGATGGCAGCTCCATGCGGCAAATTGATGCTGCCGGAATCCTGGATATGGCTGCCAGCGGAACCACAGCAACACTATTGGCAAGGAGATGGGAAAGTGCGCTTTTAGTGAATGTGGACAATGCCACATTGCAGCGATTGATTGATAGCGATTTGGCAATGAAAGCTTTACAAAGCATAGAAGGATTTCGCAGCCTGAACCAAGAAATCGAAACGATCATCAATAAATCTGAAGCCGTCAAGCGAGCCAAGAAAGAAGCCAACGATCGGAAACTAAGTTCTGAAGAGAAGAAAGAACTCACAGAAGCCGAGAAGGAGTATCGTAGTAAACGCAAGATGATCCAAGAAAAGCTGGTCAAATTCGCTACTCGAATACCGATCTTTATGTATCTTACCGACTATCGTGAACGCTCCTTGAAAGATGTGATCTCACAATTGGAACCTGCTCTGTTTAAAAAAGTAACAGGTATCAGCAAAACAGACTTCAATCTGTTGGTTAGCTTGGGTGTTTTCAATAGCCCATTGATGAACGATGCAATCTACAAATTCAAACGTTATGAGGATGCCAGCCTCAGCTATACAGGAATAAACAAGCACGAAGGCGAAGACATTGGACTCTTCGATACAGTGCTCAGCTATCAGGATGTTGTACGGGAGTTGGTTGATTCAGGGAGCAGTGAATGAGCATGAGGTGTGAACTGATATCACTCATGCTATAGTGTAGACTTAGTGGAAACGCCATCCTGGCGTTTGAATGTAAAGAGAGTGGAAACGCCATCCTAGCGTTTGAATGTAAAGAGAGTGGAAACGCCATCCTGGCGTTTGAATGTAAAGCGACAGGAAACACCATCCTGGCGTTTGAATGTAAAGAGAGTGGAAACGCCATCCTGGCGTTTGAATGTAAAGCGACAGGAAACGCCATCCTGGCGTTTGAATGTAAAGAGAGTGGAAACACCATCCTGGCGTTTGAATGTAAAGCGACAGGATGTCGCTTCCACTATGATAGAGCCACAGACCGCGGCCTAATGGGTCGCCGACTCTTCGTCGACTCTTGCAGGACTCTTCCCGAGCAAAGTGCTCGGGAAGAGTCCTGCAAGACACGGTGAAGAGTCCGGGAGAAATTGGGGAGTGACGAGTAACAAGTGACCAGTGACAAGAGCTGCGCTGCTTCGCTCTTTGGGGTGGCAAATCTCCCCCAAATCCTCACTGCGTTTGGTTTTGATGACCCCGATAAACTCCGATTTGCCGCAGGAACGGAGGACTCTCCCAAGATGGACAAAGATATCATCGCCGGAACCCGGCTTTGCCGGGTGATATATCATAGCCCATGGTGAGCGGAGCGAACCATGGGTAGGAGATACGATATAAACAATACAAAATAGTTTATCCCCCAGCCGGAGTGCTACTCCGGCTGGGGGATAAACTTAAGGAGAGATAAATGGCTGCTGAACGTGGCTTACCCATAGTTCAGGCTTCGCCCTCACTATGGGCTGGGTTACATCACCCCGCTCCGCGGGTTTTTCATGATTCCGGAGCAAGCTGTGTCCTCTGTGGTTTACAATAGTGATGAAGTGGTGGAGTGGTGTCCCTGCAGCACAGCCTTCATCGTATATCGTACATTGTACATCTTACATTGAATCCTCCTTTCTTCTTTACTCCTTGTTTTCAAACCATTTACCCTCTTTTACTTTTTTCCTCTGTTTTAGGAAAACTCTGCTGTTCTCTGCTTTTCTCTGTGTCCTCTGTGGTTAAAAGAAGAAGCAGCGAATTGCCTTGACAATAAGGAAGATATCACGACAATGCGATGCATCTTGTTTTGAGGAATTGTGATGGATTCAAGTTCTTTGTTTCATAAGTTTTACATTTACAGCAGCCAGGCCACAAACTCTCCCAAACTCTTTTTGAGTACTATCCGGGAGCTGAGGAAGCTGCAGCCTCTGCCGGTTCATGCCATCAATCTGCTGGAGATCAAGGCCAGAATCCTGCTGGGAGATATGAAACAGGCCGGGCTCCTGCTCGAGCAGGCAAGAATCTCCCCGGAATCCGCTCTCCAGAGCTTTTACCAGGCACAGCTTGATCTTTTGGAGATCATGCTGATCTCGGCTTCCAGCAGTTCCACAGATAGAATTCCGGAGATACTGAGCTCAGCAGAGCAGCATCTGAAACAATGCGGCAGTAAAGCCCTGGAATGCGAGATATTGGTGGCAAAGGCCAATGCCAATCCCACCGAGATGGATCTCACCTTCTTCGAGGATTCGCTGAAACAGGCTGTGCAACTGGCTTTGGACAACGACCTCCCGGATCTGATGATCTCGGCTTCCCTGGCTTTAATTCAGGTATATCAAAGCCATCAGCTTCCCAACCTGGCAGAACGCGAAATCCAGATGCTGAGATCGATGATAGATAAGCAGCAACACCGCTACCGGCTCACTCATCTGCTCAATCAAAGCGCCATCAACCAGATGATGCTGAAGAATTACCCCAGTGCGGAGCTTCTGCTGCGAGAGGCTATAAACGAGGCAAATGACCATGGCTTCAGGATCATGGCCAGTTCTCTGTATCTGAACCTGGGCATCTGCAAAATGCGGATGAAAGAGCTGGATGAGAGCCTGATATTCTATGATACAGCCCTGGAGGTTCTGAAAACTATCAATTGCGAGCACTCCAATCTGGCAGCCAAAATCTCCGGCAACAAAGCCAATTGTCTGGCCCTGATGGGGGATCTGGCAAATGCTGCCGCAACCATTCGCACTACCATGCAGGACTACCAATCCAGCGGAAATGAATTGCAGTATCACACTCACGCCGTGAACCTGGCGGATGTGCTGATCGAGCTGGAAGATTTCACGGAAGCGGAAAAGCTTTTGGATAAAGCCATCGAATATTTTGCCGGGATATCCAATCATGGCTATTTGCAAAATGCCCATCTCTGCAAAGCCAGATTATATGAAGTCCAGCAGCGCTATCAAGAGGCATTTGGCAGCATGGAAGAGCTGTATCAGGCAAGTCAGCAGTACTTTAGAGAGAATTTTGCCAAGCAGAACCATAGATTTCAGCACCGGATTGAAGAAATGCGCACCCAGTATCAGCTCCTGAAAAGCTGTTGTGCCGAACAGGAACCCGGCAAGCCAAACCGCTCCACCCATAACCTGATCGGGGAGCATCCCAGCCTGAAAAAAGCCCTCTCGGAAGCGATGCTGGCAGCCCGGCATCCTTATGCCAACGTGATCATTCAAGGTGAATCCGGCACCGGAAAAGAAGTGCTGGCCAGGATCATCCACTTCGCCAACAGCGCCGAGAAACCTCTGGTGGCGATCAACGCTGCAGCCATTTCCCCAAACTTGATAGAAAGTGAGCTGTTTGGGCATGTGAAGGGGGCTTTCACCGGGGCAGTGAGCGATTACAAGGGCAAGTTCCTGATGGCCAATGGCGGGACTTTGTTTCTGGATGAAATCTCCGAAATGCCTCTGGAAGTGCAGACCAAGCTTTTGCGCGCCATCGAATACCAAACAATAACTCCTGTGGGCAGCAACAAAGAATATGCCGTGAAATGCCGCATCGTCTGCGCCACAAACGTTCGGCTCAAGACTTTGATTCACAGCAACAAGTTCCGGCTGGATCTGTATCACAGGCTAAACAAAGTGGAGATAATCCTTCCGGCTCTGCGGGAAAGGATCAGCGATCTGGAGATTCTGACCCGCTATTTTGTGCAAAACATCGCCAGAGAACAAGGCATGCCGGTTCCGGAGATTACGGGGAGCTTTTATGACCGCCTGAGTGGTTACAGCTTCCCAGGCAATATCCGGGAGCTGAGAAACATCATCGAGCGGATCTTCATCCTGAGATTCAGACCTTTCTGGGATGCCAAAGTCTTGGATGGCTTGCTGCTGGACGAGCAGGATACCCACCAAAACAGCGCTTCACCCATGGCGGAGAATCTGGAAAAAGTGCAGTATTCACTCATTCTCAATGCGCTTAATCAGTGCAATTGGATGCAGAAGGAAGCCGCCAGGATACTGAAGATTTCGGAAAGTACACTTACCAGAAGGATGCAGAAACTGGGCATCAGCCGCAGCAACCGCTCCATCTGATTTCATTATTGCATTTCATTTCTGCAATTGCAAGGCAAAAGGGTATCTGAAAGGCTTGCGAAGCATCTTCACAAGATATTGGCATTCTTGGCGTTAGACAGCATTAATCCGGATGCAGCCAATTGGAACGTATCTCGCTCTGTATCATCTCAAAGGGAAGAAATCCCAAAAGAAATAGAGGTGAATAATGAAAAAAGCAGTATTGATCGTTGTTTTAATTACACTCGCAGTGTTATGTGCAGCCCAGGTTCCGGCTCCGCCCGCTTGGGTAAGTTTTGAACGCACCAGTCCCACAGGCGGGATAATCAGATGGTCGGCAGAGCCATCAGATTTCGTGGTATATTGTTACTTGTCTTTAGAAAGCGATGAGACTATTTATGACCCACCGGCTGCACCGCCCTGGGGCGTATCGTCCGGCTATCTTCCCGGGTATGACTTCAGTCTGGACTCAATTCTGGAAGAACCAGGAGTATACCGCATTGATTATCCTGTTGCGGGGAAACCGGATCTTGACCCTCTGAAGACCTATATTGCGTATGTGGCAAACGTAAACT
>JAKPXC010000050.1 GCA_029567705.1 Candidatus Cloacimonadota bacterium
TAGTTTCCTCTGTCAACGATGGGAAGCTTGTGTGGATCTATATCGGCCATGGGTCTTATGATAATCTGGGGACTGAAGACTACTTCAATATGTCCACCGATATGGGGCGCTTGGCCAATGGTAAGAAGATGCCACTCTTCATAGCTATGTCCTGCAGTGTCTCAAATTTCGATTACTGGGGCTTTGAAAGCTTGGGGGAGAAGATTGTCCTGAAGCCGCAGAATGGAGCGATTGCCTCCTGGAGCGCCAGCCGTATTTCGTTCCCCACTCAGAATGCTTCGTTGCTCTATCTCCTGGTGCCCCGGATGATCAACCAGAATTATTCTTTGGGAAAGGCAATAATGGATGCCAAGATTGCCTATACATCAGATCCTTACAACGAATCAGTGTATATATTGATGGGCGATCCCCATCTCCGGATTAACCCTCCACAGCCTTATACCGGGATCAATCCTGTGTTTCAGGGAGAGGATGAAGTGTTCAACTCTAGGGAAACAGTGGAGTTTTCTGGAGTTTTCTCCTCTGCAGCTCCGATTAATGGCACTGCGGAGTTGATTGCTTATGACACTGATAACCAATACCGTCTGGACAATGTATCCGTTAGCGAAAAGGGACAGCAGATATTCCGGGGAAGCCTTACTGTGGAGGATAACCATTTCACAGGAGCCTATATTGTTCCGGATGATGTGCGAACCGGTAACACGGCCTCCATCGTTACTTACATTTGGGATCCCGTTCAGAAACAGGATTATGCCTCTTATTATTCATCGATGAAGCTCAATGATGAGGCTGTGCCCGTATCCAACGTGTCCGCTCCTCAGATAGAGCTATTCCTATCCAGCCTGGATTTCAGACCCGGAGACACGGTGGGTGAGACCCCTCTACTGATTGCCCGTATCTCAGATGATAACGGTATAAACATCACCGGAAATGCCGGCAGAAACATCCTGCTGGTAATAGATGGCTCCTTGCAGCCCATCCCGGTAACTCAATACTTCAATTACGACACTAATTCCTATACCACAGGGACTTTGCAATATCAGCTCCCTCAGCTCACCGATGGCCCTCACACTATTCAGTTGATTGCCTTTGATAGCTTCAATCTGCCTGCTGTGGCTTCCACAGAGTTTATAGTCAGAGACATCGGGGATTTTAACCTGGAGCGTTTTCTGATCTATCCCAACCCCGCACAGAATCAAACTTCTTTTACTTTCCTGCTTTCAGATAATGCCGATCTGGAGATAAGCGTATACACCGTTCGGGGAAGAAGAATTCGCAAGATCAATGCGGTTGGTAGACAGGGCTTTAACACTATTCCCTGGGATGTACGGGATGAAGCAGGCAACCGCTTGGCAAACAATACCTATTTCGTGAAAGTCAAAGCTACCAATACCGCCGGTGAAAGAGTGGAAAAGACTGAAAGCGTTGTAGTATATAATTAAACTAAAGGTATAAAAATGCAGATTTACAACACCATGAGCCGCAAGAAAGAGGAGTTCGTTCCGATAGAAGCCGGTAAACTGAAGCTCTATGCCTGCGGACCAACTGTCTATAACTATTTCCACATCGGAAACGCCCGGGCCTTCATCTTCTTCGATGTTGTCCGCCGGTACTTTGAATACCTGGGCTACGATGTGACATATGTGCAGAACATAACAGATATTGACGATAAGATCATAGCTCAGTCCATCAAGGAGAACAAGGATTTTGGCAAGATTGCCGAGAAATACAGCAATGCTTTTCTGGAGGATTGCGAGCGCTTGGGGATCAGAAAACCGCATTATCAACCCAAAGCTACTGAGGTAATGGACGAGATCATCCAAATCATCGATGCCCAGGTCAAGAACGGCCATGCCTACGAATCGGGGGGAGACGTCTATTTCGATGCAGAATCCCTTCCTGCTTACGGAAGCCTCTCCGGAAAGAAGATTGAGGAACAAATGGCTGGAGCTCGGGTGGAAGAGAATAAGCTCAAGCGTAATCCGGCAGATTTTACGCTCTGGAAAAAGAGCAAGCCGGGAGAACCATTCTGGGCCAGTCCCTGGGGCGAAGGCCGTCCCGGCTGGCATTCCGAGTGTGTGGTCATGAGCCAGAAGTATCTGGGCGAAACCTTCGATATCCATGGAGGAGGGATAGACCTTGTCTTTCCCCATCATGAGAATGAGCTGGCCCAAGCCTTGGCTACCACTGGGAAGCCCCTCGCCAACTACTGGATGCACAATGGCTTCTTGAACATGGAAGGCGAAAAGATGTCCAAGAGTCTCAATAATTTCTTCACAGCTCGGGATATCCTGGATCAACACAGCGCTGAGGCTATCCGGTTTTTCTTCCTTTCCAAACACTATCGTTCCCCAATAGACTTCAATAAAGAGATTATTGCCGAGTCCGAACGGGCTATCGGCAACATCTACCAAGCACTCAAAAGCCTGCTCTCAGAATCTTCCCACAGCCCATCAGATTTACTCACCCTCAAGATCTCAAATCAAGCTCTTCTGGAAGAATTGAATACCTTTAAAGCTGCGATGGATGATGATTTCAATACTGCCCGGGCAATAGCTGTGCTCTTTGATCTCACCCGGATAGTAAAGAATTCTGCCCAAACCCTGAGCGATAGGGAAGAAGCTGCTGCTCTGCTGCTTCAAGCCGGTTCTGCCCTGGGATTTTTCCAGAATCTTGATATCCTGGTGGAAGCTCCAATGCCCGATCTTTCCCGTCAATTGATTGATCTGATTATCAGCTACCGTGCGAAAGCCAGAGCTGATAAGGATTGGGCACAAAGCGATAAAATCAGGGATGACTTGGCAGCGCTGGGCATTGAGCTGAAGGACTCCAAAGAGGGCTGCACATGGACAATAAAAGGATAGAACAATGAAAATCAGCTACAAGAAATTCGCACTTTACCTGCTTATCCTGATAGTGATCTGCTTCCTGGCAGTCTTTCTCCTTCAGGGTAGAGCCCGTTTGAAAGGTCCTGAAAGCATTGCTTTCGATGGTTCCAACAACCGTTTCCTGATCTCCAATACCAAAGGGAAAACCATCCTTAGCATGGATGAGAATGGCAAGCTCAGTGTTTTCTTCAAGGACGGTCTGGTTGCCCCCAAAGGTATAGCAGTCAGTCCGCCATATCTCTATATTGCTGATCAACAGCAGATTGTAACGGTGGATATTCCCACGGCTTCTCTTCTTACTACTCTACCCATCGAAGGATCCAAGTATTTGAACGACATAGCCCTGGATGATAAAGGCCTGCTCTACGTCACTGATACGGAAGCGGATGCAGTGTTTGTCGTAAACGTTCCGGAAGCCTCCGTTGTCAAGCTCACCGATCCGAATCTGGAAGCACCGAATGGGATAGTCTTTGATCGTCCTCGCAAGCAGATGATGATTGTCTCTTCCATTCAAAAATCTCCGATCATGGTGATAAACACAGAGACACAAGAGTTTGGCATCTTCACCAATACGATCTACAGCCAGATGGACGGCATTGCCATCGATGATAAAGGCCGTATCTATTTCAGCAGTTGGGATACCGAGGCAATCTATATGATACCTCAGGAGCAGAACCGCTTTGAAGTCTTCAAGAATGAGCTGCCCAGTCCCGCCGATTTCTATTATCACCAGCCCACTCAAGAGCTGATAGTCCCCCTTTGGGAGAAGAACAAGATCGAGCGCTTCAAGCTCAATTGAATCATTTATACCGCAGTGTTGTCCGTTTGTTTTGGCTAACGCTGCGGTATTTTTATAGGAACATGGAAATATGCAACAAGTGAAACAAAGCACATTCTCGGTAGTTAAAAAATTCAGTACCAGAGAAGCTTTTGATGCCGAGATGCGCGTTTATCGCAGCCAATTTCCCTTTTGCCCCAAACTCTTTAACCTCAAAGCTCCGGCTTGGATCAACCTGCAAAGAATAGATGGAGTCCCATATCTGGACAAAGCTGAGACCCTTGACCCCAAGCTACTGGCTGAAGTGATTGCGACCCTGCATCTGAACTTTATGGAGGAAGGCATCACGCTTTGTCACTGGGACAATTCTCCGGGAAACATCCTGGCTTGTGGAGATCGTTACTATCTGATAGATTTTGAAGATAGCCGTTACGATCATCCAGAACATGATCTAACCCATCTGCTGCTTTTCTGGCTGGAAGCCTTTGAAGAATCTCGCTTTTTGGAGCTAAAGAAGGAGTTCTTGGATGTTTATCAAACTCACATCAAGCTGGATAAAGCGCGCTGGGAACAAGCTATTCCCCAAAGCCTGAATCGCTTCGTTCAAAGAAGAAAGCAACATTCCAAACGGATTGATGCAAGATTCAAGAAGAAGGATTTTATAACGCAAGCACTCAAGCTGAGTGAATAGAGCAATAGGAAAAAGAACCGTAAGATCATTAGATCTTGATAATCCTTGTAATTATCCAGCCAAGCTTCCCCTTTGCTTCCTGGTTGGTTACTGCCGCAATTCCGCCGGGATTCCGCCGCATCGGCGGCAGAATCGCGGCAGAAATGCGGCGGAATTGCAGCAGAACTGAATCGGGAAGAATTGAGGTTAAACTGGATCTACTTTCGAATCCGTATCAATTGGCCACCTGGCTCTGTGTTCATGAGACGGATGTGCTATCACAGAAAAAAAGCCGGGTGATTCACCCGGCTTCAATATACGTCTTAGATAACGGAATTAGTTTCCTAAGGTTGCCACAATCACGGCTTTGATAGTGTGCATACGGTTTTCGGCTTCGTCAAAAACGACGGAAGCAGGGCTTTCAAAAACCTCATCAGTCACTTCCATAGCGGGAAGGCCAAACTTCTCATTGATCTGTCGTCCCACGACTGTGTTCAAATCGTGAAAAGCTGGAAGACAATGCATAAAGATGGTGGTAGCTTTTCCGGTTTTCTTCATCATTGCGGAATTCACCTGATAAGGCTTCAGCAGTTTAATCCTGCTTTCCCACACGCTATCCGGCTCTCCCATGGAAACCCAAACGTCTGTGTATATAACGTCTGCGCCTTTCACGCCTTTGGCCACATCTTCTGTGCAAGTGATCTTGGCACCGGTTTCTTTTGCCACTTTCTCGCATTTGGCAAGCAGCTTCTTTTCGGGGAACAAGCTCTTGGGACTCACAATCCTGAAGTCCATGCCTGTCTTGGCAGCACCGATCATGAGGGCATTTGCGACGTTGTTTCTGCCATCTCCTGAATAAACGAAAACCATCTCATTGAGGGGCTTATTGAGATGTTCCATTGCGGTGAGGAAATCTGCCAAAACCTGGGTGGGGTGATCTTGATCAGTGAGACCGTTCCAAACTGGTACACCTGCGTGTTTGGCCAGTTCTTCCACGATTTCCTGTCCATAACCGCGGTACTCAATACCATCATACATGCGTCCCAGCACTCTGGCAGTATCGGCAATGGATTCCTTCTTGCCCATCTGACTTCCGGTGGGGCCAAGATAGGTCACATGAGCGCCTTGATCGAGGGCGGCAACTTCGAAGGCGCAGCGGGTGCGGGTGCTGTCCTTTTCGAAAATGAGGGCGATATTTTTGCCCTTTAGGCGTTGCTGCTCGGTTCCGGCATATTTGGCTTTTTTAAGATCCAGAGACAGATCCAGCAAGAACTTGATCTCCTTGGGGCTAAAATCCATCAGGGTGAGGAAGTGTCTGTTTCTAAGATTGAAAGACATTGTCTGACTCCTTCTGTTTATATTTTGTTATCTGGAGCCAATTTAAAAATAGCGCTACTTAAGGCAAGAATTTTCCTTTACGAATTGGACAAGACCTAAAAGAGTGCCCTGAATCCCTGTATTCAGTACTACTACTCAAAGATAAATGGATTTTTGTTGCAGGGATTGGCTTGATACCAAGTATAGACTATAGATTTGGGTGGGATTCCATACTTAACCACTCAGAGAGGGGATATGAAAAAGCTATTACTTTTATTGGTACTGATGCCCATACTGCTTGTGGCACAGAACTATAACTTGGAGCAATTGGTGAACTATGGTTTGGAGCATAGCTGGGAGATGCAGCGCTCCAATCTGGAGTTTGAAAGTAGCAGTTCCAGCTATCGCAGCAGTAAATGGAATCTTTTACCTGAACTGCGCATTTTTGCCGGTGCGGATCAGGATTTTACAGATAATGCTGCTCCAGCCAGCGATCTGAGTAGCTCTGCCGGGTTTTCCATCAGCAAATCTATTTCGCTTAACGATCCGGCGTATTTTGCCTATCGCTTCGCCAAGATGGATCTGAAGACTGCCGAATTGAATCTGGAACAAAGCCGCAGAAGCTATGCCTTTGACGTCTTCAAGGCGTATCTGGAGGTTCTCAGCGCCCAGAAGAGACTGGGTTCTCTTACCGAGAACTTAAGCATTCAGACTCGGGTTCTGGAGCAAAGCCGGGTGCTTCTGCAATTGGGAAAGAACACCAGCTTTGATGTGAAGCAGAGCGAGATTGCCGTGATGAATTCCCAAATACAGATTATGCAACTGGAGAATACCATCGAAAGTGCCAGAAGGAACCTTTTCAACCTGGTTCAAATGCCGGACGAAGGTCTGCCTCTAGCGGATGTGGAGTATGTGGCTTTACAGGAAGTGCCAGCTCTTGATACAGAAGCAATCAACAGCCTGCAAGTTCTGGATCAGGGGATTGGACGCAGCAAACTTAGCTTGAAGCAAGCCAGATTGGATTATCTTCCCAGTATGAGTCTCTCATACGACTTCAGAAGAACTGTGGGGGGACAGGATTTTGATTTTGATACATACAACACAAATCATGGCTTGTCCTTGTCCTTAAGCTATCCTTTACTCTCGCCTTTTAAGCAGAGAGAGGTGGTCAGCCGTTCGCGGTTGAACCATCAAATGGCAGAGCTGAACAGAAACAGCACTCTCACACAGATAAACACTCAGTATGACCAATTGAGCCGTCAGCTCAGTTACCTGCAAAGATTGGATCAATTGTATCTTGAAAAGCTTCAGCAATCCCGTGACCAGATCAGAATAGCCGAAGAGCGCTATCGTTTGGGCCTGATTGAGCTCTTGGAACTGGATAAGACCAGAACGGAATACATAGATGCAGATATTGCCTACAATGCCAATCAATACCAATTGATACAAACCAGAGAAGAATTGAATCTACTGCTATCCCGGCAGATAATGGGAACTTGGTAAGGAGACAACACTAAGAATGCACAAAAAGGGAATCATCAGAATAGCACTAATCATTGTCCTGATTTTGGCCGCAGTAATAATCTGGGGCAAAATCAGAAAGAATAAAGAGCGTCCTGAATGGAGGACTGATGGTCTTTCAGAAGGATCAATCCGGGAAGTGGTCACTGCCACTGGTTCGCTAAATCCCTTTGTTCTGGTCGAGGTTGGAACAGAAGTAAGCGGAAAGATAGAGCGGGTTTACAAAGATTTTAACGATCGGGTTCGCCAAGGTGAACTGCTTGCCAAGCTGGATACGGAAATTCTCCAAACCAGTCTCCAATCTGCTACAGGTGAACTGCAGCGGGCCAGAAACAGTGCAGAAGAAGCCAGGCTGGATCTGAACCTGCAGCAGGAACTCTTCAATCGCGGGATGGCTCCCGAATACGAGTTATTGAAGGCACGTTTCAAGCACGATCAAGCAGTTCTTGCGGTTAATACGGCGGAGCTTTCCAAACAGAGAGCGGAGAAGAACCTTGCCAATGCTTTTATCAAGTCACCCATAGATGGTATCATCGTTTCGAGGGATATCGAAGCCGGTCAGACCGTGGCAGCTTCCATGAACGCTCCCACGCTCTTTAAAATAGCCAACAACCTCAATCAGATGCAGATAACAGCAGAAATTGATGAAGCCGATATAGGTAAAATTCGTGTGGGTCTACCGGTGGAGTTTAGCGTTGATGCTTATCCTCAGGAAAACTTCGAGGGTTCCGTTCAACAGATTCGTTTAAACCCGAATTCGGATCAGAATGTAGTGAGTTACTCCGTGATTATTAATGCCGCAAATCCACAGCAGAAGTTGCTTCCCGGCATGACGACAAATGTAACCATCGTGATCCAATCCAAAGAAAACGTGCTTCGAATCCCCGAGACAGCCACGCGATTCCGTCCCAGCAAAGAGATATGGGAGCAGATGGGTCTGGAGTGGTCGGACGATCTACTCAGTTCTGCCCGCAGGCAGCGTCAGGGTGGAGCAGGTCCCGGTATGAGCAAACCCACAGGTGCAGCTCCGGATTCCTCTGCCAGGAGTGGAAGACCTTCTATGGGAGAAAGACCCCAGGGCCAAAGAAGACCTTCCGGTGGCAGAAGAGGCACAGCCGATTCCACAGCAGTAAGAAGTAATGGTCAGTTTAATCCCCAGGGTACAGCAACACGCAGAATGGGCTTTGCCCTGGTCTGGGTGCTCGAGAATGGCAAACCTGTGCCCAAGCCGGTACGCACCGGTATCTCCGATGGTGCTTATGTGGAAGTGATCGAAGGAATTGAACAGGGTGTTACTCTGATCACCGGCGTAAACTACAAGAACGCCAAACAAGCAGCCAATGCCAGCTCTCCCACTATGGGGCCCGGCATGGGCAGAAGATTCTAGGTGAAGCAGTGCCTGATATCCTGATTAAGACCTCAAACTTAAGTAAGAACTACCAAATGGGCGATATCTGCGTTCATGCTCTCCGGGGAGTAGATCTGGAAGTGAATACCGGTGAGTTCATTGCGATCATGGGCGCTAGCGGTTCCGGGAAGACTACCTTTATGAATCTTCTGGGCTGCCTGGATCAACCCACCAGCGGCACCTATGTGCTGGATAACATAGAACTGCACTCCATTAGCTCAGCCGAGCTTACCAAGATTAGAAATCAGAAGATAGGTTATGTCTTCCAGTCTTTCTACTTATTACCAAGGACCACAGCGCTGGAGAATGTGGAGCTTCCCCTGCTTTACTGCAACAGATTAAACCTTCATCAACGCCATGAGATGGCGATTACTGCCCTTAGAAAGGTGGGTATTGAAGACAGAAAGGGACACTTTCCAAACCAGCTTTCCGGGGGACAGCAGCAGCGCGTAGCCATTGCCCGGGCTATTGTCAACAACCCGGAGTTTCTGCTGGCAGATGAGCCCACAGGAAACCTGGATACCCGTACCAGTCTGGAAGTGATGGGCATTATTCAGCAACTGCACAAAGAGGGAAAGACCATAATTCTGGTTACTCATGAAGAGGACATTGCTGCTTATGCAGGACGTCACATTAAGTTTCGGGATGGCAAGATAGTCTCAGATGTGCTCAATCATAAACAGAGAAACGCTTTGGAAGACCTGGCCAAGCTGCCACCTATTGTGGAAGAGGAAGAAGCATGAATATCTTTGGAATACTCAGAATTGCCTTTAAATCACTCAGCAGAAACAAGACCCGCACCTTTCTCACGATGCTTGGCATTATGATCGGTGTGGCGGCTGTTATTGCCATGCTTGCAATCGGGCAGGGAGCACAGAAGATCGTGGACGATCAGATCAATAGCATGGGTACAAACGTCATTATTGTAAGTTCAAACTTCTCCAACCAACGCTCCGGAGCACGTTCCGAAGCTGGCTCAGGCAATCTCCTTGAGGTGGAAGATGTCGAGGCTATTCGTGATAAACTGGATGGTGTGCTCTATGCCTCACCGGTTTATACCACCGGTGGGCAACTCAAATATGAAGGCAGTAATTGGCGTACCGGAATCATGGGTGTAGATGCCGATTACTTCTTTATTAGAGATATGCAAGCTGAACAGGGGACTTTGTTTTATTCCTCGGATGTGGAAAATGGAGCCAAAGTCTGCCTGATAGGCAAGACTGTAGCAGAAGGACTGTTTGGAGATGTAGACCCCATCGATAAGATAATCAGGATCAGGAACGTTCCTTTCAAAGTAATGGGTGTCCTTAAAGCCAAGGGACAGAATGCCATGGGAATGGATCAGGACGACACCGTTATTGCCCCCTATACAACCGTCTATACCAGATTGCTGGGTCAACGCTGGAGAAACATGATGGTGATGGTCTCGGCAGAATCCAAAGAAAAGATCATGATTGTTCAGCAAGATATCCTAGACCTGCTTCTAAGCCGTCATCGGGGTACCACTTCTGAAGACTTCATGGTTCGCACTCAGACCGATCTGGCTGATGCTGCAAATTCCGTCTCAAACACTATGACTATTCTTCTGGCCAGTATTGCCGGGATTTCCCTACTGGTGGGAGGCATAGGTATCATGAACATCATGCTGGTTTCCGTGACAGAGCGCACCAAAGAGATTGGCATTCGCATGGCTGTTGGTGCCAGTAAGAAAGACGTTCTTCTTCAGTTCATCATCGAAGCGATCACCATAAGTATTCTAGGTGGAGTAGTCGGGATAGGCCTAGGATTCCTTACATCCGGAATCGTCGGTAAATCCATGGGGTGGGCAGTCACCGTTACCCCGTGGTCTATCATGCTTTCAGTGGGTTTCTCATGTGTGATTGGGATCTTTTTTGGATGGTATCCAGCCAAGAAAGCAGCTAATCTGAACCTGATTGATGCTCTGAGGTACGAATAGCACCAAAGCCTGATCAATTCTTGCAAAGCGTAGTACAATAGTGGTGTGATTATTGCCCTACTGTTGAACTCCTTCCTCAGCTTCAGCAATAATGAGAAGTAAATAGCGGAAAAGTCCTTGTCAAAATTGGAGCGCATAAGTTACGCGTTCCAGTACCAGATAAATAGTGAGGCAGTACAATAGATGGTAACTAATTTAGCTAAGCCCGATTCTGAGACTTTAGCACGAATCAAAGAAGAATTGCAGATCCTGGCAACAGGTGAACATGATAAGTCTATAATAGCTTACGAATATGTTTCCAAGCAGCTCGAACAGCTTGATTTTACAGGCAATGAGCTGGCAAAGATAGACATTCTTGAAGGGCAGATCCGCTATTATCTCAGCCTGCACGATCATGAAGCTGTTGAGAAGCTGCTGGATATTGCTCTTGATTATGCTACTCAGAACAAGCTTAATGACTCTCTTGACCGAATCCACAATTCCAGGGCAATTGCCTTGGCCACAGAAGGCCACTATTTTGCTGCCATAGAGATATGGGAAAGGCTTTTAAATGGCGATATAACCCCCATGTTCAGGTCAAATCTGCTGAACAATCTGGTTATAGGCTACGGAAACACCCGCCAGTTTGCCAAAGCTATCGATATGGCTTATGATCTGCTCGATCTGCTGGAATCACTCGGTGCTGCAGAAAGAATGAATTCTGCCTATATGAGCTTGGGGAATGCCTACCGGCAGGCCAGCCAGATCGAAAAGGCCAAAGAAGCCTATGAAAAAGCCTTGGCTTTGGCAGAAGAGTATAATGACGCTCAAGTCACCTATATGGCAAAGAATAACTTAAGCCTCGCTTTATCTGATCTGGGACAGTATGAGGAAGCATTGCGGCTGGCCTTTGAGGGCTTGGAACTGAGGAAAAAATACTTTGGCGAATCTAATCTCTCTCTCTGCTATAACAATATTGGCACGATCTTCAGTCACATCAAGGACTATGACAAATCCCTGGAGTACTTCCATAAAGGGCTTTCACTCTTTCAACCCGGTTTCTTGGAGGATTCCAAAGCCAATTGCCTTGCTCTGATTGCTAAAAGCTACCTTGAGAAGGGAGATATGGACAAGGCCATGGAATATGCCATCCAGAGCCAGGAGATCGCTGCCAAGCTCGATCTCGTCAAGCTGGACGAGCAGATATATAAAGTCTTTGCCACAATCTATGCCAAGACAGGTAAGCATGATCAAGCCTTGGATCTTGCCAATAAGCACATAGAACTCTTGAACGATAAAATCACCGAGCTTTCTGAAAACATGATTTCCAAAACTGAGGCAAGCTACCTGCGAAGAAAGCTTGAGGAACAGAGCGAATCCGTTAGGCTGCAGAACGCAGAGTTACAGAATTCCAACCGGTTGATCCAGCAGAAATCTGAGGAGCTGAGTAGAACTAATAAAGACTTGAACGAAACTATCACCATGCTCGATACACTGGTACGAGTTATTTCTCACGATGTACGAGGTCCGGTCTCTACTTCCGCTGTGCTCTTGCGAATGATCCTGGAGGGTGAATTTACCTCCGAAGATAAAGATAACTTCCTGCGGGACATGACTGAATCCTTGGATGAAACTGCCGATCTGCTTTCCCAGATGCTCATCTGGATCGAGGCCAACAAGCATTCTTCAGGCCTGAGCCACCTAAAGCGCCAAGTCGATCTAGCCGGCATTCTCAATAGCGTGGTTAAGATGTATAATGCCCAGCTAAAACAGAAGAAGATTAATCTGAATTATAAACCCTGGGAAGGCAATCTGCTAATCAAGAGCGAACCCAATGCCCTCAAGACCGTGTTCAGAAACATAGTGAGTAATGCCATCAAGTTCACCTGCGAAGGCGGTGAGATCAGCATTACAGTCTCTGAAGAAGAGCCTTGGGCAACTGTTGTGATCAGAGACACAGGCGTCGGCATGACCCCCGAGGAAATTGAGAAACTCCTGGCCCAATCCATGGTGTCCAAAGAAGGCACTATGAAAGAATTTGGCATGGGAATAGGGCTTAAACTAAGCCTGAATTATCTGAAAATGCTGGGCGCTGATCTAAAGATAGAAAGCACCAAAGGATTTGGTTCCACCTTCACTGTACGCCTGCCTAAGAATGGCTAGGCTATAACTTTCGTATAAAGTATCTATCGGGATCCTGGACCCACTTCTCGGCTTCCTGATGGCTTCCTAATACGATTCCTAAACCCATCCTTAACCTCGGTTAAGGAAAGACTTATTCTACAATAAGTTATGGCATGGCGGCTTTGTGAAGAACGCTAAGTTCCCGGATTTTATGTATTTACCATTCAAAAGAGGAAAACTCCGTCCCTATATGTGACAATCGTCAACTCCGCTTTTGGGCTTGATATCATCTCTGGCCTTGATTCAGTTGACAGATATCCCTCTTTGTATTGAATGGGATTTATGGAAAAATAACTGGAGTCAGATAATGAGCAAGCAGAAGAAAACTGCCATTGAGCCAACCCGAGAGCAGAACTACTCGGAATGGTATCAACAAGTTATAAAAGCCGCCGACTTGGCTGAAAACAGCGATGTCCGAGGCTGCATGGTGATAAAACCCTGGGGCTATGCCATCTGGGAGAACATACAACGAAACTTGGACAAGATGTTCAGAGAAACCGGCCATCGTAACGCCTATTTCCCGATCTTCATCCCCAAATCCTATTTCGAAAAGGAAGCCGAGCACGTTTCCGGATTTGCCAAAGAGTGTGCTGTAGTCACACATTCCAGGCTTGAAGACGATGGTCAGGGTGGCTTGAAAGTGGCAGGAGAACTCACCGAGCCCTATATCGTGCGTCCCACTTCTGAAACCATTATTGGAGCTTCCTTTGCCAAGTGGGTCAATTCTTACCGGGATCTCCCTCTGTTAATCAACCAATGGGCAAATATCGTCCGCTGGGAGATGAGAACCAGGCTCTTCCTCAGGACTGCTGAATTCCTCTGGCAAGAAGGCCATACTGTACACGAAACCCAGGAAGATGCCATGGAAGAGACTCTCAAGATGCTGGATGTTTATGCAGAATTTGCTCAGCAGTATCTTGCCCTTCCAGTGATCAAGGGAGAGAAAACGGAGGGGGAAAAATTCCCTGGAGCGGTAAACACATATTGTATAGAATCCATGATGCAGGATAAGAAGGCATTGCAATCCGGCACTTCTCACTTCCTGGGGCAGAATTTTGCCAAAGCCAGCGGAATCCGCTTCCAGAACCGTCAAGGCGAATATCAGGAAGCCTGGACAACCTCTTGGGGAGTTTCTACACGTCTGATAGGTGCTTTGATCATGGCTCACAGTGATGATAACGGCTTGGTGCTGCCGCCCAAGGTTGCTCCTTCGCATGTGGCGATTATTCCCATTTATCGCGATGAGGAAGAGAAGAAAGCTGTGCTGGACATGGCTGCCGATATCGTATCCAATCTAAAGCACAAATACTTTGAAGACATAGAGATATATACAGAACTTGACGATCGGGATCTGACTTCCAGTGAACGGAATTGGTATTGGATCAAGAAAGGCATCCCGCTCAGGATCGAGATTGGCCCCAGAGACGTGGCAAGTGCTGCCGTGATGGTAGCCCGTCGTGATGCAGAACCCCGGGACAAACAATCCGTGCCGGTGGCGGAACTGAGCGATTATGTGATCAAGACTCTTTCTGAGATTCAAGAGAATATCTACCAAAGAGCGCTGGCTTTCCGGGATGAGAATATCATCCGGATTGATGAAAGTAGTGAGTTTTATCGTTTCTTCACACCAAAGAATGCTGCCCAGCCTGAGATTCATGGAGGCTTTGCCTTCTCTCCCTGGTGCGGAGATGTGGCTTGTGAAGAGAAGATCAAAGAAGATCTCAAGGTTACCGTCCGCTGTATTCCCTTTGAGAATCAGCATGAGAAAGGCAAGTGCATCTGCTGCGGCAAGGAATCCGAGCTGCGAGTGATCTTTGCCAAATCATATTGATATGACTGCGATTATATCCATAGGAAACGAGATTCTGCTGGGAAGAACCCTGAACAGCAACCTGTATTATTTGGCTGATAAACTGGCAGGCATAGGCTTGCCGGTGGATTATGCCATTACGATCAAGGACGATCCGGAAGAAATCAAACGGGCTCTGACACATTGCTGGAATAGTTTCGATGTGGTGATCACGACAGGTGGACTTGGACCAACTGCGGACGATATCACGAAGCAGTGCATTGCGGAGTTCTTTGGCTCAAGCCTGGTCTTCGATGAAGAGATATGGAACTACGTGGTTTCTCTCTTCTCCCGCAGGAACATGAAAGCTCCAGAGATTAATCGCAATCAGGCGATGGTACCCACCAATTTCAAGGCACTAAGCAATAAACTTGGAACCGCTCCCGGTCTGTTCTATGAAGCGGAGCAGAAGAGCTTCTTTGCGCTGCCGGGTGTGCCTATTGAAATGAAAGAACTCTTTGAAGATCACATGCAGAGCATCTTGGTCAACAAGTATCATAAAGAGACCGTCCTGATCAGGAATATCCACACGGCTGGGGTTTCCGAATCTGCCTTGGCGGAGCTTATGCGGAATCTACAACCCCCTGAAGGGTTGAGCCTGGCCTGGCTTCCGCAAACAGGGAGGGTGGATATCAGGCTTTATGGAACCAATCAGGATCAGATCAATTACTTTGAAACCCAGCTTATAGAACTGATAGGAAAGCACGTCTGGGCTTTTGACGCAGGTTCTCCTGCCTGTGTCTTGCATGAGCAGTTGTATAATTCCGGATTAAAGCTGGCAGTCGCCGAATCCTGCACCGGAGGTCTCCTCAGCAGATTGATCACAGACAATAGTGGCTGCAGTGATTACTTTATGGGTGGTGTAGTGAGCTATCATAACGATCTCAAGACCCGCATACTGGGAATCACTGAGGAACTACTGGAAGAGCATGGAGCAGTAAGTGAAGAGGTTGCCAGGGCTATGCTGGTGGGGCTTTTCAAGCTTCATCGTCTCGATCTGGGAATCGCAATCACCGGGATAGCCGGCCCTGAGGGAGGAAGTCCTGATAAACCGGTTGGAACAGTGTGTTTTGCCTACAGATGCAAAGGAGAGGTTTGGAGTCACAAGCTTATCCTCACCGGCAACCGTGAAATGATCCGCATCAAAGCGGCAGAACATGCACTAATTTCCATGATACAGAAACTTGGGAGCAGATAGATTTTGAAGATACTGATTATTGGAAGCGGCGGCAGAGAACACGCTCTGGCCGATGCTTTTGCAAGGAGTCCGAAAGTAGAGAGTTTGGTTGTTTCTCCCGGCAATGCTGGAATAGCCAAGACGCATCCTTGTGTTAAACTCTCCGGTTTTACTGAGATAGAGGACTATTGTAAGAGTAATATGATTGATTATGTCTTTATCGGAGGAGAACAGCCTGTAGCAGATGGTCTTACGGACTTCCTGAGAGCTTCGGGGATCAGAGTGATCGGCCCCACCCAAGCTGCAGGCAGAATAGAAACCAGCAAGGCTTTTGCCAAGGCTTTGATGAAGAAGTATTCAGTTCCGACCGCAGAATATGTGAAGGCGGGAACTTATGAGGAAGCATGCAGGGCGCTGGTAGGCTTTAACTACCCGGTAGTTATCAAGGCAGATGGCCTCGCTGCCGGAAAGGGAGTATATATTGCGGACTCCCCTGAAGAAGCAACAGAAGCACTTTTATTTCTTTTCCAGAATCCCAGTAAAGAAGGTGTGATTATCGAGGAATACTTGTTAGGATGGGAAGTGTCGCTCTTTAGTTTCTGTGATGGGAGAAATCACGTAAGTACTATCTTCTCCCAAGATCACAAACAACTTTATGACAACGACTGTGGTCCCAATACCGGCGGCATGGGAGTTCTTGCTCCTGTCCCGGAAGCGGAACCCTATAGAGATGAGATCGAAAGTAAGATTATATACCCAATCCTAAAAGCTATGTATGCAGAGGGATGTCCCTTCACGGGTATTCTCTACTGTGGATTGATGATTACTTCAGATGGTCCCAAAGTGCTAGAATTTAATTGCCGTTGGGGTGATCCTGAAGCAGAGGCGGTTTTGCCTCTCCTTGATACAGACCTGGTGGATATCTGCCAAGCAATCGATAGACATGAACTGGATAGAGTTCACTTGAACTGGCTCGATAGAACGGCTGTTACTGTGGTTCTGGCTTCCCGGAACTATCCAGGCACTCCCGAGACTGGTTATCCCATCACTTTGGATGAGGGTATCAAGTCCAGCATCTGTTATGCAGGAGTCGCTCAAAAGGGAGAAGGCTTGGTCAACAACGGAGGCAGAGTGATGATGCTGACTGGCTTGGGAGATGATCTCATGCAAGCCAGAGAAAAGGTCTATCGTGATGCCAAAAAGGTTAGCTTTGAAGGCATGTACTATCGGAAAGATATCGGCCTGAGGTCAAACAAGCTTTACTAAATGCGGAGATATAATGCATAAGTATATAACGATACTATTGTTGCTGCTACCAATCTGGCTAGCAGCAAGCCCATTTACTCTGATCAGTGAAAGTGAATCTGAGTTAATCCTGGAATTCAATCTGCCAGAGTATTCCTTGGAGGATGTTAGCTTGGGCGGACAATCTTGGAAAAAGCTTCTGGCTGAAGATGGAAGCGTGTTTGGAGAAGAAGGTCAACCCCAGCTTTTATCGTTTTCCACAGCGGTGGGAGTTCCTTCCGGAGGAAGCATCCGGGTGGAGATCATGGATAGCCAAACCAGTCAGGTGAGAGATGTGCGATTGGTACCGGCACTGAAACTGGTGCTGGATGGTGAAGAGCCCAGCTATGTGTTCTATCAGGATAACCGATCATACAGCAGGTCTGTGCTGTATCCAGAGCTGCAAGTTTCTAGTGAAGCTACGGCTTGCATAGGGGATAGAAGCTTCGTTCCTCTGCAGGTTTTCCCCTTCCAATACAGAGCTTCAGAACGTGAGCTTTTGGTAAGCAACAAACTAAGGTTAAGGGTTCAGATTGTCGGCAGTCGTACCGCAAGCCCAGATTGGCAGATATCTGAGAATCCAATAGATTCCGTTGGTGATAGTTTCTTCATCAATAATGCCAGCTCGCGCGCATGGAGAGTTCCCAGGGAACAGGACAACACTTATCAGAGTCCCAGAGCCGGGACATCCAGAATCAATGAGATTCAACTGGTGGTTGATCAGGAAGGTATCTACAAGATTAGTTACCAGTATATCAAGAACTATGTGGATGCCTTGGTGGATTCTTTTGACTTGGAGATGAATTGGAGAGTGGAATCGGTTGATCCGCGCTATCTTGAATTAAGCAGCGAGTTTGGCCAGGTTCCCATTGCCTTTGTAGGAGAATCCGACGGCAGCTTTGATCCCGGTGACTACTTCGAATTCTATGGAGACAGACATTACGGCGATACAGGCTACTACGATGATTATACTGGTGAGAACGTCTATACCCTGAGCTTGGTTGATAGGCTGGGTGCACGTATGATGGTAGAGAATGGTGGATTGGTGGATTCCAACTCCTCTAACTACATCGTTCCGGATGCTTATGAGCACACGGTGCACCTGGAGCAGCAACTAGTAAGCGATAAACTCGGTAACAAATGGACTGCGAGTAATGCAAACTACTACAGGGAAGACCTTTGGTTCTGGAAGAAGATCAGTGCTCCCAATCTGGATATCTTTCCCTTTGAACTTCAGTACCCCAAAGATACTACTATCCGCTCCGGAAGTGCCAAAGTTATGCTGCAAGGCCTCACATACTCTGAATCGGTCATGCCCGGCCAATGGGATCATGAAGCAACTGTGCGGATAAACCAGGCTATGATCAATAGCCACACTTGGACAGGTCAGAATGAGAAGTTGTTTCAAAACCAGAACCCGATTGCCAATACCTACTTCACTCATGGTACCAATTACCTTTATATTAGTCTATCCGGAAATACAGTTATGGGGGATAGGGAGCAGGTCATGTTGGATTGGGCAGATGTAACTTATTGGAGGGAGTATAAGACTTCCGAAGATTACATCAAGTTTTCAAAGCCCTCAAATAGACCCAATGGGCTCTACCAATTCCAGCTGGAAGGTTTTTCCACCAGCGATGTATCTCTGTATAAGATAGGTTCCAGTGTCTTCAGTAGTCTGCAGATAGAGCCTTTCAATACGGATGGGATTGCTCCCTGGTCGGTTACTTTCCAAGATAGTGTTTTCAGTACTTCTATTCAATACTACGCTGTAACCGAAAGCATGAAAAAGCTTCCGAAGCTGATCAGAATGAACTATCCCTCTGACCTAAAGAACCCTAATAACTCCGCAAATGTATTGCTCATCAGTCCCCGGCAGTTCATCAATGAAGAAGGCACTCAGACCTTGGTAAGTCTCTGGGAATCCGAGGGGCATGAAGTAACTATTGTAGATATTCAGGATATATATGATGAGTTCAATAGCGGAATCGTCTCCGCAGAAGTAATCCGAGACTTTGCCAAGTATGCTTATAACAATTGGTCTGGCCCCAGGCTACAGCACCTCATTCTATTGGGTGAAGGAGTGGATGACACCAGGGACAGCAGTCCATCCCGAAAGTATAATCTTATTCCTGTGAAGAAAACCTGGACATACAAGCATGGAGCAACAGCCAGTGATAACTGGTTTGGCTGTATCGTTGGAGAAGACATAGTTGCCGATATATCCATAGCTCGTCTAAATGTCTGGACTCCTCAGCAGATACTTGATTATGCCACAAAGGCAACCCGTTATCGCAACGAACCCTTGAACAATCGTTTATGGAACAGCCATATCACACTCACTGCGGGAGGGAAGATTAACGATGGCAATGATATCTTCTCTGTTCAATCTGAGCGGATCAGAAGGAAGAACATCCCAGATTACTACCGCGTGACCAGGGTCTTTACAACCACTCAAACAGTTAGTGGAGACTATTTCGGTGGAACCTTCAACCTGAAGGACGCCATAAATAGCGGCTCAACCTACGTACAGTTCATGGGTCATGGCGGAGGACGTGTTTGGGCGGATTATAACCTCTTCAATTTTAACGATGTAGCTACACTAAACAACACTACCTATCCAGTCTTCATGAGTCTGGCCTGTTATGCCTCGGCATTCGATACCAATGGCGCTGCTTCCATCAGTGAAGCTTTGGTGCTTCAACCCAATAAGGGTGCCATTGGTACGGTTGGCTTCTCCGGACTGGGTTATCTGGATCAAGACGAGGACTATGGACTGGCTATCACAGAAGCTCTCTTTAGGCATGATTTCCCCACTATTGGAGAAGCATTGATTTTTACCAAAGCCAGATTCTTTACTACCACCAGTTCGACAGCTCCCCGTTATGCTCTTACCAACGGGACGGCCTATCTGGGAGATCCCCTAATTCACATGAAGAAGCCGATACCGGGGATGAATGTGACAGCACATAATATGAGCTTAAGCCCCGGAGATACATTACGTGTATCTGTGCAATTCCCTCAAGATGTTACTGCTGCCAGGCTTCATGTGATGAAGAACAGCGGAAAGATCATAAACGTTCCATACGATCTTCCGGTTGTACAGGGTCAGTGGAATGCCAGCTATGTTGTGCCTACCACGGCGGATTCCATTTACCAAAGAACTTTGAATATAACGGGTTATTCCAGCACAAACGAGTATGTTGGTCTGGCTGCTTTTGGTGTGGGACGACCGGCTGTATATCATAACAAAGTTCTTCCGGTTCAACCCACCTGGCAGGATTCTACCCGATTTGAGGCAAAGCTCTTCAGTCATGATGAACTTCTCTCAATCACCTGTCTGGTTAGAACTGACAGCACAAGCCAGGGGGGTATATGGGTAGATCTGCCCATGCAAGTAGATAACGCAGATGCCACCCTTTACAGGACACAAGGCTATTTGGGCAAACACAGAACCGGTAAAGAGCTCTTTTACAAATATCGGGTGATAACCACAGCAGGTGTATCAGAATCTCCCTTGTACTCTCTGGTTATTGCCGGGCCAGACCTGATGCTTAGAGATATCCAGATGGCCCCGGATAACAACCAGGTTCGGCTAAAAGTGTTGGTTAAAAACACTGGGAATGCCGCTTCAATACCGACAGATCTGCGCCTGTATTATTCGCAAACCGGTGGAAACACCATGCTGCACTCCGAACAGGCTATGAATGGCCTGGCGGTTAATGAAGAGCGTTGGGAATATATCAATCTCGTAGGCTTGCCCAGTGCCGATTTGAATCTGGAGGTTAGGGTAAACAGCACGGGAGCATTCTCTGAATGGGAACTCTTCTTCAATACTAACAACATTATCAGGCTAAGCTTACCATTCAATTTCCAGACAGTGGATTCCAATGGGGGATTGCTTGCCAGTGTTGATTTCAATATGACTTGTGAGATCCCTGCCGGTATGGTGCCCTCGGGACATAGCTCAGTGTTTTCGGTGAGTGGTGCAGAAACCTTGACGCCCAATAACCAGCCCGATATATACGAGATATTAATGCGGAATCAGCCCACCAGCACAAGCAGTTTCTACTCCCTTCCTTATGAAGTAAAAACCTTTGATTCGTCTTTGGTTGACAGCCTGGGAATCTTCCTGAACAATAAAAAGATTAAGCTGAGCTTCTTTTACAACACGACTGATTCACTTACTCAGCTCTATGAAGCCCAGAACAACTTCTTTATCTATCGCTGGGATCCAACCTACCAGAAATGGATGAGACAAGGTGGGAACATTTCCGCTTCGTTGAATAAAGTGGTCTTTGAAGTGAGCAGGCAAGGGATATACACTATATACCGCAATGCTGATAGAACCGGCCCCTCCATAGATGTGAATGTTCAGGATCAGGAATTCACCATCGGTGGCTTTGTATCCGGGCAGGGGATCATCTCGCTGTTGCTTTCTGATGCAAACGGGATCAACGTGGTCGAAAACACTATCAAACTCTTCCTTAATGGCGAACCGGTTCCTGCCAGTGATTATACTCTTGCAATAAATTCTGATAACATCAATAGAATCCCGGTTAAATATCAGCTCAATCTGCCTAAAGGTTCGTACTACTTGCTGGTGGATTGTAGCGATGTCAATTCAAATGCCAATACCAGAACCATCCAGTTCAATGTAAACGATGAGTTTGACATCACAAACATTGGCAATTATCCCAATCCGGTAATGGCCGGGAGTGCAGTGCAGGATCCCAAAAATGACGGCCGCACAAGGTTTACCTATATTCTCACAGATGATGCTGATAACGTCTCAATAAAAGTCTACACAATCGGAGGTCGGCTGGTAAAGACATTCAGTAATCTTCCGGGAGGAGTAGGTTATCACGAGTATCCCAGAACTGTATATGCCTGGGATTGCAGAGATGAACAGGGCTTCCTTTTGGCAAACGGAACCTATTTCTACAAGGTGATAGCCAAAAAGGGCTCCAGAACAATTGAGAAAACCATGAAAATGGTCATATTGAAATAGGAGCATAAAAATGAAATATATAATACTTACGTTGATCCTGATCAGTAGCTCCATCTGCCTGACAGCAGGGCGTTATGCCGGTGATTTCATGGCCATCGGTGCAGGAGTCCGATCTTTGGGAATGGGTGGTGCTTTTGCTTCTGTGGCAGACGATTGTTCAGCCATATACTGGAATTCTGCAGGTATTGCTCAGATGGAAAAAGCTCAGGTTTCTGCCATGCATGCATTCCTCTACAATGGCCTGGCCTCCTATGACAATTACGCATACTGTCAGCCATTACCCAATAATGTTACTATTGGCATCAACATAACCCGTCTTACCGTTGATGACATCCCTCACTTTGATGAAACCTGGTTGAATGGCACTAATGTGGACGAACGTATAAACGACAGCGCTGCTCACTTGCCGGGAGTGCCCGATAGTAATTTTAAAAGCACGGACAACCTATATCAATTTGCTTTTGCCAAAAAGATCCATTACGATGCCAATATGGGTTGGCTCTTCTTTGAGGTTCCTTTCGAGTTCTCCTTTGGAGGAAGCGTAAAATACATCAAAAGAGAAGTTTATGACCATATAGGTGATGGCACCGGTTTTGATTTTGGCCTGCATATCAAGACAGATATGGGAGTCATATTCGATTACGAGGACTTTGGAGACATCAATTTTGGGCTTGCTTTCCAAGATCTTGCCGGAACCAATATCAACTGGGATACTGCTACCCAACACTCCGATGAAGTGCTATTCAATACCAAAGTCGGTTTATCCCTGGATCAGCCTATCCCGGCATTGAAATCCAGGCTTGTTCTCGCTTATGACCACGACTATGTCTATGAAGGGACAAATCATTACGGTCTCGAATGGGAGTATAATCAGAAGGCCAGTCTTCGGCTGGGTTATTACAACAAAAACCTGAGCTGTGGCGCTAGCGTTCAAGTCTACGGGGTGGATTTGGATTATGCACTCATCACCAATCCGGTAGGAATAACCAATCGTCTCGGCTTGAGATTCGATTTTTAGGAGATAGATATGAAACAATTCAACGTTATCTCGATACTGCTGTCCCTGTTCATCATCATAAGTCTGATGGGCTGTTCCGGAGAAGATGAACCAGACCATGACACAATACCTCCCGTAGCGCCAGTTTTAGTGCCTCATCTTGCTGATGTGGGAGATAACTTCACGATGAACCCTCCTCTATCTGAAGAAAACAACGGGATCGATACTGTCCCGGATGGCAACTGGTTGCGAGTAATGTGGGAACCATTTGTAGATACTGATCTGAGCCACGTGAAAATCTATCGCTTTGATGATTTGAATACAGAACCGGTTCTGATTGACTCCATCATGGCGAATCGCTCCAGTTATCTGGATTCAAAGCAGCAGTTGCAGGAGAGAGTAGTCTATTCCTACTTCATCGATTTAGTCGATACCTCCGGCAACAGTGCCAGGAGCGATACAGTCTCATACGGACTACTGGCAAAGAGCCTGCTTATAGCACCAGAAAACAATGCCACTGTGATTCCGGGGCAGATTGCCTTCAGCTTTAACCGAAGTGGCTATGTATCCAAATGCCGAGTTGTTGTGATGGATGAGAACTACGATTATATCTGGCATCAGGATCTGAATATCTCCGTTGAAGAAGATCCCTTGGAGATAGTGTTCCCGGTCAATATGGCGAACGACTACAGGGGGAGAAGTCTCCGCTGGAGAGTCGATACCTTTGATTGGTCTGAAGAACTGCAAGGTTTTATGGGATCCGAATCGCCTGAACGAGTGATGCATATTCAACCATGACAATCGCTCATGCCTTCCTCAGTGGTTTCCGCCGCACTACCGCCGCAATTCCGCCGCAAAGCCGGCGGAATTGCGGCAGAATTGCGGCAGAATTGCAGGGGAAACAAATGAGGAGCCTTTATGAGGAAAAGCTGATTAAAGCTATTGCATGGAAGGATTTGACCAAGTCTAAGCAGTTCTTCCTGATTCTGTTATAAACTTGTATCCATGTAAGACGCGAACAATGGCTTCTACCTGATGGAAAGAGATAAACACAGCTTAGTGTATTGAAGGATGTGAATTTGTGCTATGATTGCCGCATGATAATGGATTTCATGGATCAAAGCCAAGCTCAGAATTCACTTGACTTATTAAGGCTTTGACAAACTGTAACGCAAAAGAGACAAGGGGATAAAGTGAA
>JAKPXC010000002.1 GCA_029567705.1 Candidatus Cloacimonadota bacterium
GTACCCCACTGCTCAATCAATCTCAGTTCATGAAACACTCTGCCTATTACTCTGTTCCTCAATCTGGAGATTCCGGAGAAGAGATGCTCCATACTGATGCCAAAGGGCAAACCACCAGGATTGCTGATCTCAATTCTATCATCAAATATTCCAACCCGGATGCTCATCCCCTTGCTTGAATAATCAGTGTGAACTATGGCATTGATAACAGCTTCCCGAAGCGCAATATCAGGATATTCAGGCATTACTTGATGTGAAGCGGCGCCAATCTCCAGTCCTTGCCTGGTGTGTCTGCGAATAAACGCTATAACTTCATCAACAGCGTTGATTAAACCAGTCCAGGTCTCGTAACTATCGAGAAAGACTGTGCTATTTGTCCCTTTGAATCTGGCACATTTGATCCTGGCATCAGGCAGAGTATCTTCTTTTTTTACCCCAAACAGGAGAATCCCACCAATGCTGGGCACCACCTTGCCACCGATGTTTTGCAGAGCTCCCAAGTTTATAAGCTTATTTATATCAATGCTTTTACCATGCTTGGCAAAGAGCTCGGAAGCTACTCGGAAGTCAATTTGTTCCGAGTTCATTCCTGGCAGAGGAGTTTCGTCAAAACACACGTTTTGTGCTTGCCGTTTAAGCTCTTCAAGCATTTCTGAATCTGCTGCACGGTTTGATGATCCCAAGCGGATAAAAGTACCACGCTCCAAGCCTGCAGACCTGAGGTAATAGGGTCCGCTTAGATGGGGAACACTTATCAATAACAGCGATAAACCTCTATAGCTTACCACATTGATATCCGGAATCAATTGTGGGCTAATCATATCGGAAAAGGCATTACACAATCTGGATTCATGGCTGGTAGGGTCTTCTACTCCAACAAGTTCCTTGCTGTTATCCCTGATACCAATAAGAATTTGGCCACCTGCTGTATTGGCAAAGGCAATCACTGTCCTTACTATCGGCTCCAGAGAACTGCAATCAAGCTTGAATTCCAGTGTTTTTCCTTCTTCTCTGGCAAGAATCTCATTTATAATCTGCATGATAGCTCCTTTCTCCTAGAACTCAGTCTCAATTTGACCTGCTTGCTCCTCTTCACTTGGCCTGCTTTTCGATGGAAAGCCAGGCCGGGCACAGGATGTTGTATGGTCGCGCAAATCCTTCCCAGCCTTCCTGTTCAGGATATCCAGCTCATCCTGGTTAAGGTAGTTCTTGCCATCGGTGGCAGTTATTGAAAAATCCTTAATAACTGCTTCCGGCTCCAGCTCGCCCTCGGTGAAGATGTTGCGGATATGCACATTGATGTTTGCAACCGTGGTCTGGGCCAGCTCAGCCAGGATGATGCGGCTGTCTTTGCTCGCAAAGCTGCTGACGGGGTCCTGATAGTATGCTCTATTCATCTTTTCGCCTTCGAAGCATATAAGGGTGAGCCTGGATAAAATGTCAAATGTTTTCGGTGTGTTGGACGGTCTACATAAATAAGCGGAAAGGCGGGAACAGGATTCAAACATTCTCCCCTCAAGCAGATAAAATGCTAGAAGATCCTCATTCCTCATCTGACCGTCCCGTTGATAAGTGTGCATCCCAGCAAGGTGAAATGTCCATGATAGGGCTTATCTCGTTACCGTATTGAGGCTGTTGAATGATCAGTATCACCGGGTTCAATGGTTGTGCAAAACAGTGGTCGTCTATAAAGAATACGGCATTGAGAGTCCCGGCAGGGACGGCAGTTCAGATAGATCACACGGCCTCAAAACCCCTTTTCAAAGCTCCGTCAGGAGCGGCAGTTCAGATGCTTGGGATACTGTCAGACAGAGGCTTCATAGGTGATAGAGTAATCTAAACTGCCGTCCCTGACGGGACTCGATACATGCGAAGAATAGGTGTATGTCTATCTGAAGTAGCGCCCCTGACGGGGCTCAAATGGTCTTTTCGCACAAGCTCTGATGCCAGCGTCACGACGATGTGTAACGGTCTTGCATGAGGACTTTTTTGCCTGCCTCTTACAGCCCGATTATCCTGTCTCATAAACCCACAAACGAGGTGAGCATGGACCCACAAGTGCAAGCATACATAGATTCCGTGAGTGACGAGCGGCGGGAGCTGTATCTGAGGCTGGAGGCCCGGCTGATGGAGTTGTATCCGGACCTGAGCGTGAAAAAGAGCTATGGCGTAGTAAAGTATTACCGGGGCAAGGGATATATCTACCTGGGCTATTGGAAGCAGGGAGTGTCTTTGTATCCCGGCAAGATCGCGGCCCTGGAGGAGTTTGGCAGGAGGCATCCGGAGATCAGGACCAGGGTGGGGACGATCAACC